>CBFGOI010000020.1:0-53889 GCA_965650335.1 uncultured Pedobacter sp. | reverse complement strand
ATTTTGGCGACGATTATGGTTCTCGCATCAGAGGTTATATCTGTCCGCCTGTAAGCGGAAATTATGTTTTCTATATTGCCAGTGATGATAACGGCGAATTGTGGTTAAGTACAAACGGCGATCCTGCAAATAAAAGAAAAATCGCTTCTGTTGACGACTGGACAACACCGGGCTGGTATGACCGATATCCTTCGCAGCAATCTGTTGAAATTACCTTACAAGCCGGGCAACGTTATTACATCGAAGCCTTGCACAAAGAAGGAGGTGGCGCACAGGATCACGTGTCGGTTGGCTGGAAACTTCCTGACGGCACTTTGCAAAGACCAATTCAGGGATCTAATTTAATTCCGTTCGAGCTACCTGTTGCAACAATATTGGCAGCTGTTGCTCCGCAAATCACTGTAACCTCTCCGGCAAACAACAGCAGTTTCATTGCACCGGCATCAATTACTCTTACAGCCAATGCAACAGATCAGGATGGAACAGTTACCAAAGTTGAGTTCTTTAACGGGTCGATCAAATTAGGAGAAGACTTAACAAGTCCGTATACTTTTTCATGGAGCGATGTTGCAGCCGGCAGTTATACCATCACCGCAAAAGCAACCGATAATTCCGGCTTGACCACTACAACTCAAGCCATAAATGTACTTGTAACGGCGCCTGTTATAACTAGCGCACCACAAGTTAGTATTACTTCTCCACTTGTAAACAGTACATTTACAGCACTGGCCTCGACTACTATAACTGCAAACGCAAGCGATCAAAACGGAACCATTACTAAAGTGGAATTCTACGCGGGCAGCACAAAACTTGGCGAGGATTTAACCAGTCCTTATTCATTTGCATGGAAAGATATTTCAGCTGGCACGTATGTTCTTACAGCCAAAGCAACAAATAGCTTTGGAATTTCAGCAAGCTCAGGCAGCGTTGAGATTTCGGTTAACAACCCCGTTTTGGCTGCTGTGAATTATAACGTAAAGGCCTATCCAAATCCTTTTCAACAATATGTCACCATCGAGTTTACCGGGGTTGAAAAAGAAAATGCCTTTCTTCAGATCTACAATCTTCAAGGAATTTTACTTGAAACACTTTATAGAGGTAAAACAGAAGTTGGACAAACTTACAGCTTTCAATTTGATGGTAGCAGATATCCAAGCGGCACCTACATCTCTAAATTAGTTTGTGGTAAAAATGCATTTACGAATACTCTGATCCTGGCTAAATAAGACTTAATTATTCACATGTCTCTTGATATTCAGGTGCGAAAATTTTCGTACCTGAAAAGGAGACTAATTTTTCTCATCCTTACAACAATACTGGAGGTTGTAATCCAAAAACATCTTTTAACGCCCGGCGGGCAGCATGATATCCGCACATGCCATGAACACCCCCACCCGGCGGAGTAGAAGACGAGCAGATGTAAATTCCTTTTGCAGATGTTCGGTACGGAGAGAACCGCAAAGCGGGCCGGGTAAATAACTGCGAAAGATTAATCACACCACCATTAATATCGCCACCAATATAGTTTGGATTATAAGCCTGCATTTGCATGGAATTCATGCTATGTCTAGCCAGGATCGAGTCCTTAAATCCGGGTGCAAACCTTTCCACTTGATTTTCTATAGCCGCGGTCATGTCTTTTTCCGAACCATGCGGAACATGACAATAAGCCCAGGCTGATTGTTTTCCTTCCGGAACTCTGCCTCGGTCGAAGACACTCTGCTGAGCCATTAACACAAACGGACGTTCGGCATGCTTTCCTTTCCAGGTCATTTGCTCGGAAGCAACTATTTCTTCCATGGTATTACCCAAATGCAAGGTGCCAGCCTGTTTGCATACAGAAGCGGTAAAGGGAGCGGGATTGCTAAGGGCCCAGTCGATTTTAAAAACTCCCATTCCATATTTAAACCGTTTCAGTTGCCACTTGTAAAAATCAGAAAATTTATGCCCTGCAATATGCAAGAGTTGCTGCGGGCCTATATCAAATAACACCGCATGCGATGATGGAAGCTGATCCAATGAACCTACATGAAAGTTCGTCTGTATCTGGCCGCCCAAAGAAATAAAATGAGCAGCTAAAGCATTCGAAATTTGCCGGGAGCCTCCCTGCGGAAAGGGCCATCCGTTTATATGTCCCATTGACATTAAAACCAACCCTATTGCCGATGTAACAGCATGCGATAATGGAAGTATTGAGTGGGCGGCCATACCTGCCCATAAGCCACGGGCCTCTTTAGTTTTGAAGTGCTTGTGGGCAAGGTTAATTGCCGGCATAAGCGCTTTGAGGCCAAAATAAGCCATCTTAAATGGATGTGCGGGAATCCGCAGCGGCGCCAAAACATCGCTTATTATTTCAGGCCAATCATCAAGTAAAGGTTTAATCAGATTTAAATAAGATTGTTCATCGTTTCCTAACAGCCTGGCAGTATCGCCTGGCGACTTAGCTAAGATTGCGGCATTTCCTGAATCAAAGGGATGTGCAGCGGCGATTGGCGGGTATATATAATTTAATTCTTTAAGCGGCAGGGTTTTAAAAAAAGGCGATTCAACAGCTAAGGGATGAATGGCCGAACAAACGTCGTGTAAAAAGCCTGGTAAGGTTAATTCGGCGGTTCTTAAACCTCCCCCGATGGTTTCTTTTCCTTCTATCAATAAAACTGACAAACCGGATTGCTGTAAAGTAATTGCCGCAGCTAAACCGTTAGGCCCTGACCCTACAACTACCGCATCGAAATCTCGTTTTGTCAATTTATTCTACTTAAGCACTCTAAATATAAGAAGCTTAGAAAACCTTGGATTAAGGTCCTGTGAAGCCGTCCGAATATATTCAATGTTTCCGGATCATACCAAATGCAGCAAGTTGCAACGTTCAAGATTATCCATTTAAGGATTTAAAGTTTTCAACGCTCCGATTCGAACAGTTAAAAACTGCCTGACAAAAGCAGTTAAAGAGTTATATTTTAAAATACTTAGCGTGTCCTTAATCACAAACAGAAGCATAAAGCACTCTGATAACAACATGGCTATTAATATTCCGTTCATTCCAAATATCTTACTTAAAACAATAACCGAAATGATTAAGATTGAAATGCTTACCAGATTATAAAATGCGTATTTCTTTGCTTTGTTAGTTGCTCCCTGAACAATACCAAACAAATTCCATACAGCGCTTATGGATGTAATTATCGCGAAAGAATAAAAAAAAGTGTCGCTTACCACAATTCTGTTCTTGGTCCAAAAAAGAAATAATGGCTTGCCAAAAATCAGCACAAAAACATTAAAAGAAATGAGGGTTACGGCCAAAACCTGCACAGAAGTTATAAATATCTTTCTAAACTTTTCATAGTTCTCTTGTCCGTAGGCCGTTGTCAGTTCTGGCCAGATGGATGCATTTATGGTAGAAACCACTTGCTTTATTACGTTCATAAACGTCCTCGTGGTTGAAAAGATAACCACCGCTCCGGGTCCCAATATAGACCCGACGATAATTACTGCCCCCTGAATAGAAAAGGCCTGGGTAATGGGAAATGAAAGGAATGAAAAAGCCAGTGGTAACTGTTCCTTTATCATGGATGATGAAAAATGAGTGACACCGTAATGTATCCACCTGCTACGCTTAAACAACACTGATCGATAAACGACAGAAGCTGTAATTGACACAGATAATGTTATAAAAACGACGTGTATGGGGCTTGCATGAAAAAATGCCAGCGCCAGAATAATGAGTGATAATTCTGCTATTCTGCCGAAATTTCCAATCGTCATTCCGATTACATAATTACCCTCCGATCGCAGAGCGCCTAATAAAAGCCCGTTCTGCTGAATAACAAGGATATTTACGATGAATAGTAAAAGAATAACCTTCGAGTCGTATTCTGGAATATCTCTAATATTCAAATAGTCGCTTATTGGTAAAAAGCTTACCAGTCCGAATACAATTGCAAAAAACAAAATCGAAAAAGACGTAATCACTATCCAGGTATTTTGAAAAGCCTTTAAAGCACCGAGCCGGTTATTTTTTGCTACGCATAAGTTCATTTCATTGGCGGCAACAGTACCGAATCCCAAATCGCCGGCCATTGCAATTACGGAGGGGGCTGCACTTAAAATCAGCCATTCGCCGTATAATCCGGGGCCCCAAAACTTCAAATAAACGGGTACGAGAATTAACTGATTAACAATATTAATTATCTGACCAAAGGCAGAAGCACCTGATGCCTTAAAAATCTTCTTAAATGTATTATCCAAGAGAATAGATGATAAAGGGTTAAACTGAAATTATTTGTTTAAGAAATTAGATTATTAGGGAAACATAAAATAGATAAAAGTGTTTTCATGTAATTCCAAACTGTTATTGAAATTTATTTTATTTTATTAAAGTCGCAAATGAAAAGTAGATCCTTTGAAAATTCCATAGATTATTGCCTATGTTCAATTTCATAATTGATAGCACAGACAGATCACTCGAAGAATATATAAGAATTGGCATCCAGGATCCGGTGAAGGTTTTTACAAGAGGCGATTTAAACTGGTGTCTTCAAACATATTTAATTCTGGCAAAAAGAAACGAGTTGCCAGTTAAATGTTCTGATAAACTGTGCTCTGATTCTATAAATATCATCCATTCAGATCAATTGCTAAAAATGAAAGGTGATTCATCTCAATTTATAGTTTGCATCAGAGCAGATTATCCAAAGAGAAGATGGGCGCATTTTCATATTGTGCAAAATAAAAAACAGCTGGAAGAAAATACGTCCTATGTTCCGCATTGGGTACAACCAGGCCTAATTAAACGAGATGAAAGCAGGGAAGGTGTTACAAGGGTGGCTTATGCCGGAGAAATTTTTAATGGTAACCTTGCCGGCTCTGTGGAGCAATGGAAAAAGCTATTTGGCCCTCATAACATTGAGTTTGTAACCCTGGAAGGCGGTTCATGGCACAACCTTAAAGATATTGACGTACTTATTGGAATCAGAGGTTTTAACTCGCAAACGTACGACACAAAGCCCCCTACAAAACTATTTAGCGCATGGCATGCCAACATCCCTTTTGTGGGTGGTAAAGACTCCGCATTTTCGCAGGTTGGCACGCCTGGCGAAGACTACATATTAGCTAAAACGCCCGAAGAAGCTCTGGCTGCGGTGTTACAACTTAGAGATAATCCGGCTCTTTATTCAAAGCTTGTGCAGAAAGGAAGACAGAAAGTTTCGGAATATAACGAAAGCTCTATTGCAGATCAGTGGGTAAAAATCCTGACCGGGCCTGTTATGAGCCGATACGATTTATGGAAATCCCGACAGGGGTATGAACAAAACAGGTTTAATATAAAACAACGTATTGGCTTAACGGAGCATGAACTTAAACATGCTATAAAAAGCCTTATTAAAAAATAAATACTATAAACAGAAAAATTAATTCAGCCCGAGGCTTACACCTCATTGCTAATTATTTTGAAAATATTCTATGTTTAACTTTATAATAGATTATACGGACTCTGAAATTTCTAATTATACCCAATTAGGATCATTGGCAGAGGTAGTAGAAAATAACAAAGAGCTTGCGGCTAAAATTTTCGCACAGGGCGAGTTAACCTGGTGCCTTCAAACTTATTTAAACCTCTCCAAGTCCGGAAGCTTAGACATCATTTGTTCCAATAAATTATTAACCGATCGTATTAATATAATCCATTCGGATACCTTACTGAATTTAAAAGGTAAAGACACGCACTTCATTGTTTGTGTACAGGCAGATTATCCTCGCAGACACTGGTCACAATATCACATTGTGCAAAATAAAAACCAATTGCAGCTTAACACCTCTTATGTTCCGCACTGGGTGCAACCAGGTTTGATACAGAGGGATCCGCGCAGAACTAAAGTCAAAACTGTTGCTTACGCAGGACAAACCTTTAATAAAAACCTGGCAGGAACTGTAGAGAACTGGAAAAGAATATTAGAACCGTATGAAATTGAATTTATAACCTTATCGAACGATTCGTGGCACAACCTGAGTTCGATAGATGTTTTGATAGGTATAAGAAGTTTTGATTCTAACCCTTATAATAATAAACCGCCCAGCAAGCTTTTTAATGCCTGGCACGCGGGTATTCCTTTTATAGGGGGCTTTGATTCTGCTTACAGGCAGGTTGGCACTCCCGGTAAAGATTATATCCGGGTTAAAACACAACAGGAGGCATTAAACGCGATCCTTCGATTACAGAAAGATTCCGATTATTACACACAATTTGTTGAAAACGGAAAGAACAAGGCCCGTGAATTTACTGAAGAAACCATCACAAAGGCCTGGGAAGACATGTTGATGAATCAGGTTTTTCCACGTTATAATTTATGGAAAAGCCGTTCGTCTTATGAACGCTGGCGTTTCCATATTATAAGAAATTACGGCTTATTTGAGCACAGGTCTAAACAAGTTATTAAAAAACTGATGCCTTAAATATTCTCCTGAACAAAGGATTCTTTTTTAAGGCTGATCTTTGCCAATTCAATCTTTTGTCTGATTTTTCGATCGTTCAATAATTCGTTTGTCCGTAAAACGATGAAATATTCATAAATTGACTGAAGGGTTGAATAGGTAAGGCCCGCAGAGCCGTCAAGAAATGCCATTCTGACGAAAACCATGTATAGCCATTTGATGACTGGTCTTCCCGGTAATTTATAAAAAAGGCCTTTTTGATGAAAGCGGCGGGTACTAAAGTCTTTATCAAACAGGGCTTTCCGGATAGAAAATGATTTTCCGCTCTCAATATCCTTTAAGCGGGTGGATGCCTCCATGTCGGCATAACCCAAATGCCTTTGGATCCAGAATTTAAACCCTTTGTTAAATGGATAATGGTCTAAGTATCCCTCAAGTCGCCCGGTAGGTCCATCCGGTAAGGAAACGGGATTAACCAAACGTTCATAACGCATTTTTTCGGGTCTGAAAAGACGCAGGTAATAAGGAGAAATTTGCGCATGCTTTAGCCAAACACCATTCCAGGCAAAGTCTCTCCTCAAAATATTGTAGGCCACAGCAGGGCTGGTATCTGGATTAAATGCTTTCAATGCTTTGCACAAGCTTTCCGAAACGCGTTCATCGGCATCGATATAAAGCACCCAGGGATATCTGAAATTTATATTATTCAAACCCCAGTTTTGATGCGCAGACCAGTTGTCGAACTTTCTTTGGATAACCTTAGCACCTGCGTTTATGGCAATCTCTGTAGTCCGGTCATCGCTAAACGAATCAAATACATGCACATCATCGCACCAGGCTACCGAAGCAAGGCACGAAGGCAGGTCCTGCTCTTCGTTCTTTGTTAAAATTAAAACTGAAATCATAAGGTTGGTTGAATTAATCTTTCTGAAATACCATTATCATCGATTTCCATAAATATGGTGCTCTTCCTACACCTTCAAAATGCACCTCTTTGAAACCTCTCTCACTAAAAAGCTTTGAAAGTGACTCGCGTGACCAAAATTTTATGTGGCCTCCGGTTCTGATAGGATCATGATGAAAATCCCATAGATTAACCAGCGATAAAGCCATATTTTTTAAATAACCATGGTAAGGAGTCGAGATAATTACTACCCCGCCATGTTTGAGAGCCTGATGGCAAGTTTGCACCATGTCGGACGGATTGAATAAATGCTCAATTACCTCCAAACTAACTATTCCATCAAAATTTCTCTTCCATTCCTCGGGCAATTCCTGCCCTACGCCGAGCTGTCTCACATCTGCCCCTTCGTTTTGCCTGGCATAATTGAAGCCTTCCTGGTCTGGCTCCATAGCGGCTACATGTTTAACCTGCGATTTCCACGCAGGAAGGCTTGACCCGTTTCCGGTTCCGATATCAAGCATAGATGTTACTTCAAACCTTTTAAGTAAGCTAAGGGCGGCAGGTAATAAATAAGAATGGCTTGGTTCAGCCTTGCCCGATGTCCATCCATATTTATGTGTCATTGTCAACATAATCAATTTAGTTTTTAAGTAAAGACTAAATGCAAGTCTTTAGTTCACGTTCTTCTACTTTACTTCTGTTTACTATTTAAGATTTCGCCTGTCTTGATAACAATTAAATACTCGTAAATCGCCTGCAGCGATGCATATTTTATACCCGCTGCACCATCCAGTATCCCTTTTCGCCATAATAAAATGTAAAACCATTTAAGGGCTGGTCTAAATGGCAGTTTATAAAATAATCCCTTCTGGT
The DNA here is from genome assembly GCA_965650335.1 of uncultured Pedobacter sp. Taxonomy (GTDB): domain Bacteria; phylum Bacteroidota; class Bacteroidia; order Sphingobacteriales; family Sphingobacteriaceae; genus Paradesertivirga. Next base: position 45,680 of record CBFGOI010000020.1, on the reverse strand, counting down.
GATACCGTTTTTCACTAAAGTCAGAACTGAACAGCGCCTTTTTAAAAGAAAACTTCATGTTGGTTTTGTGTTCTTCAATCCACCGTACAGCTTCCATTGACGAGTACTGATTGTGCTTGGTAATCCAGTGAATGATACCTTTAGAAAAAGGATAATGTTCGAAGTAGCCGTCAATTTCCTGCACTCTACCATCTACCTCGAGTACTTCGTTAATCTCCCGATGATACCTCGCCTTTCCGGCTCGCACGAGTCGGATATAGAGGGGCGAGATCTGCGAATACTTTAACCAGGTTTTTCCCATATAGTCATTTCTTCTGAATCGAAATCCATTAACAGACTCGGGAGCAGTGGCTATATGTTGCTGAAGTTTTTTTACCAGCTTAGCGGGAACTCTTTCGTCGGCGTCTAATATCAGTATCCAGGGATATTTGTATGGCAAGCCTTCCAGAGCTGCGTTTCGCTGAGTTGAATATCCGTCAAATTTCCGCCGGGTAACTTTGGCTCCTGCTTTTTCTGCGATATCTACAGTACTATCAACACTAAATGAGTCAAAAACATGTACGTCATCACACCACGAGACTGAATTTAAGCAGCCCGGCAGATCTTGTTCTTCATTCTTTGTAATTATAAGTACTGAAATCATTTACTTATTGCTAATGCGTCTAACTGAATTTTGCCTTCGTTAATTATTCTTTCTTTAAGGGGTTTGCAAGGATGACCGGCGCAAACCATCCATGCAGGCATATCTTTGGTTACCACAGAGCGGGCCCCAACAACACATCCTTCTCCAATAGTTACACCTGGATGAATAAAAGATTCTGCGGCAACCCATGCATGATCAGAAATAAAAATTGGCCGGGTAATTAACGGAAATCCCGGCAGGGTATAGTCATGTGTACCCGCACAAAGATGTGAGCCCTGCGAAACAACAGCACGTTTTCCGATGGTAATTTTACCCTGGCTATAAAGTATCGCTCCATTAGCGATGCCACATTCATCGTCGAGCTCCAGATTCCAGGGCGCCCATATTTTCACCCCCGGGTATACATGCACTCCGTTGCCAACTTTTGCCCCAAAACATCGCAGCAGAAAAGACCGCCAGGAATGCAGGGGTTTAGGTGAATACCTGAATAACAACAGTGCAGTGATGCCCCAAATAACCCTGGCAATACGGTTACGCAAGGTAAATGAGGGGCCAGTGTAGGTGTCCTGATTATGCATGGCGTTTAATTATCATTACAGTTTAATTCTTGCAGCTTGTGCGGAAGCTGAGCTTTTTTCGCCCCTCTTCAAACCTCTTTTAAAGCTTATGTTTAACTATATCTTACTAAAGTTGTTTCCAACGAATTGTTTTAAGCTATACTTTATTAACTAGTTAACACGCATTCGGGTTTACTCCCCGCCCCGGTCAACCACTTATATAGCTGCAAAGTTGATTCCGCCACACTTTCCCACGTAAACTTATCTTTCACCAGTGTGTAACCGTTTAAGCCTATTTGTTTACGTTCAGAACCAGGCAGCATAATAAGCTCCTGAATACCTGAGGCAATACTCTCGGGATGTGGTTCAATGTGTATCGCCGCTTGTTTTTCGAAGCCTTCTGGTATATTGCAAAAGGATGTCATTATCACAGGCAACTTATAAGCCCAGGCCTCAAGAATAGCCATGGGCAAACCCTCACTAAATGAAGGAAGGATAAATGCATCCGCATCAATAAAACAAGTTTCTTTATTGGCCCCGAACTGTCCTCCAATAAACTGAACACTTCCGGTTATCCCAAGCTTTTTTGTTGCCTCCAACAGAGACTGCATGTATTCCGAGTCTTTTGTTTCTCCCGCAATTACCAATTGCCAGTTATGGGTCTCTGGCTTTGTTAAAGCCCAGCCCTGTAATAAATTGTCTAATCCTTTTTTATGATGAATTCTACTGAGGAACAACAAGGTTTTTCGATTACCAGACTGTTTCCAGCGACAAGGTATCGGATATTCGCTGTCTCTTTCAGTTATCTTAGGCAGCTCTGTACCGTTTGGTATTATGGCAACCGGATTTTTTAAACCGAAAGCTCTGATAGATTCATACTCCGACCGGCATAAAGCCTGGATACAATTTGCCTGTTTCAGATGCTTTGATTCGTATAAGCTTAATACTATTTTCTTTTTGATGTCTTTAGAAAAAGATTGCTTCAGCTGCCATGGATCCAGCATTCCGTGCGGTGTAATAACGTAGGGGGTTTTTGTTAAAGAATGGTACCTTTTGTTTACATACGAGAAATACATCCAGATACCCTGGGTATGAATTATATCGGGTTTAATCTGTTGAAGTTTGCTGAAGATATCTGTTGAAAACGCGAGATTCCGCGGACCTTTTATAGTATAATCGTGCAAAGGCATTGGCGCATAAAATTTCCTGTCTTCTTCCGAATATTCATCACTGTGCATTAAATACTGCACGTCCGGTGATTTCAGAGCGCGAAGACTATGCCCTAACATTCTTATGCTGTTGAATACGCCTCCGGCATTTCGTGAATTGGAACTTCCCAGAATTAATACTTTCATTCTTATTTAAATTAACGCTGCAATTCCTTTACGCAGGATTTATCTCCCCGGCCGAAACCTCGCTAAGGTTTAAAATGCCCTGATTGTCCTCTTCTTCAACAAACTTAGTTTGCGAGCTTTCTCTGTTACATATATATCTATAAACATAATCGGCCCATTTTTCGGTAGTCCAAAGCAAGCCGAGGGTTTTGCTGTTAGCAGACATTTCAGCGTATTTCTCCGAGCTTAAAGTTGAAACCTGTATCATCGCCCTGCAAAGAGATTCCTCATCGGGATTTATTATAAAACCATTTTGGCCATCTCTCACAAAAAAAGTAGAAGCGCCTGCGGCATACGATGAAATGATTGGCAAGCCAGCCAACGCGGCCTCGTGTATCACCAGTCCCCAGGGCTCAAATAAACTCGGAAGAACTAAGCATCTGGCCGAGGCAAGTTTGTTTGGAAGCTCGGAAGGTTGCGAAAAGCCATGAAGCTCTATTCCCTCTACGTTTTCACAGAGATGCTGCAATTCACCTTTTCCGCAAATCATCAGGTTCCATGGGTTTTCCACCGACTCCCGGTACTTTTTGTAGGCATCGACAAGGTTGCTAATGCCTTTTACAGAAACTAAGCGCCCAACGAAAACGAATTTCTTTTCTCCGGAATTTACAGGAAGGTTTGCAAACCGCTTGTCGTTTGCACTATAATATCCCATCAGAGGATTCGGGTATCCCAACTTCCTGGCGAAATTTGCCTGCCGGTCTCCGGGCACGAAAAAGTTGTCAATACTCGGCTTTAAAAAGAAAGGCGAAACTATAATGCCGAGGCGCTGCTTAAGTGTTGCTCTCCACTGTCCGTCGAATGTTGAAACCACATACGTTCCACGCTTTCTACAGGCCTTAGATACTTTCATGTAAAAACTATAAGACCATGAAGACATTATTATAACATCAGGTTGCAGGTTCTGGCAGAACTCAGCTAAGTGCTGTTCCTGTTGCTTTGAATAAGCGAAAGACCTTTTAAAAAAAGACAAATCAAATTCCTCATATGGAGCATTCACATCTCCAGCCTGATAAATAATATACAATTCCATATCTTCTCTGCTTGCTAATTGCCTCATGCTGGCAACTGTATAATCGGCAAGTGGAGCCCATAAGAGTAGTACTTTTTTCATACTTAAATTTTGAATTAAACTATTACAACACGTTTTCTCTAATAATTCCGGCAGAATCTTTACGCCGTTTCGCATCCGACAATTGTGAAACCAGATTCGCAACTGCAGCATCCCAGCTACCTAGTGTTTGCGCGGTTTCTAAGGCAGCTGCGGACATCTCTTCCAGCAAAAACTTATTGTCTGCCATTTCCTGCAACCGCTCGGTTAATGCTTTAACATCTGCCGGCGGAACTATAAATCCCTCCTTACCATCGCTAATAATGTCATCGCCACCGGTATTGCTGGTTATTAATAAGGGTACACCAAACGACAAAGCCTCTCCCTGCACTAATGCAAGTCCTTCCTCCAGACTTGGCAACACAAAAACACTGGCCCGTCGATACTGATTTTTAAGCTCTTTACCCTTCAGTGGGCCGGTAAAAATAACGCCATCGGGAATACTGACCTTCTCCAACCCTGTAACCGGTGTTTCGGGACCTACAATTACAAATTCCTTTTTGGGATGCTTAAGCGCTTTAAAAGCTTCAATAGCATAGCGCAGGCCTTTCCGGTAATGAATCTGTCCGACATACACTATCCGAAAAGTATCATCCTGGTTTTCTCCGCCTTTGTTTGATCCGATCTCGATTGCCGGAAAACCAAAATTCACCTTTAGCAGCTTATCCTTCGAAAAGCCCTTCGTTAAAAATGATCTTCTTACAAACTCTGAGGGACAGAGAATAAAATCCGACTCTTCATAGGTTTCCAGCCGTAAATCGAAATCCGGCTCCTTTTCAAATGTTCCTTTTAGTCCCAGACTTTGATATTCGGCACGCAAAATTTCATCTGCAAATTCAACATGGCTATTTACTTCTTCCATTACACAGAGCACGCCGGATTTCTCTGCATGAAGTTTCCTTGTAGTCCGTAATCCCTGACTACGGTAGTAGATAAAAGCATCCGATTCTTTTGCCCATTTGTACGAAGCAGCATCTAATCTCCGGAAGGAAGCATGCCGGAAATACTCCCTGATCAGGGCCGGCGCTTTAAACTTAAGCGTAGCCAGAAATAAGGTTTGATTGACATCATGACGCTTTAATAAATCACCGAGCTCGGGCAAGGGCGAGCGGGGACTTAAGCGACTAAACCCACTAATAAAGGCATGTAAATATCCTGCGCGATGCATTGCCTGTGCGTATGGATAATGATGTGACCGATTTGGTGAGCTATAAGTAATCTTCATTTTATCATTAATTAACCAGATTGTAAAAGCGAAAGCTTATCTCATGGTTTATATTTTCTTTAAAAAACCTATTATGTTCATAATAATGATCAGGAATATGATAGGATATATAAAGGATACCAGCGCAAAAAGCGACCGGAAGCCCCAAAAAGCCAAAAAGACTCCAATACCCAGCATTGCAGCGGGCAGAGGTTCTTTATTTCTGCCGTAAAATGATACGCCGTCGAAAAAGATCAGGAACAGTGCATAAAGAATACCATAAACCAATAAACCAATAATTCCCTTCGACATATAAGCTTCGCCGACTACAGAAAATGTCAGACTGGTAGTTCCCATAAAGAGCGGGCCATCGAGAATAAACTGATCCTGTTCTGATAAATCCTTAGCGCCTCCTAAAACGGGCTTATTCGGCCATATAGCTCTTGGAACCGGGTTAACAAGTGTGGCGAACAAGCCGTTAAATCCCTTAAATTCATACTTATCCGGAAAGCCTTTCAATATCAGGCAGAATAGATAGGTGTTATTATCCCGATGAGATTTTGACGGATCGAACGTAGTTGCAGATTTTAAATCGTTCTCTTTAGCTGCCTTTTCGGGATTTGCGATTACTTCGAGCAGATTTCCTCTAAACCGAACCTGAAACTCCATCACCCCGATTAATAATATAAAGCCCATTATAGCGGGGATCCAAAATTTGAGACCACGGTGCCAGTTATAATAGCACAGGAAGAATAACACGGGAGCAGCAACAAAAATCATAATCCCGCGCGAGCCACTTAAAAAGAACACAAACATTACCAGCGCCGAAAATATTACCGACAGCAAAGGCAATAAACCTTTTCTGTTTTTAGCCGACACATATGCAATAGCACCAAACATTGGGGTTAATTGAAATATCCATTTCAAGGGATTCACCAAAACTCCCATTCCACCGGTGGTGCCTTCCAATAGTTCAAGCCCTTGTTCCGAACGTCCGGCGGTAAGATAGATCCATAATTTATCGGCGCTGCCATAGTAATAATAAAAGCCTATCAGCGGAACGACAAAAACAAAGATTGTAAGCCATGCATAAACCGCCGGCTTAATTTTAATGGTTCGTAAAAAGGAAAACGTTTTAATAGAAAACCTACTGGTGCTTTTCCAGAGGATTATATAAAACAGGTTTACAAACGTCAGGAACACCGCCACCCAGAAAAAGGCTTCCATCCGGTATACAGGTTTACTATACACATAGGCATCGTAACCAGGCAAAACTGCTTCTAAATACAGAAACCAAATGCCCGCCAAATTAAAAATACTAATGCAGCTGAACAGCAAATGGAATTTCTTCCTGGACCACACATAAAAAAGTGGAGTTAAGGCTGCTATGATTGCGATCACACCGCAGCTTACTGCAAGAGTGTGCGACTCGGGAAATAGCAGAGAGGAAAAAAAATAGATAAATGTGGAGCCAAATTGAGTTAATAAGCAGGCTTTAGCCAGCTTTTTCAGCTCTGCTAAATTATCTAAAGAGCTAGATTTTACATAGTTAATCTGCCTCTTTACCTCCATAGGGCTTATCAATAAAGAGTTATTATACATAGTGCATAAACATTTTTAAACAATTCTATATTCCATCCGCTCTCCATCAATTCTTATTTTAATGCTCTTCTTAAAGCTTGAATTATAATGATACTGACTATCAATAATCCGATAGGGTATACAAATGACATCAGTGCAAAGAAAGACCTGAATCCCCAAAAAGAGAGAAACACACCAGCACCCAAGATACCTGCGGCCAAAGGCTGTTTAGACCTGGTATAAAATATTGTTCCATCAAAAAAGAGCACAAACAGGCCATAAATAGCCCCGTACACCAATAATCCCCAAACACCTTGTTGCATGTACGCCTCGCCTACAACAGAATAGGTTAAACTTGTTGTACCCATAAACAGAGGACCGTCAAGAATGAACTGAGATTGCTCCGAAAGATCTTTCGCCCCTCCCAACACCGGTTTATTAGGCCAGATAGCTCGGGGTATTGGGTTTACCAAAATCGCAAACAGATCGCTGAAGCCCTGAAACTTATACTTGTCGGGATACCCCTTTATAGCCAGGCAAAGCAAATAGGTATTATTATCGCGATGTGAGTGTGAAGGATCAAATGTTGTGACTGATTTTAAATCATTTTCTTTAGCCGCCTTCTCCGGATTTGACATTACTTCCAGCAGATTACCTCTAAACCGGACTTGAAACTCCATCACTCCGATCAGTAAAAAGACAGAAAGCAGCGCAGGAATCCAGAATTTCAGTCCATGATGCCAGTTATAATAAAAAATAAAAAACAGCACCGGTGCTGCCACGAACATCATTGTTCCGCGGGAACCGCCTAAAAAGAATACAAAAATTACAGCAAATGAAAGCAGGATGCAGAGTACCGGCATAATCCCTGTCCATCGTTTATATGAAACGATAGCAATTGCCCCAAACATGGGGGTTAACATAAAAAGATAGTTAAGTGGATTCATCAAGCCTCCGTAGCGCCCAACAGATGCTTCAACTAATTCCTTTCCGGCATCAGAACGCCCGGCCGTTAACCAAATCCAGAGTTTATCTACAGATCCGTAATAAAAGTAAAATCCCGTTAAAGGTATTACAAAGGCAAGAATGGTTAAAAAGGCATAGGTGCCTGGTTTGATCCTTACACTTCTTAGAAAAGAAAACACATTTATTGAAAATTCGGTTCCCGTTTTCCAGAGAAGCAGATAGAACATGTTCGCAAATACCAGGAAGATGGCGATCCAGAAAAAAGCTTCCATGCGGTATACAGGCGGACTGTAAACAAACGCATCATAACCCGGCAAAACTGCTTCAAGATATAAAAACCAGATAGGCGCTATATTGAAAATGCTGATGCAGCTGAAAAGTGTTTCAAAACGTTTGTTTGAAATTGCATAATACAGCGGTGTCAAGGAAATCAGAATTGCTAATACTCCGCAGCTTACCGCAAGGGTATGCGAATCGGGGACAAGTAAAAAAGAAACGAAATAGATAAATGAAGCACCAAAATTGGCGTACAGACAAGACTTAGCAACTTTTTTAAGCTCAATAAGGTTACTTAAATCACCATACTTGGGATAATTTACGGTCCGCCCGACACGGCTTGGCATTGGTATCGATGGATTTGAGTACTGCATTTATTAACGATTGTCTTTCTGTAATTAAAGAATCAGATATCATTTATAAGCTTCAATGTCATGACGCAGAATCACAACATTGAAGCATAATAGAATTCTGTAAAAAAAAGAACCTGGTAAAGTTCCTGTGTCGATCCGCTTATCAAACCCCCGGCGGCTCAAAAGCACTATCCCTCAGATAAGAGATAATGCTTTTGTTCTGCGCCAATATTCAGGGGATCTTTAAAGTCTCTTAGAGAAATCTTTAAAGAAGGAATTCCGGCTTTTAATATCCTCCTGATAGTAATTATTGCCATAGTTTTTACCGTAACCGTAGCGGCCTTTTTCAATACCGTTAAAAACAATCTTCATTTTCGGGAAGTGCTGGTCGACAAATAGCTTCTTGATAAATGGTAACAGCGACTTGTAGGTATACCCTTGCTGGATGATATACAGTGTTACATCTGCAACGCCTGTCAAAATCATCGCATCCGTTACCAGGTTAATGGGCGGAGTGTCGATGATTACATCGTCGTAATTTGCGCGAAGCCATGCAAACAAAACATCCACTTCAGGCAATTCCAAAAGCTCGGATGGATTAGAAGGGAATGGTCCGCTTCCGATAATATCCAGATTAGGATGAACCCCCGAAGGCTGAATAATGTCCTCGATAGAAGAACCACCGTTGAGGTAATTACTAATACCGGGGTGGGCATGCGGAAGTTTAAACATTTGAGAAACCTTTGGCTTTCTCAAATCCAGCTCTAATAGAATTGTTTTGCGCGATGAAGCCGCAAGAGTAAGCGCGAGATTACTGCTCACAAAACTTTTTCCTTCGCCGGCGATACTCGAAGTAAGTAAAGTTACCCTACCGCTCTGTTTTTTCTCATGCAGGAAATTCAGGTTGGTACGTAAGGTTCTAAACTCTTCGCCAATTACAAAATTACTTTTATCGAGAGCAACGATCGGAGATTTAGTCTTTTCATACGACAGCTCGCCTAAAATCGGATTGCCGATGATATCTTCAATTTCCTTGCGGTTAGTTATGCGGTTATGAATTTTATCGCGGCCATACATAAAACTTACCGGCAGCACCAAACCCAGCAAAAATGCCATGCTATATACCAAAGGTGTTTTAGGGTTTTTTACAAAGCCTACATAAGCATTATCCACAATCCGGGCATCTGCAATAGTAGAGGCATAGCTCAACGAAATTTCTTCACGTTTTTGCAGTAAATAAACATAAAGCCCTTCTTTAACACCCTGCTGTCTTTTCATGCCTACATATTGTCTCTCTTGTCCGGGTATACTCCGGATAGACGATTCAAATTGTGAGTTGAACGACTGCAACTGATTTTTGGTAGCCAGTAAAGATGATTTGATATTCCGCACACTTTCTCTGATAGAAGCTTTAGTTGTTTGAATCTGCCTGTTTACAGGCTCAAACAATGGACTTCCTTCCGGAGTAGTTGCCAGCAACTTCTCTCTTTCAAGCTGTAGCTGTGCTAACTGTCCGATGGAGCTATTCAGAGCCGGATCTTCTATTCCTAATGTTGAAGGAACACGATTGTTAGCGCCCGAATTGATATACCGTTCGATACCTTGAATAACGCTTAACTGCACATTTACCTGATTCAGCTGGTTATCACTGTTCTGAACATTTTCAAGATAAACCTGCGATTGCGAAGAAATATCAGTTAAACCTCTGCTGCTTCTAAAGCCTTCAACTTCTTTCTCGGCGGTGTTTAATTCTTTCGCAAGCGAATCAAGCCGCTGATCAATGAAATTAAGAGTGCTTTGTGTTATTCTGTTCTTTTCGGAAATTGTAGCCTGATTGTAATGAGTGATAAGCTGGTTCAGAATATCTTTACCGCGCTTTGCAACAGGATCAACAATCGACAAACCAATTGCCGGAGCCTGTTTATTTAAAAGTGTAGCACTCAGATCAGCCTGAACTTGAGTAGCAACAGCTTCAGGGTCGTTCACAGTAATTTTAATTTCACTGTCTTTATAATCTCCCAAAAAGTCTGTTGGCTCCAGCTTCCATGTTCCAATGCTGTTTTTGTACGCTTTGTTAAAACGCAGAGTTTTCATTTCTCCATCAGCATCTTTCAGGTAAAAATAATTCTTGTCTTTAATTATCACTTTAAGAGCCTGTCCGTGCAAATCGCCGGAAGACCTCAATAAGGTAAGTTTTACCGGACTCTTTCCATATAAATCTTCCTCCGTCACTCGCCGTTTTTTAGAATACACCGTTCCCAATTGCAAGTCTCTAACAACCAGGTTAATTAATTGCCGCGACTTTAAAACCTCCACCTCATTTTCTGCCAGTTTAGAGCCAGCGGTGAGGTCGATTTCCTGAAGGGCAGGGTCTTCCTTGGTTGTTTTCTTTTCATCTTGTATCAGCAACGTTGCCTTAGCTTCATAAACAGGATCAGTAGTTCTCAGGTAAATGAATGCACAAGCCAGCGTAAAAAGTAAACCTATTACAAACAGGGGCCAGTGATACAAATACTTGTCAAGAGTCTCCCGGAAACTGGACGAAGATTCAGTTTCAAATACCGGGTAAATCTCTGTTTGAGGTGCAGTCATTGTTGTCATTATCTTATAAGGGCTTGGGTGGCAGCAAATGCGAGAATTGAAAGAACAGTCAGTCCTACACTAAATTTGTTGTTTTCAGCAATTTGTAATTTAGTTTTATGAGGATCTACGTAAATCATATCATTATTTTTCAGGTAATAATATTCCGAGTTAAAAAGCGCCTTAGATTTTAAATCAATCGGAACATATTCTCGTTTACCATTAATCTCGCGGATTAGTAAAATATTACGCAAGCCGGTAATGTTTAAGTCTCCGGCCAGGCTCAGCGCCTCCGGAATAGTAATTCTTTCTCCAGGCACAGTATACACATCCGGACGCATTACATCTCCCAGCACAGAAACCTTGAAGTTTAAAACGCGAACGTTAACCGTAGGCTCCTTGAGATAGGTAAGCAAAGATTTTTGCAGTTGAGTGCGTACCTGTTCGGTACTTAATCCTGCCACTTTAACCACACCTACCAATGGCAATTTAATTTCGCCGTTTTGGTTTACCACATATCCGGTATTCGGGTTGTTTTCAGGATTGTAATTAAAAGCCGCAGACGCATCAGCATTTAAGCTCATTACATTCACGCCAATAATGTCATTCGGCTGTATAATCAGCGGAGAATAATTGTTGATTTGCTCCTGCGTTACTGATTTTCTGGTTAGATCTTGAAAATATGGGATCTCCTGGTAAGATCTGCAGGATGATAAGCTCAGAAATAAGCCAAGTACTAATACGCAATTTAGCGTAAAAGCACTTCTTCTGGTCAAAAATTGTCTTTTCGTAAGAGTACCTTTCATATGAGTTGTTTTTAGTTTTAAGTGGTTAATAGTTAATATGATAAATGAACACTATCATTTAAAAGTTGTTTGTTTTAAGCAAAACCGTTAACTGTAGCCTAAGAAAAAATCCCTGTTAGTAGGCATTTTCTTCACCCCGGAAAATGTTGATCACCGTCATGAAAATGATTCTGATATCAAGCATTGCCGACCAGTTTTCCATGTACCAGATATCATGCTCCACCCGCTTTTCCATCAGCCACTGCTCCCTGGTTTCTCCACGATATCCGTTCACCTGAGCCCATCCGCTTATTCCTGGTTTCAAGAACTGGCGAACCATATATTTATCAATAAGGGCACGATATTCTTCGGTGTGGCTCAGCATATGCGGTCTTGGGCCGATAACGCTCATGTGCCCGAACAATACATTGAAAAATTGTGGAAGTTCGTCAAGACTGGTGCGGCGCATAAATTTGCCGATCGGTGTTATCCTGTCGTCGTTTTTACTGGCCTGGCGTTTATTACTATCGTCATTCATTCGCATGCTCCTGAACTTGTAGCACCAGAAAGGCTGATTATCTCTGCCGCTCCTTAACTGTTTAAACAGTACCGGACCGGGACTTTGCATTTTGATCAGCAGGGCCAGGATCGGGTATAGCCAGCTAAAAATAAATACGATTACAAATAAGCTGAAAGTCACATCGAGAAAGCGTTTTTTCACCCTGTTTTCAATATCCTCCAAAGGCTCCTTACGCACACATAATACCGGAAAACCGCCCATGTGATCAATTCTGAAAGAGGCCTGCCCCGAGGTAAAGTCGGGTACGAACTTCAATCGCACGCATTGCCTCTCGCCCTCTTTCAACAAATGAGGAATATCTTCCATCCTATCCGGCGTAAGCGATACAAAGACCTCTTTCACACCGGCAGTTGCTGCTTTTTTCAATTGCTCTGAAGCAGCTGGCAGCAATTGACCGTTCGGATCAACGTAAAATCCTTCTTCACCTAAAAAGCCCACAAAATTTACACTGCTTTGCTGCTCAAGAAAAGCCGCTAATTTTAATCCGCCCGGATTCATACCCAATACAGCTACTGCTTTCCTGAGGTCGAAGTTGCGAAGGAGCATTTCCTGGAAAGCCGTCCCGGTAAACCGGCTTAAAAGAAATCCTAAAACTACAAGCGAGTAAAACGCAGCTAGAAATTCTCGTGGAAAGGTTATGTGGTTGGTAAAAAACAGGTATATCAAAAATAAAAAAGCATGTAAAGCTATACTTCGCCAGGTAGCCCGGTAAATCAGCTCCAACTTATAGATGGTGTGTTCTCCATATAACCTGAACATGCTCGTGCACAAAAACCAGATCAGGTTACAGGTTAATATATTCTGGCGGTAAATGTCATTGTCTATATTGCCACCAAACCTGTTGGCCAGGTGAAAGCCAACAAAAAAACAGATGTTAATGAGTATAAGGTCACTTAAGCCTAAAATGAACCTTAACAGGTAGAGGTATCTCGTTTGCATGATTTCAATAAGTACAGTTACTACCTATTTTTAGCAAACATTGTTTACATTTTTTGAGAAAATATTAAGAATTATTTGAGTTTTTAATGAAATGTGTAATTTAGTAATCACTTTCCCCAAATAACTACACTGTTTTGTCCTGTAATGGGAACAGATTTTGGTTTTAATTATTTTTTTATTTATTAAATCGATAATATTCGGCTGCTAAATTCTGTTTGTCAACTCTTTAAGCCGATTCTTCCATACCCAAATCTTCCAGCAGATCTTCGGTTTTGCTAAAATTGCTTCGCACAAATGCACACCAGTTACAATCCTCTTTCCCACAACCTGTGAACTCGTGATTCAAGATCTTTTGATACGATTCTTTAATCTGCGTCCGCACCAAAGTCAGATCTTCCGGTTTAATCAGAACAGGCTGTTTATGATAATCATTCTTTTCCGGCTCAATAAAATCAAACTCTGTACTCAGCACTTCCCAGTTCTTCCGCCTGTCGTTTTCAACCAAAATTTTATAGAACACCGCCTGTCTCCAGTAATCGCCCCCGTTCGGGTTTTTCTCATCCGGACCTTTAAACTTCGACTTCGCACGCTCAAAGCTTCCGGTTTTATAATCCACCACATTTACCTGGCTTCCTTTAAACTCCAGCTTATCCAGCACCCCTTTAATCGGCACACCATCAACCTCCACATTTTTAATGGCGTATTCGGTTACGGTAACTTTCTCCCAGGTATCTAAATACTTATTGTAAAAGTCGGGAAGAATCTTTTCCCCATATTCAATTCTGCGCTTATACTGCTCATCCGTAAATGCTTCGCGGTTGCGTTTCATGTACCAGTAAAAATCATCCAGAAACTTATTCAAACCATGAAACTCGTTATCGTTCTCCTGCAAAGAGCGGAACAGCTTGTTCAGCGCCCAATGCACCGCCGATCCAAAGGTCATGGTTTCGTTCTTGCCGCTCGGCACCTGTATCAGGTTCTGGAAATAGAATTTAAGCGGACAATCCAGGTAATTGTTCAAATGCGTAACGCTCAAAGAGTAGTTCTGCAATAGTTTGGTGATGTACTCTTTATCGATCAAACCGACAGATGGCTTATCATCTTCAGTAAACTGCAGTACGAAGAAATCCGTCAGAATATCCTCAGCAACTTCCCTCCGCTGAATAACATGATCAGTTTTCGAAAGAATCTCTCCGATAAATACCGTCGGCTCCAAATCCTTTCCTTTCGCATCCAGCTCGGGGAAAGAAATCGTTAAATGCTTCTTCGCCCGGGTAATTGCTACATAAAACAAGCGCCGCAACTCTTCTTCGTTGCTGGATGATGGCAGCGAAGAAAATACCGTATCCGGTAATTTATAGCCCGAACTCATTTTGCGTTTCTTCTCCCACACATTTTTCGTGCTGCCAATCAGGTACACATGCTCAAACTCCAAACCTTTAGAGCCATGGCAGGTAAGGAAATTCACCCCTTGCTGGTGGAAAATAGTTTGATGCAGCTCGAGCGACAAATCGTTTTCTTCCAATAAATCCAATAAAGTAATAAAATCCTTCAGCGCCAGATCCGGCTTTTTTCGAGTTTCCTCTTTCAGGAAATTAAACAGAGAGGAGATCACCTGCATCAGCCAGGTTTTATCAGGCGATTTCAGAATGTAGGCCAAAATTCCCCCACGCACCATAATCTTTTCGAACAGGTTCTGAATCGTCAGGTTATTCGATTCCTTTATCCAGAACTCCAGATCCTCGCTTAAGCGTTTAATCTGTTTATGGCTCTCGGTATCAAACAAGGTCAGTCCGGTTTTTTGCGCTATCTGCTGAATCTTTGAACGGATCGATGTTTTGTCTTTATGATTTTTGTTGTGCTCGCTAACCTCCACACTAATCTTGGCAGCATCTATGGGCGCAATCTCGTAAAAATCATAATGCATGATCTTAAACAGCAACTCATCCCCCTTAAACGGAAACTCATTCTCAATCGCCAGATAGCGCAGAATGTTCACTATTTTTTGTCCGAAAGGCTCAGTCAGAATATTAACCTTCCGCTTAGTATTAATCGGGATGCCTTTCAGATGGAAATACCTGGCCAGCTCCAAACCCGAGCGATGCTCCTTATAAATCACCGCAATTTCTTCCGGCGCAGTTCCCTTTTCAATCAGTTGCGAAATCTCAGCAGTTATCGCCGCAAACTCATGAAACTGGCTCGAATAAGCTTTTATCTCCGGAATCACCTTGCTGTCTAAATGCACTTCATTCTTCGCATTCAAAAACTTGCTCAGTCCCGGCAGGTTCACCCGTTCGGTATTGTGTTCAATAAGCACCCGGGCCGTGTCCAATATATGCTGACTCGAACGGTAATTATCTGTCAGCATTACACGGTACAGATCCTTCGCATACCTGCTGTTATAATCCTCTATGTTCTGAACGTTGGCCCCCTGGAAACGAAAAATCGACTGATCATCATCGCCCACAACAAAAATATTCGGCGTTTCCCAGTAACTAATCAATAAACTAATCAGCTCATTCTGCGCACCGCTCGTATCCTGGTATTCATCCACCAAAATATACTGGTAGCGCTCCTGGTAATTCAGCAGAAAATTTTCATCCGCCTTAAAGGCATCCAGCACCCAAATAATCATGTCATCATAATCATAACGGTGGGCGTCTTGCATCATTTTCTGGTAACGCGGATACTCATTTACCGCCGCACGCAGCAGCTCGAGCTTTTCGCACAGCTCAGTAAAGGCCGGCTTTAGCGAACCCGCCTCCTTATTTAAGTACTTCTTAGCGTATTTATAAGTTTTATAATAGGCCGAGTCGGGTTCACAGCATTCTACCAGATCCTTAAACTCGTCAATCTTCTCAGAAATATAGGTCGCCGACCAATCCTCCCGCTTCATAATAGAAAACAGTTCCTGCAAACGGCCAATCTCGTAATACACATCCCCGCGGAAACGCTTTAAAGGATGATCCTTCCCGAAACTGTCTACCAGCCTTCTGAATAAATCAATGCGCTCCAGGTCAGAGATCGGATCCAGTTCCAGCTTTCCGAAATAATCCAGGTTCTCCTGTATAATATCATTACAAAAAGCATGGAAAGTATAAATATTCACCCGGTAGGCCTCCGGACCAATAAAGTCAAACAGCCGCTTGCGCATAGCCACGGCCCCGGCATCGGTATAGGTAAGGCAAAGTATATTATGAGGCTGCGTATCAGTATCTAAAAGTATCTTCCCGATACGGGCAGCAAGTATTTGTGTTTTCCCTGTCCCCGGACCAGCAATTACCAGTACCGGCCCCTCTATGCGGTTTACCGCCTTAAGCTGGTTTTCATTTAATCGTTGAAGGGCTTTTTGAAAGGTCTCGTTGTATTTTGAGAGAATTTGCATACGTGTATGAAGGTAGGGAAATGTTTGGGGATTTGGGGAGGGGAATTGAAAAAGGGGGTGGGTGCAGTGGGTGTCACCCTGAGCCCGTCGAAGGGTGGTGCTGAGGATCCACGACAGCTAGGGATTTCCAGTTGACTAATTAACCACGCCTTTTCACGCATTAAAGTAGCCTAGGATACGCCTGGAACACGGCTAGGATATGCGGAGGATATGTCGCTAAATGATGAAGTGACAATGGTTGTAAAAGTAGAAAATAAAGAGGAATTAAAGAACGTGGAAAGGTGCTGCTATGGAAGTGTAGCCCCGTCCTCTGTTCATACCTGCGCGAGGCATTGGGCGCATAGCCGGTATCCACTACGGCCGGGTTTAGGGTGGAAGGACAGAGCTTTGACCACCACTTCCGCAACACGCTTGGAGGGTTGATACAAAAGTTGATGTAGATTGTTTGAGTTGTTGAAATTTTTTCTTAATATCACATTCTAAACCCTTGTGAAACAATTATAATGAAACGAAATATAAAAAAGTTGTCTTTAAGGGCTGCATGCCATATCCCTAGAAGATATTCTACATGAAGATAAGCGTAATAGACAAAAAAGATGTTAGAGATTTGTCTTCTTCATGTGACTGTGAAATTAACTGTATACATATAAAGATTTCTGATTTTAAACCGATTGTTCAAGAATTCGAACAACATATTTCAAACACTAGCTGGATAAATAATTTAGACGCGATATCCAAGATTACCTTTAGGAATAATGCCGAAAAGACTATAAACAAAATAGTAACCGATATTATCTCTAAAGTAACAACTAACATTACTGTTGATATTGGAGAATACATCGTTTCATATTCAGCACTTCACGCTTTAGAAACAGAATTCTCTCATGTCAAAATACCCTTGGCAGAGTTATTAAAAGAAAAGATTTCCGGTAATCCTGGTTTTGATTTTCACTCGGTAAGCTCGAATAAATACTTAATCTTCGGAGAAGCAAAATTTAGTTTAGAAGGAACACCTAGAGCCAAAGCCTTAGATCAAATTGGTGATTTTATTAATAATAAAGACGATGGCGAATTACTATGGCTACAGCCATTCCTAGAGGATGATACCATTAAACATATAGTAAACGGACATAAAGGTTATACGGCCGCATTTTCTTTTAACGGAGATAACATTTTAACGATTTTTAATAATGCTTTGGACTCCGATATAATATGTGAAATTGTTAAGCATAAAGAGCTTTATTTAGTGGCAGTTGAAATATGCTAAACGAAAGTTTGTTCACTTCTGATTTTACCAGTGATTTGATTGAAGGGATTCTATATGACTTTCATAAAGAAGGACCCATTAATCAGAATCATCTAGAAACTTTATCATTCCTTAAAAAGTATCAAGCAAAGATATTTACGAATTATGAATCCAAGCTTATGTTTCTTATGGGTTTGTTTTATAAGATTGGTGAGCCAAATTCTTTCATCGAAGCGATTTATAACTCATATGCCGAAGCAATTGTAGCAGACACAGGGCACACTTTTACGCCTGTGCAAGCAGATGCTTATAACTCTATAAAAAGATATACAAACTTTTCATTTTCAGCTCCAACAAGTGCTGGCAAATCATACCTGTTTCAAGAATTAATAAAAGAAACAGCAGGTGACATAATTATTGTAATACCCTCAAGAGCTCTGCTATCTGAATATCTAATTAAAATAAAAAATCTAGTATCGAACGAAACATTAG
Organism: uncultured Pedobacter sp.; assembly: GCA_965650335.1. Lineage (GTDB taxonomy): Bacteria > Bacteroidota > Bacteroidia > Sphingobacteriales > Sphingobacteriaceae > Paradesertivirga. The sequence goes on along the minus strand of CBFGOI010000020.1, from coordinate 27,588 downwards.
TCCTACCATTCATAGAGATCGTAAACACAAAAAGAACAAAGAATCGAATATTTGTAATTACACCTGAAAGAGGCGAAGAGCTTTTTAAGAATATTCATAAATTAAATATTGAATTGATCTTACTCGATGAAGCTCAATTGTCTGAAGAAGGGATAAGAGGAATGAAGTTTGATTCTTTCGTCAGGAGAATAGATAAAAAATTGAATAATATTAAAAAGGTATTTACTCACCCATTCATAATTAATCCTGAAGCTCAATTTTTAAAACATAATATCACTAATAACATAGACTCTGAGATATATAATCAAAAAACAGTTGGAAAGATTTACATAGAACACTACAAAAATTCTTTTAAGTATTTTTCTCCTTTTCAAGATGACCTTCATGGAAAAGCTTTAACTGGTAATATAATAAAAGAGGTAATTGAGAGCGGTGGAACAGCCTTGGTCTTTATTTCGAAGTCTAAAATTTATGATGGTAGTTTTATTGAAGCCTATTCATCTTATATCGAACTCTGCAGAGATATAACTGACCCACATGCTTTAGAGTACATAAATAGGCTTGAGGATTTTTTTGGGACTAAAAACGATAATGAAAAAAAATCCCTTTTGATCTTTTTAATGAAAAAAGGCATTGTAATTCATCATGGTTCGATTCCTTTAAAAGCGAGGCTAATTATTGAGGAATTTGTAAATAGCAAACATGCAAAAATTTGCTTTTCTACATCAACTCTTATTCAAGGAATCAACATGCCTTTTGATGTGGTTTGGATAAATAATTTCTTATTCAATGGCAATGAAGATCAAAAAACGTTAAATCTTAAAAATTTAATTGGAAGGGCAGGAAGAACAACTTTAGAAAATAATTCTTTTGATTACGGTTATGTTATTATAGAAAGAAAAAATAAAGGATTATTCATTGACCGGCTAAATAAAGAATCTGCATTATCCGAGGTATCAAATTTGGACATCCAAACAGACGCTAATAATGAAGATTTTTCAGATATAATAGATGCTATTAGAAATGATACATTTAATACAGAATTGCAGTTAACAGACACTCAGATTCAGCGAATAACAACTTCTGATATAGACGAGGATATAAAGTTCGTATTAGATCATTTTCTAAATCAGCAGATGTTACCTTTAACTGTCAGACAATATTATACTTTAAAGAATTCCGAAAGAAAACGATTAAAAAAGGCATTTGAAAATATCTATAGAGTGCATTTAAGAAGGCAAGATCTTTCAAACGGCGAAAAAAGTGTTTTAAGTGCCTCCATTCCAATCCTTCTTTGGCAGATTCAAGGAAAGTCGTTCGCCGAGATAATCTCATTGCGACATGCCTTTCTGTCTGAAAAAGACTTCCGAAGACAACTCCGAAGGCAACTTTTAAATAAGGAAATAACATTAAAAGAGTATAATCTCAGATTACGAGAAAAGAAAGTACGGTATTCGTGTATCGCAAATACACTCCCTGATATAAGTTTCAAAAGTGGTGTCTCCTTATTTTCTCGTAGTACAAGTATTGTAGACATTGACTTTGACAAAGTCATTTATGATACATATGATTATATCGATAAGGTGATCTCCCTTTCTATCAAAGATCCTGTCTCAAGTACATTTATATTATATTTTCAGAAAACTCAAGATACAAGAGCCTTAATATTAAGTAATTATATAAAATATGGGACGAATAATGAAACTGAAATTTGGTTAATTAAGTATGGGTTCAGTTTCGATGAAATCGAACAATTGAGTGAGTACATTAAGACTGTTGATGAAACGGAAATTCAATTCAAAGAATCAATAAAAGACTTCATAAAAAATCCAGAGAATTTCAAATTAATTGAAAGATATTTATAACGCTAGCCACTCCCACGTATCTGAAAAATATATTAACAAGTTCGGCTCGTTTAACTAATGACATACACTAAACATACATACTCAAACCTATGGCAAAAAACGACAAAGTATTAATTGACGGGATATTGGATGACAGAATTGGTTTGAAGCTACCTTCTGAAAAGAGGGATGAAGCATTTGAATATTTCGCCTTTGAACAGGTTTTAAAAGATTACGATTTGTCGTCAGAAGAGATACTTCATGGGAGTGTTGATGGGCGTAACGATGGGGGGATAGACGGATTCTTTATAATTATTAATGGACATTTTCTTTTAGATCCAGAAACCTTTAGTTGGCCAAAGTCGGGTGCAGTTCTAGAAGTTTGGATACTGACCTGTAAACATCATGACACTTTCAAACAATCACCTTTAGACAATATCGCAGCTAGTATCGTCGAATTACTTGACTTTAGTATAGATAGCAAAGATTTGGCAGGAGATTACTCCAACGAAATAATCAAATCAAGGGAAAACCTAAAGTTCGCATACAGAAAAGTTTCGCCACGATTAAGTCAATTCACCATAAATTATTGTTACGCATCTAGGGGTGATACAAGTGAATTAGGGGAGTCAATTGTTTCTAGAGCAACCCAAATTACACAACTCACGAAGGATTCATTTGGAAGTTGTATCTCAGAGTTTTCATTCTTCGGTTCGACAGAATTAATTGAGCTCTATAGAAAGGCTCCTAACTTTTCTCTAGAAATTCCTTTTATTGAAGATTTATCGAGCGGGCAGACTTATATATTACTCGTAAGATTGAAGGATTATTACAACTTCATTCAAGACGAGGGAAAGCTAAGAAGGTATCTTTTCGACTCGAATGTAAGAGACTTTATGGGCTTAAATCGGGTAAATGAGGATATACAAGAGACGTTACTTAATTCAGATTCCCCAGACTTCTGGTGGTTGAATAATGGAGTTACCATATTAGCAACTGGAGCAAGTGTTATCGGTAAATCTATCCAAATCCAGGATATACAAATAGTAAATGGCTTACAAACTTCTGAATCCATATACCGTTACTTTGACTCTGGAGGTATCGACGATAAGCATCGGTCTGTTTTAGTAAAAGTAATAGTTTCACAAAACAATGAAGTACGTGATGCAATAATCCGGGCTACAAATAATCAAACAACTGTCGAACTAGCTTCTCTACATGCTACCGACAAAATACAGCGTGATATCGAAGACATTTTAAAATTAAACGACTTTTACTACGAACGGCGAACTAATTATTACAAAAACCAAGGTCTTCCTGCTGATAAAATAATTCGCCCTTTGTATTTGGCAACAGGTTACGTTAACTTGATATTAAAATCACCCTCCCAAGCTACAAGGTTAAGGTCCAAGTTTATGAGATCAGAAACGTCTTATGAAAAAGTCTTCTCAGTCACTACTGATTTAAAACTATGGCCTAAAATTGCTTACCTTCTTAAAATAACTGATTCGTTTTTGGAGTCTGTTAGACCTAGTGGCAATGTTGGAAGTGAGCATTTTCTAAAAAGCAGACGACAGATTCTGAGCTTTCTGACGGTGTCCAGAATTTTTGGAAACTTTAATTTTTCAGTTAATGATCTTATTTCCTTAGATATCATCAAATATAGTGACGAAGAGTTAAGGAAAACCTGGCAATTAATATCTGAAACAGGATCATTCAATGTTATTACGAAAAAAATCAAGGAGAGTGCTCTTTTAGGAATTTATGAAATAGCGGCGAAGATGTGGAAGATCAAAGGCATTGGTCGCTTCAAGAAAGAGAGTACAATCGATTTTAATGAAGTTCAACCAAGGGGAAATAGGGCAAAACCTATCAAAGCTAAAATTCACATGGACTTCGCTCTAAAGGTCAATGAACTGTTGCCTAGTCAACCTTGGAAACCAGGAATAGATAAGGAGGTAATTACACAACTTAATTGTTCAAGGCAGGACTATTTCGAAGCTGTTAAACTCCTTATTGAAGAAGGGCTACGTCACAAACAAATAAATGGAGTAGTGTATGATGAAGATGGCAATGTTCTTTTTTTCGATGAAGAACGAGTTCATTCAGAAACCTTGCAATTAAAAGAAGAATAATGAGCCTCCCATTTGGCGCAAAAATGCAGCCCAAGCCTTTTTGAGCCCTCGCCTGGCTTAAGTTTGAGTATGGAATTGAGCAGAGTCTAGAGAGGATTACAAATCCTGCTGTTCGACATGGTTACCTGTAATTGGTGTTTTCTCATGCTGGCGCACCTCTCTGGTTTAAGTCTTCCGCAGGGCGACTTAAATCTTTATTATGAAAACCAGGACTCCGTCCGGCTTGCCACATGCAACATTCGCTGCCGAACATGTGTGGCGTGTGGTTTAATTAGTTTTTCTTAGATTTATGCGTACAACGTTTGTCAAACAACTTGCATGTCTTATGGAGATAACTACCGAAATAACAGGAAAAGATTACTTGGATTTCAATAAGTATTACTTCAAAAAAAAGCGGCTGGCTAAAGTATTAGTCTTTGGCCTCCTACTGTCGATAGCGATACCTTTTTTAGAGGAAGAGGTTATCGATGTAAGTTTGCTTGATATTTTAATGTCAATTGTCCTATTCAATACTATTTTCTTAGGCTTTCTATACTGGAGCTTAGTGCGAGCAAGCAATCTGCCAAGTAAAAAGGGAGTTTTCTTGGGAAACAAAAAGTACATTATAGGAGATAACGAAGTTATCGAAGAAGGAGAAAATTCAACATCTACTATTAAATGGAGTGGAGTGAAAAGCTTGGAGAGCGGTCCTAACGCAATCTATCTTTTTGTTGATAATATTGCCGCTTTGATAATACCTAATCGGGTTTTCATAAATGACGAGGCGAGAGATGAATTTATTCTCAATATCCAGTCCAAAATTGGAAAATCGAGTTAGATCCTCTCTGGTTTAAGTCTTCCGCAGGGCGACTTAAATCTTTTCCATGAAAACAAGGACTCCGTCCGGCTTGCTACCTACAAAAGCTCAACCTTCAGCAAGCCCGCTCGCTCTTCATAGTAATCCAACGCAAGCTATATTTATAATGACTTTCAAAACGAACAATACCAGCTCTCACCGGATTCTCATGCAGATAGCTTAGCCGTTGGTCCATCATCTCATTTGTGCTTAATTCTATCGGATGGTTGTCCTGCTGCCAAAATTGATAAACTTTATTATTGCTGTTGGCAGCACCTGCCCCTTAAACATCCACGCCTTGGTTCGTGTCCCCACGAACTAATTAAAGTTCTTCTGTTTCGTGAGGACACGAACCAGGGCGACAGAATTAAGCCTTTCTCCTTTATGCAGAATCTAAGCTTTCTACTAAAATCTATTTATAGCATTCACGATTAAAAACGCCAATCCAGTTTACAACAGAGAATGTGATAAAATGAGGTTTCGTATTATCTCCGAAACGGTATCTGGTGGCCATAGGTAAAGAATAGTTCTCCCTAAAGTATTCATTATTCTTAATTTCCGGACGGAGTCCTGATTTTTAATGCGATAATTTAAGACGCTGCGCTGAACTCTTAAACCAGTGAAAGAGTATTAAAGAAATACTGGAAGAAAAAGCGGTACCGGGTAAATGAAGAAAAAGAGAATGTCAGTCAAAATCAGTAATTACCTTTTAAGAATAATGAAAAACAGAAATAAGAACACCAAAGACAAGTTAAATCAGGAATAACAGAGGCTCCACCAAACTTCAGGAAGACTCGACCAAACTTCAGGAAAGCTCCGCCAAACTTCAGGAAGGCTCCGCCAAACTTCAGGAAGGCTCCACCAAACTTCAGGAAAGGGTTTACTACATTGCGCTTTACTGATGGCGAGGTGCTGGAGCAGATTAACGGGGGGACAGTATAACGCCCAGGCATTATTGTGGTATAACAATGGTCAGTTAAAAGATAATTGTTCCACTACCCAGATGCCTAAAGCGCACAGTGTCCCCCGCTGGCGGGGGAATAAAAGGGGGTGGTTAACCCATGCTAAACATTTCCTGAATTTATTTACTTTAGCCGCCACCTATGTCGTTTTCAATACAACGAGAGCACATCCAATGTCTGAATCTTCGCTTAATCAGATATTGGGGCCGAATGCAATAAATAACATACTGAATCTTTCAAATGGAAGGTATTACTTGCGGGTTACAAAAGACAGTATTGTAGCTGACTTGCCTTTTTTTGGCAGGTCGTACAGCGCTCCGATGAATACGGATAATACCGGTACAAGATTTACTTCAATATTCGACTTCGAAAAAGAAAAAGAACTGGATAATTACTATCGAACCAAAAGATGTTCAGGACAGGCAGAGGCTTACTATCAGAGTTTCCGAGTCCGGCTCTGCTATATTGAATGTTAATAATTATAACAGGCAAGCTATTTCTTTTGACGGCTATATCAGTAGGATCCGCACGGCAAATAAAAAATAAAAGTTTTGAAGGTTGATTCAGATCTACTGGAGTACCTCGCTCCAAGCCCGGAATTTACAAAATATCCTTTTTCATTTCCTCGAATTGCTCCTTACTAATTTCGCCTTTAGCATATCTGTTCTTTAATATCTCCATTGGCGACTCAACGATTTGTCTGTTTTCAGTTTGCAAAGCATTCTTAAATAAAAAATAGATAATCAATATTATAATAACAGGAATGAACCACATCCACCAGCCCATCCCACAACCGTATCCATGAATCATTTAAATCTTATTTACTAGTCTAAAATAGTTAAACAATCTTATTTAAAACCTGATCTTGGTCAGGCTTCGTTAGGATTTTAGTTAATGCCAGGAAGGAGTACTCAAAAAGGTTTACGCTGAAAGAGTTAGGAAAATGATCGTTCATTTACAATTCCCGAGCCCAAAATCGTCCTCGTTTGTAACGAGGACGTGTGAGGACAGCGATTGCATCGCTCATGCTGGCGCACGCGTGTCGCGTGTGCATTTTTGTATAAGAAGCCCTTGCTGGCTACATCTTCCTAACTTTTGCTAGCTTTATCGTCTAAACCTATTACTACCTTGAGCCGGAAATATAAATTCCTGAATAAAGAAGGACTATACTTTGTAAGTTTTGCGACTGTAAACTGGATCGACGTATTTGTACGTCCGCAATACAATAACATTATCCTTGAAAGCCTGAAATATTGCAGAGCAAATCTCGGAATGGAATTATTTTGCTGGTACATAATGCCAAGTCATATCCATCTGATTTATCGTGCAAAAGAGAACAATCCTGAAATTATTTTAGGTCGATTTAAAGAGTACACATCTAAGCAAAGATTAAAGCAATTGACTCGAATCTCCAAGAATCAAGAAGAGAGTGGATGCTATGGATGTTCGCTCGGGCGGGACAAAAAAGTAGTAATGTTAAGTCTAACCAGTTTTGGCATAATAATAAGCCAATTGAGCTTTGGAGTCCGGATTAATTGAACAAAAGGCCGAATACACCCATACAAATCTGGTAATCGCTGGTTTTGTAACTGAAGCCTGGCACTGGCAGTATTCAAGTGCTATTGATTACACGGGAGGCAAAGGATTGATCGAAATCGAATATTTGTAAAAACACACGCGACACGCGTGCGCCAGCAGCGGAAGACTCTGCGGGAGAAGAAAATTTCTATATTTATAACATAATATTATACCATGAAACAACCCATCCTTCTCATCTTTCTTCTTGTCTTGGCATCGTTTGCATTCGCACAGCTCAATATCGAAACAAAGCAACCACAGGTTCAAACGCCCAACGGGATCCTTGAGGGTGTAAATTCTTCAGGGATAAAAATATTTAAAGGCATACCGTTTGCCAAACCGCCGGTGGGCAGCTTGCGGTGGAGAGAGCCACAACCTGTTGAGAGTTGGAAGGGAATAAAAAAGGCAGATAAATTTGGTCCGCGGGCCATGCAGCTCCCCTTATTTAGCGATATGGTGTTTAGGTCAGATGGGCTAAGTGAAGACTGTCTTTACCTAAATATCTGGACACCTGCTAAATCATCAAATGAGCGCCTGCCCGTATTGGTTTACTTTTTCGGCGGCGGTTTCGTTGCAGGAGATGGGTCGGAATTCAGGTATGAAGGCGAGAGTATGGCACGCAACGGGATCGTCGCCATCACTGTAAATCAGCGTTTGGGTGTATTTGGCTTTATGGCCCATCCTGATCTCTCGAAGGAGTCTTCTTATCATGGGTCGGGTAATTATGGATTGATGGATCAGGCCGCCGCCCTTAAGTGGATTCAGAAAAATATAGCTTCCTTTGGCGGCGATCCTAAAAAGGTTACAATAGCTGGCGAGTCTGCCGGCTCGTATTCTGTAAGCGCCCAAATGGCATCGCCCTTATCAAAGAACCTAATCGCGGGAGCAATTGCTGAAAGCGGATCTTTGCTTAGTCTTAACCCAACAACCTCACTTGCTGATGCTGAGAAGATAGGTGCTGCGTTTGCCAAGCGGGTAGGAGCAAAGTCGCTGGCTGAGCTAAGAGCCATGCCTGCCCAACAACTTTTAGATGAAACGACTAAGCCGGAGAGCTCGCGTTTTCCGGTTAATGTTGACGGTTACTTCTTTCCTAAATCGCCGGAAAAGATCTTTTCTTTGGGAGAACAGGCCCATGTGCCCTTACTTGTTGGATGGAACTCAGAGGAAGGAAATTACAGATCGGTTATAGGACAGGAGAAGGCAACAGTCGAAAATTATATAAAAGGCGTACAGCGGATGGTTGGAAACCAAGCTTCTGAAATCCTTCAGATTTATAAAGCTTCTACAGATGCGGAGGTGGAACAGGCTGGAACAGATCTTGCTTCCGACATGTTTATCGGTTTTAGCACATGGAAATTATCTGATCTGCAAAGCAGAACGGGTGGCAGACCAGTGTATCGTTACCTGTATTCGCGTCCAAGACCTTTAACGAAGGAACAAAGTGCCAGGCTTTTACTTGGACAGACAGATGGTTCTCTACCGAAAGACACACTCGCTTCCGCCACTAGAAAACAGGCAACTTTGGGTGCTGGTCATTCTATAGAAATAGAATATGCTATGGGTAATCTTCCCACAAATCGTGTTTACGACTGGCAGCCAGAAGATTTTAAAATTTCAGAAATCATGCAGGGATTCTTTATCAACTTTATAAAGACAGGAAATCCTAATGGTACGGGATTGCCCCAGTGGCCTTCTCTGCAACAGGGTAAACCGGCATCTGTCATGCAGATTAACGTAAACACCATGGCAGAAACTGAGAAAAACAGGGAACGGTATCTATATCTTGACTCGAAAGTTGAGCGATAAGGTTGTGCCCCCCCGCTGTTCGACATGTTCCGCAGAACATGAAGAGCGAGATTAACCTTAGAGCAAGGTGTGGAAATCACTAAACTCTTGCATCCCTTAACTATTGGAAGTATACGTGGGCCTAAAATGATATCCTTATATTCGTTATAATGAAGTTGAATATACCTGAGCCATGTTCTGAGGATTACCTTAAAATGTCTGCCACTGAAAGAGGTAGATTTTGTAGATCCTGTAAGAAGGAAGTAATAGATTTTACTTCGCTATCAGAATATCAAATCTTGGAGGTATTCCGAAATAGCAATTCAAAGGTATGCGGAAGATTTCAGCCGGATCAATTATTAAAGGAATATAAGAATACCGACAAGTCTGGCGGAACGCAAAGCAGTTGGATTGCTGCCGTGTTTTCAACTTTAATGGTACTATCTTCATCCACTTCAAAAGGCGAAATCAAAAACCCTGTTTCACCGACCATGCAATTGGACCACAGGGCTACGAAGGTTTTTGATGGACGCACACCGGCTCAACCAGATAGTGTAAAACTCCTAAAAGGAAGGGTGGTTGACGAAAAAGGTGAAGGATTACCCGGTGCGAGTATACAACTAAAGGGAACAAGCATAAAGGCTGTTTCAGCTACAGACGGCGGATTTGAAATCAAGATTCCCCTAAACACCAAGTTATCTGAAGCGGAATTGCAAGTTAACTTTATTGGATTTGTTACTCTGCTCAAAAGCTTAAAAGAATATAAAGAAGATGAACAATTGTTGATGTCTTTAGAGCCTGCTGCTCTTTTAGGTGAAGTGGTTCTTGTCGGAGGTGTTGTCTGCAAAAAACCTACTTTATGGAGTCGATTCATCGGCTTGTTCAAATAAAAGGCTCTTTGAACATTCACTAAGCAGACATATCATTCATCTAAACTCTCTGGTTTAAGTCTTCCGACATTAAAAAATTCTGTTTCATCATTCCGTTTTCCCGGACCAGTTATACATTGCAATTTGTTATTCCTTTAGGAACTATACAAGTGGTGTTGATATTGATTTTTGTTCTTCCATCGTTTCCTTAAAGTTCCAGATCGCATGTGAGCCTTTTCTGGGGTGAGCCTATCACAAATGTCGTGTGGCCGTATCTGGTTGTAAGCGGCAATGGAACGGGCAATACGCTGCTGTGTTTCTGCCTTTCTGGTTTAAGGTCTTCCGCAGGGCGCCTTAAATCCTCATGCTGACGCCGCATGTCGCCTGTGCATTTTAGTTCCTAATCACGCGAAATAAAACTCAAACATTTGGTCCACTAAACCCAAATTAGTACTTTCATTAAACCTTAACAAATAACCTATCATGAACAAATTTGAGCAGTTGATGAAATCTAAGTCTGATGAAGACTTAGAGAAATACAGTGCTGATATCGTTAAATACACACCTGAAGCAATTAAAGCTGCTATTGCAGAAATGCAACAAAGAGGTAGAAGCTTTACGGAAAATGAAATCAAAAACTATTCAGACATAATTGCTGAAAAGGAAGCTGAGGAAAAAAAGGAACCCGAAACGCAGTCTGCGAACTGGAAGAAAAATCAAGTAACAGACCCTGATGCTCCTTTATATTATTCGAAACAAGCTATTTATGGCTTTTCAATTTTCTTTGGTGTTATCTTCGGTGCCGTATTACTATCATTGAACCTGAAAGGGAACAGCAAAGCCAAATGGTTAGTTATAGGATTTGCCATATTATTTACCGCTTTTGAGCTTTCGATATTGAGTAATTTTGAGAGAACTTCATCTCTTACACTAGTATTTAACCTAACCGGTGGCTGGGCACTCTATGCATTCTTTTGGGACAGATTTGTAGGGAAGGAAACATTGTATCGAGTGAAACCAGTATGGAAACCTTTGATTATCTCTGCGTTGATAATGATTCCAATTATAGCAGCAACCTTGCATGAAATATAATCGTTCCTCCTGCTGTTCGACATGTTCCGCAGGCAATGTCGAACCCTCTCTGGTTTAAGGTCTTCAGGCGAATAAATCTTTACCATGAAAACCAGGACTTTGTCCGCAGCATGTTCCGAAGGCATGTCTAACTCCAGATAAAAGGGACAAAACTGTTGAATCAATTTTTTATTTTTATTATAAAAAACACAAAAGACCTCATGAAACTTGATATGTATGTCAACTACAAAGGCAATTGCCGGCAGGCATTTCGCTTTTATGAGCAATACCTTGGAGGTAAGATCATTTCTGTTGCGACGTTTGGGCAATTGCCTGAAGAAGCTAATATTCCTGAAGAAAGAAAAGACCAGATCATGCATGCACGGATCGAGATAGGCGGCACAGTACTCATGGGAGCAGACATACCAAACGCTGAACCCATGCGAAGCGCCTATCTTACTCTGTCACTCGATAGTGCCGAAGAAGCAGAAAAAATTTATGACTTGTTGTCTGAAGGAGGTGAGATCTTTATGAGGATGGAGGAGACTTCCTTTGCATCTCGCTTTGCTATGCTGCGGGACAGGTTCGGAGCTTCATGGATGTTACTTTACCAAAAATAATCTCATGCTACACGTTTACATTTGTTAAAGCATTCTGTCTAACCACCCCCTACCCCCGCCAGCGGGGGACAGTATAATGCCCAGGCATTGTAGTGGTATAACAATGGTCGGTTAAAAGATAATTGTTCTACTACCCAGACGCTTAAAGCACCCAGTGTCCCCCGCTGGAAGCGGAATAAAAGGGGCTGATTAACGCTTTTATATCGTCCAAAAAAAGTCATAGGTTTCAGAATAATCCTGCTACATGTTTACAGTTATAACATTATGCCTACCCTACCCCCGCCAGCGGCGGACAGTATAACGCCCAGGCATTGTAGTGGCATAACAATGGTCGGTTAAAAGATAATTGTTCTACTACCCGGATGCCTAAAGCACCCAGTGTCCCCCGCTGGCGGGGGAATTAAAGGGGGTGGTTAACCCATTAAACATTCCTGAATTTGTTTACTTTAGCCGCCACCTATGTCCAACGCCACAAAATTCAACCTCTGGCATTACAACGCCAACCTCCGCGAATTTGCCAACCAAAACCGCAAATCCATGACCAAATCCGAAGCTTGCATCTGGAAACTCGCTCTCAGTAAAAGACAAATGAAAGGCTACCAGTTCAGACGGCAGCGTCCCGTCCTTAATTACATCGCCGATTTCATGTGCAAAGAACTTATGCTGATTATCGAAGTAGACGGACTAACCCATCAATGGGCCGAGGTTGCGGAAAAAGATATCCGGCGTCAGCAAGAATTGGAGAAGATCGGGTTTAAGTACTACGCTTTACTGATGACGAAGTACTGGAACAGATTAACCGGGTGATTGATAACATTGAGGAGTACATTAGTAGATTTAACCGGGAAGCCATAAACAAGGCTTTATAACGAGGACGTGCGAGAACAGCGATTGCATTGCCATTTTTAAATCTTTACATGTTATACCAATCCTTTCATGCCGGCGCAGAAGCTGTTGTACTTTGTAAATCTTTGTTGTACTTTTAGTAAGCTATCCAAGAATCTATGTACCGACCTATCGCTTTATTGCTGGCTAATTTTTTATTTGTTTCCTGCCATGTCTCCGTAAAAACAGAATCATCCCGAGAAAAAGAAAACATCAGTATCGCTAGAACGACCAGCCCAGCGGTCCCGGGTCGGGATTTTAACTTAACAATTGAAGACAGCCAGCCTGCTTCTGGCGACCGCGTTAAGAGCGAGTCTATCTACGGATCTCATTCAGACACCATCGGATTCAAAAATGTTCGGCTTAGAATTGTTCTGGCAGCACTGCTCGATCAGGATACAACTGAGATCGAGTCGACTAATATGGCATCCCTAAATAGAACTATTGACCTCGCTTTTAAAAGTAAACGTTCCGATAATTCTGAAAACCCATCCATCATTCTCGGGGCTTTGTGTAAACGGTTTAACTTTACGGTAGAGAAATCGAGCAGACAACCCCATACCTGGAATTTGCAAGTGGAAGATATGGGAAAACTAAGCAAGTGCTTTACCGGCGCCTCAAACACAAAAAAAATAGTGACCGGAACAATGGGAGAAGGCAAAGTGATCACTATTGAACACAGCGATCTAACGGGTCTTGCAGATGGGCTCTCACGGTTATGTGATTTGAAGATAGTGAATAAAGCGCTGATACACCATCCTCTTAGTATGACCCTAAACTTTAAGGATATCAATGACCTTCAGGGTGTTTTGGACGAGTACGGCATTTCGATAAAAAAGTCGGACGATACAAACCCGTATCGTTTTATACGATTTAATTAGCTAACTGCAAAGTAAAGCCTAAACTTCATTTCACAAACCCATCGCTGGCGCTCTCAATGTCGCGTGTGTATTTTGTTAATCATGGCGCCAGCCTTCCATAATTCCTGATTTCCCTGTTAGCACATACATATCTGAGCACTAAATACAAACTCTGCGAGGATTATACATTGTCACCCCGTAAACGGACATTATTGCGTTGCAAATGGGCATTACGATGATGTAAATGGTCAGAATGACAATGTAAATCTTTTAGAATATAGAAATGAGCCACTGCACGTGCATGAACCTGGCATCTGCATCTCATGCGGGGCCCGGCGACCCTGGTCCTTTTGTATTACAACTATTTTATTCTACTTTGTATCGCGGCTCCTTGCTGCCTTTATAAGTTTTAAAATTGTTATGAAGAGACTTACCACCACTTTCACCTGCCTGCTGCTGTTATGCGTATATCTGGTTCAATCTCAACCCCGAAATTTAATTAAGACAAATGTTCCGCTGGATTCTATCAGGTTAAGTGATCCCTTCATATTAGCGGATAAGAAAACACAGATGTATTACATGACAGGAACTGGCGGAAGGCTTTGGAAGAGTAAAAATCTGCGCTTATGGGACGGTCCTTACCAGGTAGCCAAAACCGACCCGAACTCCTGGATGGGTCCAGCGCCAATGATCTGGGCGGCTGAGCTTCATGAGTACAATGGCAAATACTACTACTTCGGTACATTTACTAACCGGGCTGTAAAAATTGATTCCGTTCGCGGAAATGCAGTCGAACGGCGTGCATGCCATCTCTTGGTTAGCGATAAGCCCGATGGGCCCTATGTACCAATGAAAGATTCAACTTATCTTCCGGCAAACATGGCAACGCTTGATGCTACTCTGTGGATAGACAAAGACAAGCAGCCCTACATGATTTATTGCTATGAGTGGCTTCAAACCTGGAACGGAACGGTTGAGAAAATCAAACTAAAGCCAGATTTTAGCGGCACTATCGGAAAAGGAAAAGTATTGTTTCGCGCCAGCGATTCGCCATGGAGCCGCGAAAAAGATGAAAAGGGTAAAGACATTCCCAACAAAGTTACAGACGGACCCTTTGTTTTTCGTACTGGCTCCGGCCGTTTGGGGATCATCTGGACCAGCTGGGTGTACAATATCTATACCCAGGGAGTAGCTTATTCAACCAGCGGTACACTAGATGGCCCCTGGGTGCATGAAAAAGATCCGATAACACCGCCCAACTACGGTCACGGCATGCTGTTCAGAACTTTGAACGGTAAGCTGCTGATGGCAATTCATAGTCATAGAGAAGATGCGAATGGGAAGTATATCCGCATTCCCCAATTTTTTGAATGTAACCTCGACGGAGACAGACTAAATGTTGGAAAACTGTATAAGCCCTAAGCTTCGCCTCGATTTGTGCAGCCGTAAATGATGGGCTTAAGATCGAGGCTTGCTCATAATAACCAGCATAACGTATTAGCCCTTTCTCTTTAATGCAGAAGTCAGGCTTCCACCAGGATCTGCTTATAGAGATTTTCAACGTCGCCGGAGGGAGTCCTGGGAGAGTTGCGCAGAACTTTAAACCAGCCCAGGGCCAGTCACGTTAAAGATTGGTTTTATGTAAAGAAAATTATGGATTAAACCAATTCAACACATCTTAGTTAAATAGACAAATACTACGATTATGAAAACAACACATGCAGTTTTAGTGATCTTACTCTATTTGAATCTGATGCAGGTTTCTGCCCAGACAGATAAGATGGTCATCGAAAAATTAGTAGCCTCCAAAAGCTTCGTTTTCAATGCAACGAGAGCACATCCAATGTCTGAATCTTCGCTTAACCAAATATTGGGACCGAATGCAGTGAATACTGTGCTGGATCTTTCAAATGGGAGGTATTATTTACGGATTACAAAAGATAGTATTGTAGCTGACTTGCCTTTTTTTGGCAGAGCCTTCAGCGCTCCTATGAATACGGATAATACCGGTACAAGATTTACTTCAAAAGATTTTAAGTATTCAACTTCGAGAAAGAAAAAGAACTGGATTATTACTATCGAACCAAAAGATGTACAGGATAGCCAGAAGCTCATTCTTAGAATCTCTGATTCCGGCTCTGCTATATTGAGTGTTAATAATTATAACCGACAAACTATTTCTTTTGATGGCTACATCAGTAAAATTCAGGCGGCTGATAAAAATTAAAGGGTCTTTGATAAAGCTAGAAACAATATCGTAATCCTTTTATATTGTTGCATTTACTGATTACAAACAAGCATCTACAAAAGAAGCCACATTTTACGGGTGTTGTTATAACATGCCAAGAAACGTCGTCTCACCAACGCATGCCAGTCCTTACTACATGGTTAAACTAAAGCTTCAGGGCTTCGGTCGGGTTTTTCTCAACTCCAAGGTTGGGTGTCGCAATTATAGGTGCCTTTCCAAAACTTGCCCAACGCCAAATGCCCTCTAAGGGCCCTTGTTTGTGCGTACTTAGCCACCAGCGACAAAAATAATACTGGAAGAAAAACAACATCAGACCTATTAGCAGGCAGTATGTTGCGCCGGTATATTGATACATCCCCAGACCATACCCGTAATATATAAATGTGCCCAGGATGGATTGCATAATATAGTTTGTAAGGCTCATACGGCCGAAGGTGGCCAGCGTGGGCACAATTTTTTGTAGCGCACCTTTAAAGTACAGCGTGGCAAAACCTGAAACCATTACTACCATAAATGCAAAGTTCCACCATGTTCTGATAACCATTTTTAATGTTTTCGATAATGCCTTTTCCGAAACCCACTGACCGATATTGTCATTAATAAAAAACAAAGGAATGCAGAGAACAACTGAGACAATAAACACCCTGAACCAGAACTTCTTATTCGGGCTGCTCGTGTAAAAGAGCCCTTGTCGCCCCAGTAACATTCCAATCATAAAATAGGCGGGAGTTTGAAAAATCCGGCCATTTTCCCAGGTCCAGTGTAAAACAGCGAGCCGTCCGTTTATTAAATTCCCTCTAACGAGCTCAAAAAACGAATCGCCGGCCAAATACGCACCTGTTTTTTCGAAGTATGCATTGGATAGGTTCGGTTGAGCAATATAGTCTGGATGACCGAAATAAAAGATTGCCTTAGCAAGCTCCAGAGGTTGGATGAACAAGAAGAGAGCAATGAGGAATACTGTTTTATTACTTAAGCTGCTTACAGGCAACAGCGCTACCCCAAGTATGGCGTAGAAGGTAAGAATATCGCCCTCATAAAACATCGAGTTGATAATCCCGAACAGGAGCAGAATAAACAGACGCCATAAAAACCTCAGTTTAAAGTTGCCGGCTTTATTCTGTGCACTACTAAGTTGCAGATAGAATGTAAATCCAAACAGTAAAGCAAATATGCCATAAGCCTTGCCTCCAAACAGGAAAAAGAGCGAATCCCATATCCATTTATCCAACACTACCATCCATGCCGGCAGATCGCCGGGCACGTAGTAGAAATCAAAATGTTCAATATTATGGAGTAAAAGAATAGCAAGGATTGCGAAACCACGAAGAGCGTCTACAAGTTGAATACGTGAAGGGATAGTGCCAGATGTCATAATTTGAAGTTATAGAAAAATTTTCAACATGCTGGAGTTTGAAATCCTGAGCCTTTTGTAAAATGTCAATTTATGCTTTAACCTAGGGTTGGAATGGCTGGACATGAGAATAAAATTTAAATTAAAAGGGGCCGAACGGGCGTTCGGCCTTCCTTTCTTATAACCAATTTATATTTGAGGAGAATCTTAGTAAATGGACTCATAATTCACCGTTATTGATTCGGCCAAACTCATTTATTCTAACGATTTGTTATCATAAACTACTGATATTGAGATATTCTCTCTAATCAATACCCGAATAATTAAATAGCTCCTAATAAACAGGCGAATATTTCTTAAACATCGCAATTTCGGTACAATCACATGAATTAAAGGGGGACAAAATCGCCAGATAGGAGGAAGAGATTGATATATTCGTTGTTTATAAACACGAATAAAGAGAAATTGTCTATTTGCAATGCACAAGCGATATGGGTGCGCAGCATCCACATTGTCTTGTTCTTTGTTAAAAATGGATTTTTAATCTATTAAAACTCCTATATAAATCCTCATCTATCCAAAATGAGACCTGCATCTGCCATCAAATATGAGATGCAATTTCTTTCATTTTTCGCCCGCTGGTTTAAGTCTTTTTCCGAAAGGCGAATAAATCCTTATCCTGAAAACCGGCACTCCGCCCGGCTTTCTCTCTACAAAAATCCACCCTCCGCAAGTTCTGCTGTTACCCATAATAATCTTTAGAAGATCAATACGCCTATCTTTAAACCCGATTTGCTGATCGCCGAATATCATCGGAATCGAATACGAATCTTTTAAACCGTTCTCAACGCTCTCTTTCTATTTCGCTCTGGCACCAGCGCATAAGGCTGAACATTTGTATCCTGAAAATAACAATTCGACGCAAGCCTGCATACCCCGTTTATCTATAATTGACTAACTAACAAATAATTAACTGAATTATGACCATGAAATCATTAACCCGTATACCCTTAGAGGGTATTTTTGCAGTGGCGCTATTTGCCATGCTAAGCTGTAGCAAACAGAACGGTAACTTAACAGAGGAACCTCGAACAGGTGAACCACAATTAAAAGCAGCACAGTCACCTTATGAAATAGCCCGATGGTCGGGTTTCCGAACAGCTGCCGTGAGCTATACCTTTGACGATAATTGTTCAAACCAGGTAGCTATCGCAATACCCGCTTTAAATACTTATGGTTTCAAAGGGACTTTTTTCTTGGTTACTAACTGGGGGCCCAATTGGACGGGATACAAGAGCGCCGCTCAAAACGGGCACGAAATAGGGAGCCATACAGCATCACATCCTAGCATGGGTGGTTTAACTACTACTGAGCAAACCAGCCAGATCACCAGTTCGATTAATGCGATTACCAGTAATATCGGCATTAAACCTGTTACACTAGCCTGGCCAAACTGCAGTGTGGGAAGTACTTCTTTGGCTCAACAGTATTTTATTGCGTCAAGAGGCTGCTCCGGACAAATTGAACCAAGCACCCCAGCTAATTTTATGAACATAAGTTCGTTTGTTTGTGGCAGCGCCGGTAGTATCAAAACAAGCGCGGATTTTCAGAATAAAGCAAACAGTGCGGCCACTTCAAACGGCTGGGTAGTTTACCTGATTCATGGAATTGATAATGACGGAGGCTATTCTTCACTCTCGTCGACAGAATTGAAAAACAGTTTGTCATTTTTTAACGCAAACCCTTACAAGTTCTGGGTAGCAGGTTTCGCTACGGTGGCTAAATATATAAAGGAAAGAAATGCGGCAAATCTAACCCAAACCGGAAGTACATCTACCACTCTTACTTTGACACTTTCCGACAATCTGGACAACAGCGTTTACAATGTTCCGATAAGCATCCGCAGACCCCTTCCTTCAGGATGGACCAATGCAAGTGCAACACAAAATGGCCAGGGCATTACCTGCTATATATCGCCGTCTGGTTACATCGTATTTAGCGCTATCGCTGATAAGGGCACAATTGTAATCACCAAAAAGTAATATAACAGGAGCAAGAAAATAAAAAAAGCGATGCGCCGAACTCTCAGAGCAGATCAATGAACATTTGTATCCTGAAAATAACAATTCGACGCAATGCCACATATCCTGCCTCCATATAATTGCCTAACTACAAACAATTAACCAAATTATAGCCATGAAAAAGAACTGTTTAAGTTTATTTGCTGCAATCCTCCTGATTGCAGGCTGCTCTAAAAACGATTCCAGAGAAGCGGATTCCGAATTAATAACAAAGGGCACCGCCGCTATTGATGCCAGTGCGGTGTATCAATTTGTGGATGGGATTGGCGGCGCTTCCGTTTGGAGCGGAACATTTTCTGATGCCGACGCAAACGCCTGTTTTAGTAACGGTAACAGTAACCAATTAGGTATGACGATTTGCCGTGTCCGGGCAGATCCAAATGGAAACAATACTGCTGAAATCTCAAATTCTCAAAAAGCTAAAGCTCGCGGTGCAAAAATATTAATGACGACCTGGAGCCCTCCTGCCAGCATGAAAACAAACAACAGCACTGTAAGCGGATCTCTTAAAACCGATCAATACGCTGCTTATGCTACATGGTTAAAAAATGCAAAAGCTAGCCTGGGAGCAGATATTGTGTCCATCCAAAACGAACCAAATATCCGTGTAACCTATGAATCATGCGATTGGACTCCCACACAGCTTCTTAACTTTAGCAAAAACAACGCACAAAATATTGGCGGTTCGGTAATGATGCCCGAAGCATACAATTTCGATGATGCGTACTCAGACCCGACTCTAAACGATGCCACTGCTGCAAGTCACATTTCTCATATTGGCGGGCATCTTTATGGCGGCGGACTTTACTATCACTCAAACGCCCGCGAGAAAGGAAAGAAAATATGGATGACAGAGCATTATTATGACGATGGCGATATCAATACGTTTCTTACTATGTCACAGGAAATAGGTGATTGCTTTAGAAACTGGATGAATGCTTACGTTTGGTGGTATGTATTGAAAGGCACTGGCAATTGCCTGCTTGTGAGCAATGGAGTGCCTAATAAAAAGGGCTATATGTTTGGCCAGTGGTCAAAATTTGTTCGCCCCGGCGATCGCAGAATTGGTACAACCTACAATCCAAGCCCGGGAGTATATCTTTATGCATTTAGCAGGGGCTCAAAAATTATTATCGTTGCTGTTAACAAGAACACAAGTGCAACGTATCAGCCGTTTACTCTTTCAGGAGTTACAGTTCCAGGTTTTGACAGATGGGTTACCTCTCCCACTAAAAACATCGCTCAGGGAACAAGGTTTGCCATTTCTGGCGGAAGTTGGGGCAATTTGCTGGATGCACAAAGTACCACAACATTCGTTTCCTATTAGAGATTATTAAGCCAGGTAAAAACCTGGTCATTATAAATGCCCCAAAATTTAGACAATATTTGGGGCATTTTTATGTGTTAAAAAATCATTATGATACAGATTTCCGAGAGTCTGTAGTGAAGAAAATTCTCATTCCTGTTCCAAATAAGAATCCGTATGGATACCTCTGTAAACAGTTGTGTATCAGACTTTACAATAACATAAATGTATAAACTTTCAACTTGTTTTCAGTGTAATAATGAATGATTTCTCATGATGAGATTTCCACTAAAACAAACATTTTATGAAAAGAACATTTATTAAGAGCTTCATTGCAATGTCTGCAATGGTGACAGTATTCTATGCCTGCAATAAGAAGGCTGACGAACCGAACTCAGAAGCGGAAAAATTGCTAGCCCAGCAATGTTTACAACAATCGAAAGTAGCCTCGACCTCCAGTACATCACCCTACAATGTATACTTGTTTAGTATAACCGATAATAACAACGGTACTTACACATGGGAATGGAGAGTGCGAAACTTAACTCCGGGTAATGGTAACCCTGGAACCGGGACAGTTCAAGATCTGAGTCATTGGGGTATAACCCTGGGTGCTTGTATAAAACCTGAGAACATTGTAAGTGGTGCAACCAGTACAAACGGCACCACATGGAATGCCTTTACTCCAGAATTTAAGGTTGACCCAAGTCAGGATTGTTACACCCAATCTGTAATTAAATTTAATTTAGGTACCAGTGGTACTAATATTTCTTATTACAGATTAACAATCAACAAAAATGTCTCTCACACAAGCACGGTCGGCTTTTACAAATCAGGTAATAACACGGGCTGCGGAACTTTAGAAACCTGCGGCTTTGGATGCGAGTAAAATGGACGTTAATTCCCGGGAAGGCCTTTGATTCCCGGGAATTGCAACTGGCACAATATAAAATGAGTCGCAGGGATCAGTGACTGCGGCGGGCTTGTCACCTATAAAAGCCCAACTTTCAACAAGGCTTCTTTTCAAAATCATCAATAGAAAGTCTGATTTCTCCAGTTCTTGGCCCTCCTGGCCAAGTCATGATTTCCACGCTGACGCTGTCGGGATAAGCCTTTAATCTGTCGCTTTCCACCAGCTTGTTATTACAATATCTCGTGTAACTTGCAGAAGAATCAATTAAAATTAACATGAGAAAAATAATTCTATCATTACACACCAGTCTCGACGGCTTTGCTGCAGGCCCGAATGGCGAGATGGATTGGATCAAATTCGACGATGAAATGTTTCGCTTGGTTGGTAAATTCACTGCCGAAGCGGATACTGCATTGTATGGCCGGGTTACCTATCAAATGATGGACAGCTACTGGCCCTCCGCTGCAAAGCAACCCAATGCCAGCGAACACGATGTGGAACATTCAAACTGGTATAATAGTGTCGACAAAATTGTACTGTCTAAAACAATGAAAGGCTCCCCTGCCAATAAAACTACTTTTCTTGACGGCAACATTAAGGCTGAAATTGAACGAATAAAAGCCTTGCCTGGTAAAAATATTATGATCTTCGGAAGCCCGACAGCATCTCACACATTAATGGAGCATAATCTTATTGATGAGTACTGGCTATTTGTGAATCCGATTATTTTGGGGAAAGGGATTCCGGTATTTTCAAAAATAAAGGATAAAATAGAATTAAAACCTATTGCAACAAAAGAATTTTCTTGTGGTGTTACAGGATTAAACTACGCCTTGATGGAATAGGGAAAGATTTTGGTAATTCAGAGTCCGGGTTTTTTACAATGTATGTAGTTACCTTATTGGCAACAGAAAATCTTGTTTTATCGATATCCGACATTTCACCTATCAATGCAAGGTTAAGCTTTCCGGTTCCTCCGGATAAACGGTCTCTTTAATTCTCAAACATCATTGTTACAGATGAAGAAGCGAAGTCGAAAATTAAATTTCCTAGCTTAGAACATGAGAAAACCGATACTTTACTTCCTCTTAATACTTCTTTCGTCATCGCTTTATGGCCAGCGTGTTATGGAAAACCTCGACCGCGGTGTAATAGCCGTTCGTCATAAGCCTGATTCTGTTTTTATTAGCTGGCGTCTTTTGGGTACCGAACCTCAGAACTTGCCCTTCAATATTTATCGCACATCAGGCATCGGAAAACCAGTAAAGCTAAATTCGCAGCCAATAAGCGCCGGCACTAATTTCACAGACACCAAAGCAGATCTGACACAGATTACATCTTATACCGTAAAAGCTATTGTAAGAGGTAAAGAAACCGCCGCGAGCAAGCCTTTTATTATCCCTGCTAATGCGCCTGTACGCCAATATCTTTCTATCCCGCTTCAAACACCAACGGGCTACAGGCCTCACGATGCTTCTGCCGGCGATCTGGATGGCGACGGCCAATACGAACTGGTGTTGCATCAGGTAGGTAAAGGCCTCGATAACTCTTTCAATGGCCTAACAGACAAGCCTGTTTTACAGGCATATAAGCTAGATGGAACCTTATTGTGGACCATTAATCTCGGCAGGAATATCCGCGAAGGCGAACACTATACGCAGTTTATTGTCATTGATATGGATGGCGATGGCAAAGCCGAGGTAGCCATGAAAACTGCCGATGGAACTATTGACGGTCAAGGAAAAGTGATTGGAGATTCAACTAAAGATTACAGAAGTAAAGACGCCAAAACGCTGGGCAAGGTACTCGACGGACCGGAGTTCTTCACCATTTTCAATGGTGAAACAGGTGCGGCTCTTGCCACGACAGCTTATATCCCATCCCGTTATCCTACCGATGGCTGGGGCGGCCCCGGAGGCAATGGCGGAAACGATAACACCGGAAACCGTGTAGACCGGTTCCTGGCCTGCGCAGCCTATCTGGACGGCAAATTACCGAGTGTGGTAATGTGTCGCGGCTATTATGGAAGAACCGTGCTGGCAGCCTGGGACTACCGGAATGGCAAATTGACCTCGCGTTGGGTTTTTGATACTAAAGATGGCAAGAATCCATTTTCCGGACAGGGCAATCACAACCTGACAGTTGCTGATGTAGATGACGACGGAAAGGATGAAATTGTTTATGGCGCCATGGTGGTTGACGATAATGGAAAGGGATTATTTTCTACCGGCTTTCGGCATGGTGATGCCTTGCATGTAAGCGACCTGGATCCGACAAAACCCGGACTCGAAGTGTTTGGCCCCCATGAAATAGAAGATCATTCAAAAGGCGACTCTGGCTTTGTTAAAGATGCCGGTCCGGGAGTGGCAGTTTACAGTGCCCGTACCGGAAAGGTATATTTCAAAGGTTCGATTGACACGGATGTTGGAGGTGGGGTGGCAGAAAATATAGACCCTGATAATCAAGGCGCCGAAATGTGGTGGTCAGGCTCTGGCGGTTTACACTCGATGACAGGAGAAAAAATTGGTCCTACCCCCACAGGTTCCTGGCCGATCTGGTGGGATGGCGATTTCACCCGTGAGCTGATGGGTGGTGGCAACATCAATAAATACAAAGTCGGTACTATTTGGAGCGCGGCAAGCGGTGAAAGGGGCAACGGAAGGAGGAATGCAAATTTAACCGCCGACCTGTTTGGCGACTGGAGGGAAGAGATCATTCTGAGTGCTGGGCCCAACGAGCTCCGCGTTTATACCACGGTCATTCCAACAACTCATCGCCTGTATACATTGATGCACGATCCTCAATACAGACTTAGCGTTGCCTGGCAAAACGTTTCTTACAATCAGCCGCCACACTTAAGTTTTTACCTTGGTGAAGATATGAAGAATGCTCCAAAACCTAATATAGTACTTACAAAACCAGGGAAGCCTCGGAAGGGGAATTGAGAAAACCATGTTTAATGGATTAAATATACTCAACTTTAGGACGTGTTCTTCGGAACATGTCTTAAAGCTGATGTGCCCCCCTCATTGAAACTCCTTCTTTCTAGCTGCGAACACTTGCCTTAATTAAAGCATAGAAAACCCTGCTATGATTTAAGATTAAGGCATTTTCAATTTAAATTAAAAAAAATTAGGCATTTTGTCCAATCTGAAAAATTAGATTGTAATTAGGTTTTAACAATCAAATTAAAACAAGATGGAACAACGAATCAACATCCATGCAACAGGACAAAATGCATTGAAACCACTTTTTGGTATCACAGCTTATCTAAAAAAATCACCTCTTGAAGATTCCCTTTTAGAACTGGTTTATTTTAGAGTATCACAAATTAACCATTGCGCTTATTGCCTCGATATGCATTCTAAAGATGCCCGGCACAAAGGTGAAACTGAGCAACGCATATACGGCCTGAGTGCCTGGCGGGAAGCACCTTATTACAGTGAGCGTGAAAGAGCGGCATTCACCTGGGCAGAAGCCATTACCAATTGCTCTGTGCCGGATACTATTTATAATGAAGTTAAAGATCAGTTTACTGAAGAGGAATTAATTGACTTAACGCTTGCAATAACAACCGTTAACACATGGAATCGCATTAACCTTGCATTCCCTCACGAAATTGGAACTTACAGAGTTGGACAATTTGGTTAGCCGAGCATTTAATAACGTTTAAATCAAATAAAAATGAACGATTTTCTTTTAATATTCCGAAGAGATTTTACCAGTAAAGAAGCACAGCCTTCGCCAGAAAAATTACAAAACTCTGTTAACGACTGGAAAAACTGGTTTGGAGGAATTGCTGCTCAAAACAAACTGTCCCGCCCATTACAGCGCTGGGATTTGGATGGAAAGGTGGTAAAACCCAACAAGCAGATAATTAACGGACCTTTCGTCGAAATTAAAGAGTCAATTGGAGGACTCGTTATAATCAAAGCGAAAGATTATAATGAGGCTGTAGAAATTGCAGAAGGTTGTCCGATATTAAATTTGGGTGGAACTGTAGAAGTGCGTATGGAAACTTCGTCAGAAGAACCTTAAATTGAATAAAATAATGCCTTTGCAAATGCAAGGGCATTATTATTAAATCTATGGAAGAGCTTATACCACATTTATTCCGAACTGAGTATCAGAAAATAGTTTCTGTTCTATCTTATTTATTCGGCATCGAACATATTGAAATTGCCGAAGACATTGTTAGCGATACCTTTCTTGCAGCGACCGAATTGTGGAGTATTAAAGGCCTGCCCGACAACCCTACAGCATGGCTGTATACGGTTGCAAAAAACAAGACAAAGAATTACTTAAAGAGGAATTCGCTATTTGAACAAAAAATTTCGACAGATATAAAATATAGCGCCATTAATACAGAAGAAATTGAAATTGACCTATCGGATAAAAACATTGCCGACAGTCAGTTAGCAATGATTTTCACTGTTTGCAATCCGGTTATTTCAAGCGAATCGCAGGTTGCCCTTGCGCTGAATTTACTTTGTGGATTTGGAGTTCAGGAAATCGCAGATGCCTATCTAACCAACAAAGAAGTTGTTTACAAACGGATAAAGCGGGCGAAAGAAAAATTGAAAGAAGCCAATATAAAGATCGAACATCCTAACATCACCGAGATCAATAACCGGCTGGAAACTGTGTTGACTACTCTCTATTTATTGTTCTCCGAAGGATATTATTCCACTTCCCAAAACACCACCCTTCGCAAAGATCTTTGTGCAGAAGCCATGCGATTAAATTACATGCTTGCCGAAAACCCGGCAACTAACATTCCCCAGGTAAATGCTTTATTGGCTTTAATGTGTTTTCACTCCTCGCGCTTTGAAGCCAGAACAAATGAAGATGGTGAAAACATTTTATATGAAGATCAGGACGAAACTCTGTGGAACAAAGAGTTGATTGAAAAAGGAGAGTATTATTTGAGCAGGGCCTCTACAGGAGACCGTCTAACCAAATTTCATCTGGAGGCAGGGATTGCCTATTGGCATACCCGCAAGGCAGATACTGCGGAGAAGTGGGAAAGCATTTTACAGCTCTATAACAACCTGTTGATTTTAGAGTATTCACCAATCGCAGCCTTGAACCGGACTTTTGCTCTCGCAAAGGCTCATGGAAAAGAAGAGGCAATTATTGAAGCCGAAAAATTGAACTTAAGCGGCAACCATTTTTATTACTCATTGCTCGGCAATCTTTACACCGATTTAGATAATAAAAAAGCCCTGCATCATTATCAGACCGCTTTAACGCTTGCTAATTCTCTCGCCGACAAGGCAAGTTTGAAAAAAAACATTCAAAGACTGAAAAAGTATGGCTGAGACCTGGTTTAAGCCTGTAATGAAAATGGCAAAACTTAAGAAGGACTGAACTATCCGGAGAATCTCCCCTAAAGGCCGGCGTGACATTCTGCTAGGAATTCAGGATACACCTCTATCCAATTGCAGCTCGATAACCGTAATTCTTAGAGTTTCGTAATGTCCATCCCACCGGCAACGTAATGTGCCATACCCACCAAAAAGGCACTTTGTCTATCAAACAACGCCTCAAAAAACCCTTTAACATCTGAGCCCCTATTTATTTACACACCTCATTATCAGTTTATTTATCATTGCTTACGATTGCGATTTGTTCCTCAAAACAAAACATCGACTAACTAAGATCATAACGCATTATGAAAAAGAATCACTTTTATCTGTCGTTTCGTTCCTATCGAATCAATGCATTAACGGTGGTTTCTTTAAATAAAAGCGAGCCGTTTCCTAAAATTTATTAGGAGCACCATTAAGCTATTAAATTTTAAACCCAATTTTTAAACTAACCCAATTATGATGAAAACTTTAAAGTACATTTTAGGCGTCCTGGCGATAGTAGTTTTGACCCGATGCGGTAAAGAAGAGCTTGCTAGTCCTGAATTGCAAACCGGCAATTCAAGTAAAACCGAGAATACAATCTCCGGCAAACGAGTAACATATCCCAGTTACAATACGTCCCCACTTCCACCTGACCAGAGTGGCGTAACAAGCACGGCCGTTCAACTGGCTGCAAATATCCGGCTGGGATGGAATGTCGGCAACTCGCTGGAAGCGATAGGTGGCGAAACAGCCTGGGGCAATCCAGAGGTTACAAAAGCCCTTATTGATCTTGCCAAACTGAATGGATTTAATGCCGTGCGTATTCCTTGTTCATGGAATCAGTATATGGCGAACAGCAGTACCGCACAGCTTAAACTGGAGTGGCTT
>CBFGOI010000019.1:0-54877 GCA_965650335.1 uncultured Pedobacter sp. | reverse complement strand
TGTATGCCATACTAAATATTCATTGGGATGGCGGATGGCTGCAAAATAACTGTACCACCACCCGTCAGAGCGCAGTGAATGCAATGCAAAAAGCATTTTGGGAGCAAATTGCTACCCATATGCGTGATTTTGATGAGCATGTACTCTTCGCAAGTGCCAACGAGCCCAATGTAGAGACTGCCACTCAAATGAGCGTGTTATTGTCTTATCATCAAACTTTTATTGACGCTGTACGATCAACGGGCGGACGCAACAGCTACAGGGTATTGATCGTTCAGGGTCCTTCAACAGATATTGTAAAAACCAATAATCTGATGAATACCCTTCCAACCGATCAAGTACCTAATCGCATGATGGTTGAAGTACATTATTATACACCATGGAACTTTTGCGGTATGACCGCGGATGCGTCATGGGGTAATATGTTCTATTACTGGGGCTCAGGATATCACTCAACCACTGATCCTACCCGAAATGCGACCTATGGTGAAGAAGCAGATCTGCTGCAATATTTTCAGATGATGAAAACCAAATTTGTTGACAAGGGAATCCCGGTAGTGCTGGGTGAATATGGAGCGATTAGACGCTCTTCACTTACCGGAGATGCATTAACTCTTCACCTGGCCTCACGAGCATATTATCTGAAGTATGTTACGCAGCAGGCAAGAGCACACGGAATGCTTCCTTTCTATTGGGACAATGGTTCACTCGCCGATAACACCTTTGCAATCTTTGACAGACAGTCGAACACTGTGTACGATCAGCAGGCATTAGATGCGCTTGTGCAGGGGGCACAATAAGATACTATTTGATTTATACCATTCGCATGAGCCACATCAACTTTACAGATGTGGCTCATACTTGCTTTAATTCTATCGAAGAATCAAACGCAATTACTTTCTAATCAGACCAACAAAAAATAAATTTCATAAACCAATTAATTAACAGTTATGCATCACAACTACAAATCACAAATCCCCCGGCAACGGCATTCAAATTTGAATAAGAATTTTCTGAGGAAGTTTCTTTTGTTTACCTGCCTTAGTTTGATTTTACATGCTACCTCATGGGCACAATTGCCCACTGCGCAACAGGTAGCGAGCCAGATAAAAGCTGGCTGGAACATTGGCAATACGCTTGAGGCCCCTTGCGGGGAAACCTGTTGGGGCAATCCAATGGTTTCGCAACAACTTATCAATTCAGTCAAGGCTGCAGGCTTTAATGCAGTTCGAATACCATGCGCATGGGACAGTCATCAAACCAATGGTGTCATCGACGCCAATTGGCTTGCACGCGTAAAACAAGTTGTTGATTATTGTGTCAACAACAACATGTATGCTATCCTGAATATTCATTGGGATGGTGGATGGCTTGAAGAACATCCGCTATACGCCTATCAATCTTCCGTTAACGCAAAACAGAGAAATTATTGGACCCAAATTGCCAACTATTTCAAAAATTACAACGAGCGTTTATTGTTTGCCGGAGTCAATGAAGTTCATGCAGACTACGGCACTCCTACAACGGAACATATCAACGTACAGCAATCATACCTTCAAACATTCGTGGATGCGGTACGTGCTACCGGAGGTAACAATTCAACAAGAACGCTGGTTGTTCAAACCTATAACACAAATGTGTGGCATGGAATAAATTATTTTTGGTTGCCAAGCGATCCAGCCGCCGGCCGGTTAATTGTTGAAATCCACGACTACGATCCGTTTGATTTCACCCAAAATGTAAATGGATCTTGCATATATTGGGGATCTCCATATCCATCTCAAAGTGCATGCTCGTGGGCTCAGGAAGCATATTTTGACGATCTATTTTCACAAGTAAAAACTGAGTGGGTGGATAAAGGAATACCAGTATTCATGGGAGAGTATGGTGTAATAATGAGATCGGCGCTTTCGGGTACACAGCGAACCAACCATATCGCTTCAAGAGAGTATTATATCAATTATGTAACAAAGGCTGCATACCAGAGAGGAATCAAATCATTTTACTGGGACATCGGAACATTAAACAACGGAACAGGACTATTTGATAGAAGTACTGGAGCCGTTACTGACCAGGGTACGATAAACGCGATTATGACAGCCGTTAGCGGCGGAGGAACTACTAACTATACCATGTTTAAAAACCGCGGGACCGGGCTCCAGATCGATGGAATGTACCGAACAGCTAACGGATCAAATGCAGGGCAGTACGCTACTAGCGGTAGTGATGGTCAGCAATGGTTGGTTGAAAGTGCAGGAAGTTATGTTAAGCTTAAGAATAAAGCCACCGGTCTCTATTTAGATGGAATGGGACGGACAGCTAACGGATCGGCCTGTGGCCAGTATAGTAGCAGTGGTAGTTACAATCAACAATGGACTATTGAAACAGCTGGCAGTTATGTAAGGCTGAGAAATCGGGGTACAGGGCTTTACGCTGATGGGATGGGTAGGACAGCGAACGGCTCTGACCTTGGCCAGTATGCATCTAGTGGCAGTTATAATCAGCAGTGGACTACATCTACAGTTTCTGGTTCTATAGCAAGCACTTCAACCACAGAAATGTTGGCACTGGATGCTGAAACAGCCGTTAAAGTTTACCCTAACCCGACCGCAGATCAGGTCACAATAACACTTCCGGATTCATATAAAGATGGTGAGAAGACAGTGCACCTTCTGGATGTAAACGGTAACAGTGTAATAACAACAACGTTCCGTGGCACAACGCATACCCTGAACATCGGGGGACTGCCTCAGGGAATGTATTTATTGAGAGTCGGCAGCGACCAACAGCTGATTATCAAAAAAGTAATCAAGAAATAACCTTTAGGTCTGATATCTTAAGGCAATCCTCATCATTAATTTTGAAGAGGATTGCCTTTGGATTGAAAATGAAACAACATTGGATAATGAAGATCCTTTTCTCAGACTATTCCAGACAAGCCACTCTATAAGCAAGGAAATTTTGATTATAGATTCTCCTAATTTCAGCATTTCGAAGAAAAAGATTCCGCTTTTCCATCTGCTCATTTTTTGGTTTTGAGACCGGACCATCAAGGATCACAGGCTTTGATTGCTCCTTCGCCTTGGTTAAAATAATCCCCATCTTTCCGTCTATTGCCAACCAGAGCAATAAATCGTTTCCCCGCAAACTATTTCAATCAACACTGTTTTTATTAGTCTATCCATAAACGGCCCTTTTAAGCGTTAAGATTTATTCGGATGAAGAACATTTTTTTTAATACTCCGGTAAAAGGAAAAGTAATAATAGCATTTGTTACTGCTTGTGTCGCGCTCGCTTTGGCCTGGAATATAAGCAAGTACACGTTTACGGAGATGCTTCATACCGTACAAGATCTATCTGCTCCAAATGATAAGCTAACCGTCGTTAGTCACCTTTCCGGAAGAATAACGCGCATTGATCAGCTGCAAAGAACAATGGCCATTGATAGCGAAAACTATCAGGGTACTTTTATAAAAGAGTTTAAAACACTTGGTCTTACGCTCGACACCCTGGATAGACTTTATAAAGATAATCCCATCCAGATAAAGCGTATTAATTTTATGAGGCAGCTTTTATCCGAGCGTAACAAACTGTTTTTTAATTACCTGCATACAAGGGAGAAGCTCGTTAACAATGATAAATTGTCTGATCAGGTAGAATCTCTCAACGGAATACTTTCAAACAACATTAATAAGAACGACAGTACAACGGTTCATACCACACAAAAAAAAGTGTCTACTACCACAGTTTTACCTGTAGAAAAGGAATTCCAGAAAGGCTTTTTCAACAGGCTTTTCGGGAAAAAGAAAAACCAGGAAAAGGTGATCAATGAAGAGCTGAACATCACTGTAGATACGATTACACTCGCCAGTCAGGATACGGCACTGAAAACCGTTAAGAAAGCTATGCTGAGCATGGAGCAAGAGCAGCTTCGGCAAAGTGAAAAATTCATTAGCCAGGAAACCAGGCTGGCCCTTGCAAGTAATAGCCTGACGAACCAAATGCTCAATATTCTGCAGCAAGTGGAAGAAGATGTGATGAAACAATCGGCATCGAACAATTTACAGGCACGCGAGGTGGTGGGCAGCAGTGTGCGGTATATAAATATCATTCTGATCACATTCCTCTCGCTTACTGCGATTCTTCTGTATTTTATCTTAACTGATATTTCAAGAAGTAATGCCTATCGTAAGCAGCTGGAGGCAGCAAAAGATGAAGCCGAATATCATAGCCGGGCCAAACAGCGGTTTTTAGCAAACATGAGTCATGAAATAAGAACTCCTTTGCAAGCAATCATTGGTTTTACTGAACTTTTGAAGAATGGTAAAAAAAGTGAATACACAATTGATGCTATACATCACTCATCAACTCATCTGTTGCAAATAGTTAATGAAGTGCTTGATTACAGCAGGATAATTTCTGGTAAGCTCACCTTTAATGTGTCTGTTTTTAACCTGACGGATTTATTAGAGGAAGTGGTTTCTGTGATGCATTTATCTGCACAGGAAAAATCGCTTGACCTGCGCACCGATTTTGACCTTTCGCCTTCCGAATATATAAGCGGTGATGCTTTCCGGCTGAAACAAATTCTTTATAACCTGCTTAGCAATGCGATAAAATTTACTAATAGCGGAGAGATTACACTTCGTACGTCCAGCAAACACCACAATGGAAGCGCATATCTTAGATTTAGTGTGGAGGACACAGGAATAGGGATTGCCGATGATGATTTGGTACGTGTATTTAATGAGTTTGATCAGGGGAGCGGTTCTGAAAATGGGCAGATAAGGTCGGGTTCCGGCCTTGGTCTCAGCATTGTGAAAGCGGTTACCGAAAGTTTGGGTGGACGAATCTATGTGAAGAGTAAAAAAGGAGAAGGAACTTGCTTCACATTGTATCTTGGATTTGAGCTGGCGGAGAAGCAGGTAAACGCCGGACCAGATAAAACCTCTGGGAAACCTATGGTTCAAGGGAAGGTTTGGGTGGTTGATGATGATGCTTTCATCCTTCAGCTATGTTCTTCCATACTCGAAAACAACAAGGTTGCTCATATATGCTTTGACGCCCCCGACAAGATTCTGAATGCTGGCTGGGACGATAAAGTGAGCTGTATTTTACTTGATATACGCATGCCGGGGATGAACGGAGCCGAACTTTGCGCCATATTGCGAAACAGAGTTCCGGCACACGTGAAAATTTATGCTATAACAGCACAGGCGCTTCCTGAGGAACGTGCCTGGATTATGTCGCAGGGTTTTGATGGACAGCTGATGAAACCCTTCAGAGAAACAGAACTTCTCAACCTGATACTATCAGAAAACTTCGTGGAAACAGAACGCACCTGGCATATGGACTCACTGCTGAAAATGACCTTTGGGGATGAACAGCAATTGAAAAAAATCATAGATCTTTTCATACGAGATTCGGAGAATGATATTCACCTGCTTAGAGCAGCCGCAAAAAATCATGACACAGACCAACTAAGCTTAATCTTTCATCGTATCGCTGGCCGAACTGCGCAAATGGGTGCGAAAGAACTTTCTTTAGCATTTAGAAAACTTGAGATGGATTCGCAAAAAGGACTACTCGAAGAAGAAGAAATGAACTATCAACTAAACAAGCTGGCTGATTTAGTGAAATTTATAAAGGAAGAGGTGAACGCAGGCACATTCTCTCAGCAGGTATAACTTATTCTAAATCATACTTTTCTATTTTACTATAAAGTGTTTTTCGATCGATATTAAGCAGTTTAGCGGCCATCGATTTATTGTACTTTACTTTTCTAAGCGTTTCTATAATAAGCGTTTTCTCATTCGTTTCGTTTATCGCTTTCAAATCTGTTCCGCTTATTTTAGGCGACTGGCTTATAGAAAACATCATCTCGTCGGGAAGGCTTTCTGTGCCCGCCACTTCGGATTTACTGAGAAGAACCATCCGCTTAATTACGTTTTTAAGCTCACGCAGATTTCCCGGCCAATCATACTTTTGAAAAACAGTTAAAGCTTCCTCAGACAGACCGGTTACGTTTCGATCAAGTTCATTGTTGGCAAGCTCAATAAAATGCCTGGTAAATAATTCAAAGTCTTTAGCACGCTCACGCAACGGTAACAATTGCATTTTAAACTCGTTAAGCCGGTGATAAAGATCCTCACGAAATTTACCCTGACTTACGCTATTTAGCAGATCATCATTAGTTGCGGCAATGATACGCACATCTACAGGCACCGGCCGGTTACTTCCCAGTGGAACAATTACCCTTTCCTGCAAAGCCCTTAACAAGTTTACCTGCACCTCATAATCGAGATTACCAATTTCGTCCAGGAAAATAGTGCCTCCATTGGCTGCTTCAAACTTTCCTTTTTTATCCGTCATAGCACCGGTAAACGCCCCCTTTACATGACCAAATAATTCGCTGACAGCAAGTTCTTTCGAAAGCACCCCGCAATCTAATGCAATAAAAGGCTTTCGTGCTCTTTTGCTTCGCTGATGAATAGCTCTTGCAAAATATTCTTTACCTGTGCCGCTTTCTCCCTGAATAATTACCGACATATCGGTTGGCGCCACCAGTTCAATATATTCATTAAGTTTCTCGGCTCCTGGGCTGCTTCCTTGTATAAAATCGCTGGCTGAATATTGTGTAGACGACTTCTCTTTTTTAGGTTCCAGGGCCTCTCCGATTCTCATTAACAACTCATCCGGATTTACCGGCTTGGTAATATAATCGAACGCGCCCGAACGCATTGCCTCTACCGCAGTTCGAACATCATTGAAACTGGTCATGATAATTACCGGAATAGTCAGAGATTTCTCGCGACTGGCCGTTAGTACCTCAAGGCCTGTACCGTCGGGTAAACGGTAGTCAAGCAGCAACAGATCATATTGCTCTTGCTCGATCGCTTTTATGCCGCTTTTTACATCGTGTCGCAGATCTGCAGAATAACCGCTCTTTTTCAAGAACCCATCCAATAGCTGCGAGAAAGTTAGATCGTCTTCAATAACCAGAATTTTTGCCATAAGAGGATGTCCCGTAGCAAAAATACAAAAGCCGGAACAATCCGGCTTTCATAAGGGTTATTTTAATTTATATATAGGGGTGTGTTACTGAACTATCTTACCATCCTTGTCAATACGAAGAAATGCTTTCTCCTCTCCCTTCGTTAAGTCTATCTGATAATATTCCGCGCCTTCTTTGGTTTTAACCAAAAATGCGGCAGAAGGGATCCAATCTTTAACTTTATCCGATTTCAAGGTTGCTTTTACCGAATCGGGGATTTCTTCTAGTTTAACAGCGGTTTTGGTAAGGCTATCCTGGCTGGTATGTGTGATGTTTAGGGACTGGCTTAAGGTGCTTGCTTTAACTGTGGTTCCGGCAAAAGCTAAAACTGCGATTGAGGTTGCGGACAAAATTAATTTTCTCATAAATAATCTATATTAATTAACATTTGTTATAGCTCCTTATAATATACAATGGTGCCAGAAACAGAGAAATCAAATTATATAATTGAAAATCAATGTTTTATTAAATTTTTAGAGGGATTTAAAGTGTAGAGTTTCTCCACAATCTGTGGGAGAAGTCTTCAACCTTTTTAAGAAAATTCGGTTTTTGCTGGCACTGCCTGAATAAAAATAATTTGCTGACCTTCGTACCTTAGAGCTTAAATTCTCTTGGAATAACTACTACCCCTATGGATCTATTTAGCAAGGAAGAAGACGAACCACGGAATCAATTGCCAAAGGATGGGATCGTAAACTATTACGGAAAGCTGTTTTCACCAGAGCAGGCAAACAAGTATTTTGAAAGCTTATTGAATACGATAAAATGGAGGAACGACGAGGCTATCATTTTCGGGAAATTGATTGTTACTAAGCGAAAAGTGGCCTGGTACGGAGATTTGGACTTTGAATACACCTATTCCAATACAACAAAAACAGCCCTACCCTGGACAAGCGATCTATTGGAATTAAAAGCTATTGTGGAGCAACGGACAAAAGAAACTTTCAATTCTTGTTTGCTGAATTTATACCATAGCGGCGATGAAGGCATGGCCTGGCACAGCGACGGAGAAAAGGACTTAAAAAAGAATGGTGCGATCGCCTCATTGTCTTTTGGAGCCGAACGGAAATTCTCGTTCAAGCACAAGGAAGAAAAAACAAACGTTTCACTGCTCCTGGAGCATGGTAGTTTGCTGGTTATGAAAGGGACTACACAAACACATTGGTTACATCGTTTACCGCCCACAAAAACAGTGACCAAGCCGCGGGTTAATCTTACGTTCAGGACGATTGAGAAGTAGTAGGATGAGAATCTTTATCGATAACTAAGATCATAGCAAATCCCTCATGCCACATCAAGCAAAAAAGCTCGGTTCGTGTTTTCAAGTGTCTCCACGAACCGAGGCTGGACTGAAAATATTTGGCAGCTTCTATTATTAAGTTGACTTAAAGGCTGGCTTGTTTTTCTCTGAACACCACGGGTGGACACGGTGCTTCCCAAACTGGATTAACTGATACTATAAAACTTGAGGAATGCTTCGGGAACAATTCTCCTCTTAACAGGATTTTTCTGTTTGGAAAGGCGGTCAGGTTGCTGATCGTCTTCTCTGTAAAAGGAACCATATTTTTGTCCAAAGCAGCTATTTTAATCGTAAAAGGCTTAAAGGTATTTAATGTATAAAATAAAAATTGTTTGCCCCTTAAACCTTTGTCGGCGTCCGTTAAAGGATAATTTTTTATTTTGCTGGCAAACGTATGATTTCCAGCAAAATAATAACCCTCAATATCCTGATCAATTGATACCCTAATAAAAGCCGCAATATCGGGTATGGGATCTTCGACAGTTATCTCAACACCAGCATTAATTCTTTCGAGACGAACACTTTGGCTGATATCAGAAGCATTCACGGTAAAGTCAATCTTTTTCATAAATAGGTTTCCAAAATCGCCGATTCCGGCCCACAGCCACGTCAGTGATGGGTTATACGTATCAAACATTTGAAGTTCATTATGGCCAATTAACCTAGCGGTATATGATCCTGAAGGTAAAGAACCGCCTATGGTTCCAAAATTTGAGAGATTATCTCGGCTGTGTTGCCTTGTTTGAAATACCCTGGCTCCTGTTCGCGAATCATAAATAAGAAGGGTCAGCGACTCAACATAATCTTGTAAAATGTCACCCTCCTGCGAAACCTCACCGGCAGCTTTACTTAGCGGGCCTTCTGACTGTTTAAATTCTGAGCTAAAGCTAAACTGGTACTTT
This sequence comes from uncultured Pedobacter sp., assembly GCA_965650335.1. Taxonomy (GTDB): domain Bacteria; phylum Bacteroidota; class Bacteroidia; order Sphingobacteriales; family Sphingobacteriaceae; genus Paradesertivirga. Next base: position 45,621 of record CBFGOI010000019.1, on the reverse strand, counting down.
TTTTCGGACTCTGGGCCTTCCTTTTTACAAGAGGCCAATACACATACGATCGGCAAAATCAGTAATAATTTTTTCATAAGAAATAGAGGTTTTAGATGAGATGTATTTTACCCAAAATAAAGCACAATAATATCCTATTCTCTGATTTTCATCAGTGCCACAATTGACAAGAGTCAATGGCAGTTTTTGAGATGCGCACACGCGTAATGTGCCCGCCTCAACAAACGTCAATACAGCTGAGTTGAACAGACTTACAAGAAAAACAAAGTATGCAAGCTTTCTTTTATCGCGGATTCAGTCTTCAGAAATTTTTTTAAAAGAGGCTCAACATGCAAGAGAAACACTTATTTGACTATGCTGCAGCTTCACTTAACCCCGACCTGAACATCAGTGACCTTGAAAAAAATCTTCAGGCATTTGTGAAGATCTGTGAGGGCAGTAAAGACAGGGGAGGCCCTTGGTCTTCTAAAATAATTAACCCATCTGATTTCCTAAAAAAAACTTAAAACGCAACCCGAAACGACAAACCAAATCTGCCTGTTTGCACATTTGCGTCGGGCGACAAATAAAAATTAGGTCTCCAGTCTAAACTGAAATTTACAGGTGAACCTGGAATGTTGTACTCCAGTCCAGTTACTGGCACTATAGCAACATCGGTATTCTCGTCAGCTACCAACAACTGAGGACCAATGCCGACATACCAGTTAAGCTCAGGAACACCTTTTAAAGGAAAAGTCTGCTCAACTTGCGCACCTAGACCCACCAAATCTCCCTCAAAAAATACGATCGCGGCATCAAGGGCAAGGTTTCTTTTAAATCGGTGTTTGAGGTTCGGGCCCAATCCCGCAAAACCGGATCCGAAATCGACACGCACTCCAACAGCGTTGGCGGACGCCTGCTTAGCGTTTCGAACCTCATGTTTTTCAGATCCTGTTTCTCGCCTACTCTGCTTAGGAGGCGTTTTAGGTTTGGCCTTAGCTACAGTACTCTTTTTTTCAGGTGCTGGTTTCGGGTTACTTTGTGGTGATTGCGTTTTAGGTATCGTTTTTTCGGCAACGTTCTCATCTATATCCTTGCTTGTACTTAAAGCCGGTGCCCTTGACGGCTCTTCAGAAGGTTTATCAAGTTTTGCTAAAGCTTCACCAGAAGGTTTGCCCGAAGCTTTCTCTTCTGTATTTGAATTATGCGCTTTTAACTCTGCTAATTCACGAGCCTGAACCTTGTCGGTTTGTGCATTCATTTGGCTAATCGCCATGAGTTTGGCGGACATGCTCCCCGACGCATCGGGCTTATATTTTACTGTGAGCTTAAATACAGAAGGGGATTTTGAAGCAGCAGCTTTAGCGCTGGCAAGCAAGACAATCGCTTTTCCTTGCGGTTTAACCACAATCCAGCTATTACCTTTTTTGTAATAGAAAGAATTTCGGCTTTTGTTGTTGATAGCGACGTACTTGCCATTGCAAGTAGCATTTCCGGCTTTATCACTTACGTGAGCGATCACATTCGCCTGAATATATAGTTGAGGATTTACATAGCAGCTAATGGAAACGGTACTTTCTTTCTGTTGGGCTACTGCGGCATGAAATATTAATGGAAACAGCAACAGAATATATCTCATTTGTGTGTCGGTAGATGTTTTAGGAATTTTGTATTACAGATAATTGTGGAAAATTGTTTTATGCAAGTCTCTTTTTCAGCGTCTAGGGCTTGAAAAAGCAAATAAATTCGCTCGACAAAGGGCTGTGCCGATGAGCAAATTAAGCAATCAACATTTGCAATCTTTTTTGATTTCGTTCAATAAGCTGTATAGATATTAAACCAAAAAAGGGAAGCGCATAATGCATTTCCCTTTTTCTATCCTGACCATTTAGCAATAATCAATCACAAACCTCAAGTATGGGTTTCGGGGGGCGTAAAACGCCCAGGCTTTTACCGCTCACTTTTCTTCTCTTAGAAATTTTAGCTGAAATTCCAGCAATCAGAGGAGGCAAAGTGGTAATAGCAGATATAGCAGCGGTACACACCGCGAAGTTTTCTTTAACAATAGTCAGGTTTCCGAACAAAAACCCTAAAGCAAGAAAACCGGCTATCCACACAAATGCTCCTATTAAATTATAAATCGAAAATAAACGGGGGCACATTTTCCCAACGCCAGCAACAAAAGGTACAAAGGTTCGCAGAAGCGGAAAAAAGCGACTGAATATAACTGCTTTTCCTCCGTGCTTTCGAAAGAAAAGTCGGGTTTTGGCGTAGTTTGCGGGCTTTAATATCCTGTTTCCGGGCTTAAATATTCGCGAGCCAGTGTACCTTCCAATCATATAATTTGTTTGATTACCAGCTAAGGCTGCAATAAACAATACAAGGCACAAAATATAAATATTTATTCCGCTGTCGCCAGACGCCACCACAGCGCCTGCGGCAAACAAAAGAGGGTCGCCGGGTAAAAAAGGGAAGAGCACCAATCCGGTTTCGGCAAAAATTATCAGAAAGAGTATAAGATAAGTCCAAACCTGGTAGGTTTGGCTAATCGCAGCAATCTGTGTGTCAATGTGAAGAAGAAAATCTAAAATCGGGTGAATGTATTCCATAGAGTATGCCCATTAACAGGCTTAATAATAACATTGAAAACGAGCGAAAGAATATATAATTATAAGCTGGTGTAAATTAACAATATAGGCCTTACCTAATATCGTGCTGAGTGCTTGTACGCAGCTACTCAATTTTGGTTTGATTTTTTCTGAAAGGCATGATCTCTGGAGCAAGGACTCCAAACGTCCTCACAAGATTTCCATTAGGGCCCTACGATCATTGATGGCACTATACGAGCAGCACATCGCGTCAGGAGCTGTGGTTCGGGGTATAAAATCGGAATAGATTTATAGGTCTTTCAACTATTAGCAGTCATCCTCTTGCTGCTGTTAAAATCTCATCTTAAGGCCCCAGCGCTTAGCCAGCCTTTTTGCTTCTTTCTTAGTTAAATGAATAACAGCGCCATGCTTTGGCGAGGAAAAGTTGGTGGTCTTCATCACTCCTTCGTTAAACCGTCCCAGATTAGTGAAGTTCACGAAGTCAGAAGTTTCGCTGAACCCAAAGTTATGAGGTGTAATACTAAATATATCGTACATCAACACCCATTTATTGGTGCCGATACGCTTCCAAACATTTGGCGCTTCGCAAGCTTTTGGTTCAGGATCGTACCAACGGTCATCGAATACATAGCCTGTGTTTATTGAATCCGAAACAGCTTGTTTTATTCCTGATTTACCCTCCTGCGCTACATAGAACATATGGTATTTATTCCCAACCTTAGTAATGTCAGCATCCAGAACTTGTTTTTGCCTGGGGTATTCGAACAATAACTTTGGTTCCGTTTCCATCTTGGTGAACTCGTCGTTCATGTACGTGTAATACAACTTTGTTGGTCCGTGTTTAATGCGCATCGTAAAATAAAGCATAAGCTTCTTCTTCACTTCGTCGTATGTAATTTCCGGAGCCCAGGCACAACCTATTTCGGCCAAACTCGGAAACGCCTGATCAACGCGAAGAATTGTGTGCTTCCAGTTAATCAAATCCGTTGATTTCATCAGCACAAGAGAGCGATTGTTGCCCCAGTCGTAAAGGGCTTGATCGCGTTCCCATTCTGTATCGCGGTAGCCTTTTTCTTTTGCAAAAAGGTGCAAATCTGTTAGCGCCATATAGAACACACCGTCTGGACCACGGAATATATGCGGATCCCGAATTCCTTTTTGTAATGCAATGGTGTCGCCGGCTATGATTGGTTTGGCCTTGTTTACATCGGTAAAGGTGTAGCCGTCCTTGCTGAGTGCCATATACAATCCATGAGTATCATCCTTAAAATAAACCATCAGGTAAGCGCTCATATCTTTCTCCTGTGGTACCTTTTTGCTTTTTTGAGCGAGGCTTGTATTGAAAAATAAAGGAAGAAGAATTGATGTAAATAGAAAAAATCTCATGTCTCGGTTTAAAAATTTGTTCAGGGCACGCAACGGAAACGCTAGTTCAGCATGCTATAAACAAATCTATAAAATTTAATCCTACAAAAGACTTCGAACTTGCGCTGCGACAAATAAAATCAACCGACCTCCCCTTTGTTTTTAAGCAGTGCACTGAGCCCCAATATGGGCCCTATAGCAAGAAGCATGTAAACATTGCGGCTATCTATGTTTATTGACATCTGATTAATCATCTGAATGCTGGCGATGGTGATCGAAAATCCAATACAATTAACGATCGTAAGCGAAGTTCCCCTAACTTCTTCCGGGGCATTTTGGGCCACTAAGGTTGAAAATAAAGGCGAATCAGCTATCACCACAAGGCCCCAAAAAAACAAGAAAATAATCAGCCGCCAGGCGGAACTACTCAACAGAAAAAGCGGGGAAAGCAAACAACACAGACAGGATAACATCAAGGAGATTGTAGCTATTTTCTTCGCTCCAAAATACTGTGAAAGTAAACCGCTGGAAACACATGCAAGTCCACCAGATGCAATTATCAGAAAAGATAAAAAAGGAACATTTAAGTCTGCTTCAGGATAATACCTGTTATAACTGCTCAATATTACAGGCACAAATGCCCAGAAAGCATATAACTCCCACATATGTCCGAAATATCCAATTGAAGCAGCACGAAAACTTTTATCCTTAAATCCTTTCAAAAACGCAGTAAAACTGATTTTTTGAACTGACTTGCGGTAGGGTCCGTTTGGAACAAAAAGAAATATTATAAGTCCACCAGAAGCTGACAGAGCCGAGGTTGAAAAAACAACATACTTCCACTGAACTTCTGCCGTAAAACTTTTTATTAAATGGGGAAATGCTGTTCCCAAAACTAAAGCTCCGACCAAAAAGCCCAGTGATTTTCCAAGACCCTGCTTGTAATAATCGGACGCTATTTTCATTCCCACCGGGTAAATTCCGGCGAGAAAGAACCCTGTGAAAAACCGAACTAGCAGTAATCCGGTTGAGTGGATACCGTCGAAACTCATTCCAAGATTAAACAGCCCTGCAACAACCGAGCTAATAAAAAAAACCAGCGAAGGAGAAAAACGGTCCGAGATAGACAATAGCGCAAAAACCAAGGTACCGGATACAAAACCAAATTGCACTGCACTGGTGAGATGGGCTAAAAAACCTGGATTGAGATTGAAATTTTTTACAATGTCGGGCATAATTGCGTTGCCAGCAAACCACAGCGAAGTGCAAAAGAACTGTGATATGACGATCATTGGCAAAATCCGTCTCATGGTGCGGTGGTTATTTAACCCTGAACTGTGCAAATACTCAAGAGCTTTTTGTTAACTCTAAAATAATCAAAAAGCAGAACTTTAGTACGTCTACATTGTACTGTCATACAATCATTTATTTCCCGATCTTGTAATTTTCCGGGGGCACCTGCGACTAACTCTTCAAAAAAATGAGATGGAAAAAGAATTTATCGAGATGATAAATAAGCATCGTGGAATTCTGTTCAAGGTTTCCAATTTGTATTGCCATCAGGAAGAAGATAAGAAAGATCTTTTCCAGGAAATGGTACTGCAATTATGGAGATCTTATCCCAGTTTCAGAAATTAATTCTAAGTGCAATTATACTGTTCCCTCTTTCTTTCCTGCCCAGAAAAATTGATCGTATGGGGTTTTGGGAAGGCTCAATCGAAACCTTGATTCCTGTTTTAATCGCTGCAGCCATGATATTTGTTGCTTTTAAACTTGGCGCTTTTAAAGAACGGAACGGTAAAAGATTTGAAGAATATACCAAGGAGCTGGAAGAGTTAAAAAGCCTGTCGCAAGAATTAGGGAGTTAAACAGAAACGTGACACAAGGTAAGCTCATAAAATCAGAAGAGAGCTTATCGTTTTACTGTCAAAGTCTTATATCTAAGGGTTCTTTCGGCTGATGAAAGACTCCTATTCTCACATTTATTTGTTTGAAGAGCTGTTGACCTTCATAAGACACCAACTGTTTCACCGTCTTAATACTATTGACTTCTTTGTTATTTGGCCTGCCCGTTTCCAGCTTCTTTTGTAAATACTCAGCCATCACGTCATCATCATGCCAGTTACCCAGTAGCTCCTGAAAATGGTCCATTTCTTTGAACCATGGACTTTTCAATTCGAATATAGATGCCGTGTAAAAAAACTCCTTCAACAGCTTGCGAAGTTGATGAGCATTTTCCACTTTTAGAACCTTGTTTCCTATCAATTCATTTATTTCCCTTCTTTTCATCTCCAAAAACCGATTCACCTCAGTTTTATCTATCCTGTTGAAAAAAGGGAGAATAATGCCGTATCTCTTGTGCAGTTTTCCACGAGTTCCACGAACAACAGAAAAGAAACTGTCTTTCCGCTTTTCAAGCCGCTTTTTTAATCGGGTTACATACTTCTTAAGCAAACTGGATACCCGAAGCTTTTTTAGCATCGATATTTCTAGAGTTAAGACTCTGACTTTACCAGCCTTGCGGAAAACATTCTGAAAACTTTTAAGAAACTTCTCCTTTTGAAAATCCACAGAACAGTGATAAACAAGTTCAGACACTGCGTTCACCTTTTTGATTTCAACACGTAGGTTATGAAAATCCTTTTCGGAGAATTTACCACGAGGCTTTTTCAGAATAGATTCAATTGAATTGATTCTGTCCTCGTAATAAACCCGGATAATAGCCGATTCATTCACAATCAAAGAATTATGGAGCATTATAGATGCCGTAATGAGACTCCTAACCTCATCGCTGAAATACCAACAAATTGAGAGAGTTTTAAGTTCTAAAAAGAAAATAGTTTAAGAGTAAGTGAGCGGACTTCTATTCCTCAGCCAATCCTAAACCAGCCTTTTCCGTCAACACCCATCGCCCATTTTTAAAGTCAGGCATAGCAAAAGGATTATTACTGGTTAAAAATGGTCCGTCAATATCGGCCCAATCGCAAAGGGGAGCTAAGGCAGCGGCGGCCAGGGTTGCAATGCTTGTTTCACTCATGCAGCCTATCAAAACTTTCAAATTCAATTCCCTCGCTCGCCTAATCATCAAAAAAGCTTCATGCATGCCTGCACTCTTCATTAATTTTACATTAATACCATGATAGGCATCCTTTACAAATTGTAAATCCCGAAAACGTTGTACAGATTCATCTGCTATAATCGGAAGCGGACTTCTCTCTGTCAGCCACGCGTTAGATTGTATATCTGTCTTCAACATGGGTTGCTCTATCAGCTCTACACCATTTTCTTTTAACCAATAAATAAAATCGAGCGCTTTTTCTTTATTGGTCCAGCCCTGGTTGGCGTCTACGTAAATGGGTTTATTGCTAACAGAACGAATCGTCTCGATCAAATTCTTATCTTCTTCCGCCCCCAGCTTCACTTTAAGCACCCGGGCCAAGTCCGCCTCCATTACTTTTTTAATAATAATCTCGGACGAGTCCATTCCGATAGTGACCGAAGTTAAAGGCATTCTCTGCGGATCTGATCCGAATAGACGGTAGCAGGGCGTGTTGTTTATCTTCCCCTCTAAATCATGCAAAGCTATATCAATACCGGCCTTGATAGCTGGATGACCAGCTTCGATAGTGTCCAGATACCTAATTGTGTCGTCGTAATTGAAAGGGTATTTCAACCACCCAAGATCCACTTTTGACAGGAACCGCTTCGCCGTTTCAATGCTCTCTCCCATATAAGGCACCATCGATGCTTCTCCAAGTCCTTTGAACCCTTCATGATTTAGCTCGACGATCATGATGGGTGTAGATGTTCGAGAAAAGCCTGAGATGCTAAACGGATACTTAAGGCTTAACTCGAACGGGCAATAGCTGACAATCATGATTCAAACTTAGATAAAATATGAAGCACAATTTATAGAGTTTATTGTATTTTAATAAATGCCTAAGATGAAAAGTCGCATTCAATTCGTCTCTGTCTTTTGTTTGCTAACCAGCTTTATAGCAGCGTGTGGCATAAACCGGAACAGACCTCCACAACCCATTGTGCCCATCGCCATCACTGTTCAAACAAATGAACCTCAGCTTAGCGGGGTGAATTTGGATATTTATGTATTTAAAGTGAAAGACAGGTTGCAAGACTTCAATGTTGTTGATCTGGATCTGACCGAAGACGCTGATACTGCGGCGATAAATCTTACGATTGACATAGACCGCTACACTGCTTTCCCGCCCGAAACCAGAATATCACGGCGGGTATTTCGCAGAAATGTTCAAACAGGAACGGATGCTTCCGGAAAAGCAATTTTCCAGACGGTCTCCGCTACGGCTGATATAGTGCAATCCCGAATCAGGACCTCTGCCTTGTTTAATACCAATCTCATTATTAAGGGCAAGCCAGGAAAAACTTTTAAACGAAGTTTCAACAGCAATTTAAATATCGACAATGTTTATGTAACCAATATCCAGGGAGATCCAAGGGCGCTCGACCCTTCAGTATACAGTGCAGCGTTTCCGCCTATGGAGCCCTTAACGGATGATATTTTATTGGCACTTTCTAACCAGGAGATGCTTGACAGGCTCTCTCGCGAAATCCGTTCGTATTATTCCAAATAATCTGTATGTAAAATAATCAGACAGATGCTATTTAGCCATCAAAACCCTTTGCTCTTTGTACCTTTGCAAGAATGAGTAAAGCACTTTTTCGCCCGTTTGACAGGTATAACTTTTCGGATAAGGTTTGTTATTTAACCGGACAAGCAGCCACGAAACAAACAACTGTGTTTCCGGAATGGGTGCTTAAACAATTTCATCTCAGCGAAAAGCCCTTCAAAATGCTGGATGAAAGGATTGCTTCATACCAGGACATTACAATTCCGGTTTCCGAAGAAGCTTTCTCTGCTATTGATACTTTAGATGATGAAATGCAGACAGCCTTTAACGATGGGTACTCTGCCGTAAAAGAGCTGGAAGAAGTGAAGCTTTTTCAATGGATCGCCAAACAGGTTTATGGCATTATTCATTGGGAGGTTCGAGCCGGAATGCGTCAGCAGCGAGCAATTGGAGAAGAATTTTCGTTCTCCCAAGCCATTGCGCATAAATTCAGCAACCTGCATGTCATGCTTCAATCATTGGTTCAAAATGTTGAATTCGAAGGCGTCGCTCCATGGAGTATTAAAATATTCAAGGTTAAGAATGACGAAGACACATTCAGCTACCGCGATGAAATAAATACACTGGTTTTTTCCTTGCGGATGAACGACTTTGGAATTATCGCGAGTTTACAGGATAACGGTGAAAGTTTAATTCACCACAAAGAGATACTGGACAAAGTTTCGGAAAATCAACTTCAGCCCATACAATTTGAAGAACTGTGCGCCAGGTTTTTCTACTCTGCATACTTATTTAACCGATTACCAGAATACATCATTATTCCTACCGAAGAAGCGATATTTATTGAAGCCATGCCTTTAAGAATAAGCAGCAGACCCGTGTATGATATCTGGCAGGCAAAAACGTACGGACAGGTTCTGGAAAATTTCTGGAAGCCCTGGGGCTTTCTTCTGTTGGAAATAATTAAAAACCCTGAAATGCCGATGAGCTTTTTGGAGGATGAAAACGGCTACTTTATCCCCCAGGAAAAAATTACCGTCTAAACCGCAAATAAACAAATTGCGTTTTGACTCTATCTCCTTTGGAGAAGGCTGGAGTGAGGCTTCCTCAATGAAACCACGTCGATAGCTCTCTCACAAACTCAAAAGGTACCTGAGGATAAAAAATGATGGTTATAATTATACCCGCCAAAGCACCGAAAAAATGGGCATCATGATTAATCGTTCCTGATTGTTTTGAGGCATATGCACTGTACATTAAATACAATACACCGAAAATTACAGCAGGAATAGGGATCGGGATAAAAAAAAGATAAAAACTCGTTAAAGGATCGAATAAAATATAGCTGAAAATTACGGCAGACACAGCTCCTGAAGCACCCAGACTATTGTACCAAAAATGATCTTTATGCTTTAAAATTGTACTCAAATCGCTTAAGGCCAGACTCGCAATATAAAGAATACCGAATTGCCATGATCCTATATGTCTTTCCAGCGTAAATGCAAAGAAATAATACGACAGCATGTTCATAAACAAATGCCCGTAATCTTTATGAATCAGGCCGCTGGTGAAAATAGAATAAACCCGTTCGCCACGATGAACACTATAAGGGTGCAGCATAAACTTCCCATACACCTGTTGATTTGAAAAGGCGTAGAGGCTGGTAACAATGGTCAAGATAAAAATAATGCTGGCCACTGGCGTCTCCAGTAAATAATATTCCATAGCTCAAAAATCTCAATTTCTGAAAATTAGCATTAATGAAGGAAATACAAGAAAAAGATTTGATTTTTAATACAATCCTTCAGTACCAAAAAAGTACCTGAACCCGACAGTAGCGACTCCGTAAAAATCGCCATGCATGTTTTTAAATTTAGCCGGAGGGTCATTATATCCGTCTAAAGATTCGCCAAAAACCATGTTCATCTGATAGTTTATATTGAACGAGAACTTGGTAAACCTCCACTGATCGACTATATTGAAACTTATCCCTGTGTTAATCGGCACAAAAAGATCAGAGCCTTTATCTACACCCGGGAATACATAATTAGAACCGTCTGGATTTACTTTTGACCTGTTGATTTCCGTCATTGAACTATTCATCATCCCAATACCCGTTCCTACATAAAAACCCCGGATGGCATATAACAGATTACTTGATTCAAAATCAATGAACTGACCCAACTGAACTTTGCCGCCCAGAATAACAGAAGTAAAGCTATTTTTATAAAAACGAAGATGTTGATCAATACTTACATCGACACTGTCTCCGCCACTTAGAAACCCCTTTTGAATTTCTAAACCTACCGATGAAAAAGGGGTAAGATTATAATCGAAGGTTATAAGTCCGGTTGGCCTGATAAAATTCTTTTTAAGATCGCCAAAGGCCATGGCTGCACCTGCGCCGCCACCTACACTTAGGCGGTAATAGTTATATTGCGCCGATGCAATCGAACATGAAAAACAGGTTATGAAAAACAATAAGAATTTCTTCAATTCAATGTCTACTTAAAAAATATCGGGTAAAATAACTAAAAAATACACAACTTGGAATACAAAATTGTTATGGCTCGTTAAACGGAGGTTTTATATGAAAGGTTTAGAAAATTATCGATTTACAGTTTTAGAAAGATTTTTGAGATATGTAACTATACATACGCAATCAGATCCCCATTCTGAAAGCAGCCCCTCAACTGAATTTCAAAAAGATTTAGGACGGATCCTGGTAAAGGAATTAAAAGAAATTGGAATCCAGGATGCGGAACTCGACGAATATGGCTATGTCTATGCGAGCATTCCGGCAACCTCCGAAAAAAATGTGCCGGTTATCTGCTTTTGCTCACACATGGACACCTCGCCAGATTGCAGCGGTGAGAGCGTAAAACCTCTCATCCATCCAAATTATCAGGGTCAGGATCTGGTGTTACCGGATGATCACTCACAGATCCTGAAAAAATCTGAACATCCCGACCTTCAATTCCAAATCGGAAACGACGTTGTTACGGCAAGCGGCACAACCCTGCTGGGTGCAGACAACAAGGCTGGTCTTGCAGAAATTATGGATGCAGCAAACTTTTTAATATCTCACCCGGAAATAAGGCATGGTAAAATCCGCATTCTTTTTACACCCGACGAAGAAGTGGGCAGAGGTGTGGATAAAGTAGATATGGCAAAGTTGGGCGCCCAATATGCGTACACGGTAGACGGCGAAACCGTCGGTTCTATTGAAAATGAGACTTTTTCTGCCGATTCAGCAATATTAACTGTAAGAGGAGTAAGCGCTCATCCGGGATTTGCAAAAGGGAAAATGGAAAGTGCAATAAAAATTGCTTCCGAAATTGTGGCCAGTTTACCAAAAGATAAATTTAGTCCGGAAAGCACTACTGATAAAGATGGCTTCATTCACCCTGTGGCGATTAACGGAACAGTTGAACAAGCACGCATTGAGTTCATTTTAAGAGATTTCGATGAGGCAGAACTGATAAATTATAAACGACTTTTAACGGCTATTGCTGATGAAGTTCTGGAAGGCTATCCAAATTCAAACTTTACACTCGAAGTAAAAGAACAGTATCTAAACATGAAAATGGTACTTGACAAGCATCCTGATACTATCCGATATGCGGAAATGGCCATTAAACGTTCGGGGCTCGAGCCAAAGCTGCGAAGCATCCGTGGCGGAACAGACGGTTCCCGTCTGTCTTTTATGGGATTACCGTGCCCTAATATATTTGCGGGAGAACACGCTTTTCATGGCAAACAAGAATGGGTTTCTGTTCAGGACATGCAAAAAGCAGTAGAAACGATTGTAAATCTTGCAGTAATCTGGGAAGAAGAAAGCTAGGCGATGGTTTTTCGCTTACTAAAGAGAGACTTTAGTCGCCGATTAATTACCATTGGTCTAGAATACCTGCGCATTGGGCTCATATTCGAAATTAATTTAGACGTGCAACTATCTTTGTATCATGGCAATAAAGAATCTGAGCTTAAATAAATATCTTACCCCGGCCCTTCACATATTATTTTGGGGACTGATTATAATCTCACCCTATTTATTTCGCAATCCGAATACATGGGAAGGGTTTAAACCATGGCATTACAAACTGATCATCAACAATGCAATTCTTGCTTTTCTGTTTTACTTCAACGCTTTTGCTTTATATCCAAAAATATACAAGACGAAGGGATTAGTAATCTATCTTCTGGCGGTGATAGTGATCATTATCGCGTTAATGTTTCTTTCCAAATTTATTGATAGCATACTGTTTGCCGATATGAAAAATTGGGGCAGAGGCAGACATGGAGGAAATCATGGCGGCGGCGACAGATGGCTGCGTTGGTACTTTACCAACAGTCTCACCTATTTGTTTATTATGGGTATCAGCTTTAGCTACCGAACGATAAAGGACAACAATCAGCTTGAAAAAATCCGTAAAGAAAATGAAACTGAAACACTAAAAACAGAACTGACGTTTTTACGCTCTCAAGTTAGTCCGCATTTTATGTTTAATGTGTTAAACACGCTTGTTTCGCTGGCCAGAAAAAAATCCGATCTGATAGAACCTTCTCTCATTCAACTTTCAAACTTGATGCGATATATGCTCTATGAAAGTAATGATGACCGAATTCCTCTTGAACAAGAAGTTGAGTATTTAAGAAGTTACATCGACCTGCAAATGCTGCGTTTTGGCGATGATGTACAAATTAATTTGCATATATCCAAAGATTTAGAAGGATATGAAATTGAGCCGATGTTGCTTATTGCCTTCGTCGAAAATGCCTTTAAACACGGCGTGGGGATGATTGATGAACCCATTATTAAAATTGATCTAAACCTTGACAAAGCAAGTCACCAGCTTGCTTTCCGGGTGGAAAACAACGTTGCTCTGAATGAAGGGTCGAAGGATAAAAACTCAGGAATTGGCTTAATTAACATGAGAAGACGCCTTGAACTTTTGTATAAAGACCGTTACATCTTAGAAACCGGACCAAACCAAAATACCTTTGTATCTACTTTAAAAGTCCGACTTAAATGATTAAATGCCTGGTAGTTGATGATGAACGCTTAGCCATAGAGCTAATGGAAGATAATATCCGCCAGATTCCATTTCTTGAACTGGTCGGGAGTTGCCGTAACGCCATGGAGGCAATGAAATTCTTAAGTCAGCAAACCGTTGATCTTATTTTTTTAGACATCCAAATGCCTGGCTTGTCGGGCTTACAGTTTGTAAATAGTCTGTCCAATCCGCCCTTAATAGTTTTCGTTACCGCTTACGAGAAGTATGCAGTAGAAGGTTTTAACCTCGATGTGCTTGACTATTTGATTAAACCTGTATCGTTCGAGCGGTTTTTTAAAGCTGCCAACAAAGCTCTCGATCTGATTAATTTAAGAAACCAGGTTTCTGCACCCTCGCAAACAAACTCTTCTGCCGAGTGCCTGTTTGTGAACGCTGATTACTCCTTAGTCAAAATAAACATCAGCGATATTTTATATATAGAAGGCTTGAAAGATTACATTAAAATCTATCTGTCTGATACAGAAAAGCCCGTGATAACTCGGTTAAGCCTGCGATACATGGAAGAGAAACTTCCTTCAGAACGGTTTATGCGTGTTCATAAATCCTATATCATATCATTAGAAAAATTAATCTCCTTTAAGAAAAACCGGGTACTTCTACCCTCGTTTGAGGTGCCTGTAAGCGACAATTACCGGGAAGTACTGCTAAACTATATGGGACATCAACAATGAAATCGCTCTGAAGTACTATTTGGTATATAAATTAAGCGCCTAAGTATCATTTCCGTTTAATTGTTATCAGCAGGCATTAAACTTGCACCCTTTACAATCATATATTTTCTCAACACAACACATGAAAAAGATAGTAATCTTATCGATGCTGCTCATTACAGGCCAAATTACTTTTGCCCAAACCGGGCGAGAAGTAAAAGGTGTGGTACGAGATACTGCAGGATTAAGTGTAATAGCCGCTACCGTTAGGCTAACCTCACCTCTGGACACTCTGCAAACCCGCACAGATATTGACGGTTTATTTAGCTTCAAATATGTAAAATCATCTCAGTTTTTACTAACTATTACCAGTCTAGGGTATACTGATATCGTTAAAAGATTTTTATATACCGATGGAACAACACCTATAAAACTGGATGCTATAACTTTGAAAGCCCAAAGCAACGTTTTACGAGAAGTGGTAATATCAGGAGCTGCACCAGTAGTGGTTAAGCAGGATACCGTAGAATATCGTGCAAGCGATTTTCCGGTTAGAGAGAATTCTGTAGCCGAAGATGTGATTAAAAAACTTCCCGGTGTTGAAGTAGATAAAGACGGTAACGTTACAACTCAGGGCAAGAGCGTAACACGAGTTCGTGTAAATGGGAAGGACTATTTTGATGGCGATCTGAAAACAGCCACCCAAGGTCTGCCTGCCGACATCATCGAAAAAATTCAAATTGTTGATGATTATGGCGACCAGGCAAATATTACAGGTATTCGCGAAGGCGAGGCTGACAAAATTATAAACATTACCATACGGCCCGACCGAATGAAGGGAAGCGTGATCAGCGGCGCCCTTGGAGGCGGTAATCAGGACCGCTATCTGGTATCCGGTAACGGACAGTTTATGAATCAGGATCGCCAGATCGATGTTCGCCTAAATTCAAACAACAATAACACATCTCCTTTTGCCTTTGGCGGAGGTGGCGGTCGTGGCTTTGGTGGAGGCGGAGGTGGTCGTCGCGGGGGAGATGGCGGTATCTTTGGAAATACCGGGGGTATTACCAATATCACTGCCGGCGGTATAAATTACAGAGACAACCTAAGTAAAAAAGTAGCTGTAAATGGTAGCTACCGTTTGATGGTGAGAAACAACAACGCAATTTCAAATAGTTATGGGGTCTCTTATTTTACAAGAGACTCTATAAGGTTTAATAGTACTGCCCAATCTAAAAGCGGAAACAATTACCATAGCGCCAACTTTAATTTGGAGTACGCAATTGATAGTCTAAATTACTTCCGTATAACCCCTTATTTTAACCTCAGCTCTTCAGATTCTGACGGCTCAACGAATCTTATACAAGAATACTCTGATCAATCGCGAGAGGACCAGCTAACGAATCAGTTCAGCAACGCCAGCTCGCCTTCTTTTGGCGGAAATCTTATCTACAATCACCGGTTCAGGAAATTGGGACGAAACTTTTCTTTTGGTTTAAACATTAACGGTTCGGATAGTGAAAGTGACCAGGACGTGATTGATGACTTTACGTATTATAATCCCGATGTGGATTCTACATCTCATCGTCTTATAGAAACCACAAATAAACGGTTCAGTTCGAATGCTAACATCACCTATAGCGAACCTGTAGGAAAGCTAGGCCGTCTGGATTTCGGCTATAACTATTCCATTTCAAATTATGACAACAGCAGGATTACGAATGTGTATGAAGATGAAATTCCTGTTATTAATAACGCATTAAGTAATATTTACGATTATTCTTTTGCCACGAACCGCTTCAGCTTAAGCTACCGCTATGACCGTCCAAAACTTTACAACTTTACAGTAGGCTTAACAGCACAGCCTACGTTATTAAAAGGAAACTCATTAACAACTGGCGCTCCGCCAACAAGGCGAGAAGGCTTTAACTTCTTTCCAACAGCACGGTTTGACTATAACTTTGGTCGCTCGCGGTCTTTATCAATTAACTATAACGGACGAAGCAACGAGCCAAGTTTCAACCAGATTCAACCGGTCAGAGATGTTTCAAACCCTTCAAGACCCGTAGTTGGTAACCCTGATCTTAACTCTGCATTTACACAATCTCTTAACATCAGATACAATACGACCGATCCATCCTCCGGAGTGTTCTTCAACGCCGGACTTTTTGGAAATCTTACAAATAATCAGATAACACGGGACATCGTTAAATACGATGAAGAAATTTTAGTGGAAGGAAAACCAACAAAAAGAACTATCCAGGAAACAAGATATTTAAACACCGATGGTTACTACTCAACAAATGCTTTTTATTCGTTCGGCAAGCCCTTTAAAGAAAAGAAATACCGCCTTTCATTGAATGGAAACCTGAGGTACACCAACGACGTAACTTTTGCCAACAGTCAAAAAAACATAGGTAAAGACTGGACTTTTTCTCAAAATATTCGTTTACAAATTAACCCAAATCAAGACGTTGAAATATATCCGTCGGTGGGTTATCGCAGAACTTTTTTGAATAACACACTATCAGAAAGCTATGACACAAAAGCCAGCACCTGGAACTATGATTTAAACGGTCGGTTGTTTTTTCTAAAAACGTTTATTGTAGGGTTCGACATCAGCAAAAATGTGAATCAAGGCTATCGGTCTATCCAGGCAAATCCGCTAATCATTAATGCGTATCTGGAAAAACAATTCTTTAACAGGCGTGGAACGTTCAGGCTGCAAGGATTTGATTTGAAAAATGAAGGCACTGTGGTGGGCGTTTCGCAAAACGCCAATACCTTTAGCAGCAGTCAAACCAACCGGTTAACCCGGTACTTTATGGCAACGTTCAGCTTCAGAATTCAAAAATTCCCCGGAGGCATGCAACCGAACATGGATAGAAACAGGGAAAATTTCAGGGGTCGAGACGGTCAACCGCGTGTTGATCGTGGAAACCTTTAATAAAAAGCAGCCTTAATTAAACAAAAAAGCAGCCTTAAGGCTGCTTTTTTGTTTAATTAATCTATGCCTCTATTCAACCTGTCCACTTACTGTTTGCGGCACGGGGAAAAACTGAATTCCATCACCGGTTTTAAATGCTGAGTTTACAGTTACCGGCAATCTTCCCGATGCCCGCATCTGATTGCTCAACACCTTTGCAGCAGCTATCTGCATTTCATTGCTATTCTGATAATTAATAAGCAACGACTTGCTCTTTTCTATTCCCGGCAAACTCCTAATAGAGTAGGGATTGGCAAACAAGCATGTAACCGTATTTAATTTGGCCAAATCAGAAATGAATGCTTTTAATTCATTGTTATAATCCAGGGTACTCTGCGGCCGGGTTCTATAATCGTGTACCGAAACTATGATTTGATCATAGCTTTGAAGATCCTTTGAAACATTTTTAATATCTGTCGCTCCCGCTATTTTGGACAGGATAATACTGGTTGAGTTATTAAACTTCTTCTGCATCTCTTTTTGAAAAAGAGTTACTTCAGAAACACCAAGGCTTATTATAGCCGTTTTACGATTTAAGTCAAGTTGCTTTAACAGACTGTCGCTATTCAAAACCGTAACAGCCGCATCCGCCAAACGTTGGTTTAAAGCATGTGCATCTCCTCCGTTCAAATCTTCGTACACACTGTCGGTATTAATTTCTACCAACTGGTTTAAGCCTGCCCAATATTTTGCTGCCAGGATTTTTTTAACACTTTCATCTATTTGATCCATGCTGAGTCGCTTCTCGCGGATCGCCCTTCTCACCAGCTTAATGGCTCTCGGTGCATTTTCAGAAAGCTCAATAACATCATTTCCGGCAATAACCGCCCGAACATCTGCTTCGCCGTCAGGGAAAAACTTTAGCACTCCTTTCATTTCCATAGCATCAGAAAATACTAATCCTTTAAAACCCAGCTGCTCCTTTAACAAGCCGGTTACGATAGGCCTTGATAAAGTGGAAGGAACATGAGGGGTATTGTCCAGAGATGGAATATTCATATGTGCTACCATTACTCCCGAGGCACCCTGGCGGATAAGTTCTTTAAACGGGTACAATTCTAAGGAATCAAGCCGGGCTTTAGTAAAGCCTAATACTGGTAAATCATTATGCGAATCCACATTTGTATCGCCATGACCCGGGAAATGTTTTATACTCACTAAAATTCCGGCATCTTGCAAACCTCGCATGTATGCCGAACTCTTACGAGCCACATTGAATTTGTTATCGCCAAAAGAACGGTAATTGATCACCGGATTATTAGGATTATTATTAATATCAACTACAGGGGCGAAATTAATATGCATACCAATGCGTTTAAAGTCGGTAGCAATTTTTTGGCCCATCTGGTAAACTAGATTTGTATCTTGAATTGCGCCTAGAGTCATTTGGTAGGGATACGATATGGTGCTGTCAAGTCGCATTCCAAGTCCCCACTCGGCATCCATCGCTATTAATAAAGGAACTCTGGAGATTTTCTGGTAGTGATTCGTAAGAGCCGCCTGCCTGCCCGGCCCTCCCTGAAAAAACACTAAACCACCTACCTTGTATTTTCTTATCAGCCCTGCAACAGTTTCCTCGTAAGCTTTACCCTTATCAGTATGTGCCCGAAGAAAGAATAACTGCGCAATCTTTCCTCTCCGGTTCAACTTTTTAAAAACGGAGTCGACCCAACGATCTTGCCCAAAATTAGATTCTGTAAAATTCTTTCTTCCTTGTGCAAGGGACATGGAAAAGCTGGATAAAATGAAAATAAACAATAAAAAATTTAAGCGCATAATGTGTGTCGTCAAGAAGCTAATCCAATACTCTGAGATAAAGGTAAGCACTATAAGCCAAACAAATTTTGGAACAGGCTGTTTTGTGCACAAGTCCTTTTGCAATAATCGCAGAGGATATTATTTTTAAAAACTATTTAAACACACAAAACATGAAACGAATATTAATTTTATCATTTGTGCTTATTTCTGCCCTTGCAGCAAATGCACAATCGCTTGGAGGAAGAGTTGGTGTAAACTTTTCAAATATTATTAAGACAGGCGACAGCGACTTTAAAACTGATTTTAAGCCAGGAGTGCATGCAGGACTGACCTTAGATATTCCTTTGGTAGACCGCTTGTCGTTCGCACCGGAGTTAATGTATTCACAAAAGGGATACAAAACCAATGGATCTAGTCTTTTAGGTGGAGATTATGATTATTCCGTAACATCTCACTTTGTCGAAGTTCCGATTCTGTTAAAGATCAAAGCTGCCAGTGGCTTCAATATTCATTTAGGCCCACAGATTTCTTTTTTAACGTCTACAACCGAAAGCTTTAAAACCGGCTCTGATGAGTATAGAAAGGAACGGAAGGAAGAAAACGATAAGCTGAAGAAAAGTATTCTGGGAGGTGTTATTGGCGCCGGATTTAATATTGGTACGAAAACCAGCCTTGTTGCCCGATATGCTTTGGATTTCCAAAAAAATAACGAAGATGGAACTTCGGAGGTTCCTCTGTATAAGAATCAGGTGATACAACTGGGCTTAGGCTTCAATTTCTAGACTCAACACCAGTCATAAAAAAGCCGTTTCATGATGATTCATGAAACGGCTTTTTTATGTATTTAATAAACAGTATTGAGTACTTACATTTTAGCAACGTCTCTGGTATTTTTCACTAAACCTATTCCGGTAAAGAAAAATATTACTCCTAACACAAAAAACACTATCAGTTCTCGAGCTGTTTCAGAATTCTGTGCAAATCCGACTGCCGCATATATCAATCCTATTATACCTAGTATAGTCAGGATCGTTCCAAAAGTTCTTTTTAAATTCATCGTTATGTATTTACCATACATACTGCAAAGTACCTGCCAACTCTAACAGAAATTGATATTTCTAAGCAAATAGTCGAGAAATCACCAGATTTTTACCCGATCTTCCTCTGGACGATACATTTTATCTCCAGGTTTAATATCAAAAGCCTTATAAAACTCGGGCATATTTGAAAGAGGCCCGTTCACCCGGAACATCTCAGGCGAATGCGGATCGGTTGCAATGCGCATGCGTAAACGCTCATCACGGTTTTTAATACGCCATACCTGGGCAAAAGAAAGAAAAAATCGCTGGTCAGGAGATAAGTCCTGGATGGTATCAGCACTTTTTCCCTGATCGGTGAGTTTAAATGCTTCATAGGCAATTGCCAGGCCTCCGATATCAGCAATGTTTTCACCTAGAGTTAATTGCCCATTCACCGGCAACTTGTCCAATACCGTATAATTATTGTACTGTTTTACCACAACATCGGCCTTTTTTGTAAACTTTTCAGCATCAGTTTTTGTCCACCAATCTTTTAAATTGCCATTCTTATCGTATTGTCGCCCCTGATCATCGAAGCCATGTGTCATTTCATGCCCAATAACTGCGCCGATAGCACCATAGTTAATTGCGTCATCGGCTCTATAATCAAAGAAAGGAAACTGCAGAATGCCAGCCGGAAATACAATTTCGTTAAAAGCAGGATTGTAATACGCATTCACCGTTGGCGGACTCATAAACCATTCGAGTTTATCCACCGGCTTACCAAGCTTATTTATCATTTCCTTATACTCATGGCGCTCGATACTTTTTAGATTTTCGTAATAGCTGGCGCGGCTAATTTCAACATCATCGTAATTTTTCCACTTATCAGGGTATCCTATTTTCTTAACAAAAGTATTCAGCTTCTCTAGTGCGCGGCCCTTGGTTTCAGCACTCATCCAGTCTAACCTTTCAATTCGCGACCTGTAAACCTTTTGAAGGTTATCCACCAGTGTTAACATCCGCTCTTTTGCATCCGAAGGGAAATATCGTTTAACGTACAGCTGTCCCAGTAACTCCCCCAAACCTGCATCCGTTTTATTAACCATTTGCTTCCAGCGATCTTGCTGCTGTTTTTGGCCGCTTAAAACCCTTCCATAAAAGTTAAAACGAGCTTTCCTGAACTCTTTACTAAGAGCAGATGCCGACGAACTTAGAGCCTCGAATTTTATTTTATGCTTCCAGATTTCTATTGGCTGTGTTTTCAACAGACCTTCTAAGGCCTTGTAATATTTTGGCTGGGCCACAAGAATGGTATCCGTATTAAGCTCCATTTTATCCATCAGAGATTCGACATCTAATTCCGGAACCTGATTTTGAAATTCTGCCACCGCGAATTTATTATAATTCTTTACCGGATCCCGCAGCTCAACAGGTGTTGAATGAGACTTGGCGATCTCGGTTTCAAGCTTAAGAATATTCTCTGCAGCTTTCCCCGATACGACAGAATCAGAGCCCGTCAGGGTAAATAATTTAGAAATGTAATTAAGATACTCTTTTCGGATTTTTTGAGTAGCGGCATCGTTATTAAAATAATAATCGCGGTTAGGCAACCCCAAACCAGTTTGCTGAAAAGTAACAGCATTTTTGGTGCTTATTCTATCATCCGGACCGATATAAAACGAGAATAAAAACCCGTTTCCATCTTTAAAATTTTTTGCCGCAAACCTTAAAAGTTCTTTATAATCCTTTATGGCGTCAATTTCGGCGAGCAAAGGCTTAACTGGCTCATAGGATCGTTTATCAATAGCGAAAGTATCCATTCCCGACATATAGAAATCACCCACCTTTTGTTCTACAGAACCTTCATCATTGTCTTTTGCCGATACCTCGTCCAGTATTTTGCGAAGGTTTTTAATATTATCATCGTATAAGGTGTAAAAAGACCCCCAACCCGTTTCGGAAGCGGGGATTTCTGTTTTTTTCACCCAGATACCATTTGCATACAAGAAAAAATTTTCGCCGGGACTGACGGTCGTATCCATTCCTGATTTATCGAAAAAAACAGAACGCTCAGGGATATTATTTGATGTAAGCTCGGGATGGCTACAGGCAGCAATAAACATCGCTGACAATGCCAGATAAAAGAATTTCTTCATTTTATTCATTTTAATGATTATGTATTTCAAGATGATCTTTCAAGTCCAAAGCGTAATTCCTCAATTTAAGAATAACTTTTGGTCATTTTAGCCACTCTGTCTTCCAAAGATTCTGTAGTTAGCTTTTCCCTTAACCGATCTACCATTATTGGAAAGGCAAAAGGAGTAGGCTTGCTGCTTTGAGTAATAATAACTTTTAAATCGCGAATTCGTTTTAATGCCTCGCGCAGGCGAAACTCCTCCAGCTGAAATTGCAAAGCTTCATTATACGCTTGCCGCACCAAAACATTATCTGGCTCATACTCGCTGAACACATCGAATAACAAAGATGTTGATGCCTGCAAATGGCGGTTTTTCATCGTTTTTCCCGGGAAACCGGTAAAAACCAAACCGGCAATATGGGCAATATCTCTAAACCGCCGCCTGGCCATTTCATTCGCGTTTAAGCTGTGTTGAATATCGTCGAGGAGATTCGCTGAACTAAATAAATCGTTATTCAGGGCTTGCTCCAGTAAAATTTCTTCATCACTGAGCAGCTCAAAGCCATAATCATTCATGGCAATAGAAAAACTGGCATTACGAATTTTAGCAATCCTGAACGCAAACAAAGAAGCCATTCCTTCATGAACCAATCTGCCTTCAAATGGGTAAAAGAAAAGATGATGACCATCGTTGGAACTAAACTTCTCAATCAAAAACTCGTTTTTCATTGGCAGATGCGAGAGTTCTGCCTGCATATTAAATAAAGGACGGAGGGTTTTTATTTCAATGTCTTCTTCTTTATGATGAGCAACTTCATCCAGTTTTTTACGAAACATGGCAGAAAGCTGGGAGGATAAAGGAATTCTTCCACCCATCCAGCTCGGTATTCTTCCGTTCCGCTTAGGCGATTTTTTCACAAAGGCCGTCATATCCTTTACCTTAACTAATTCGAGACTGCGGCCTGCAAACCAAAAGCTATCGCCAATCTTCAAGCGGGCAATAAAATCTTCTTCTATTGATCCAAGGTATCCTCCGGTAAGAAACTTGATGCGCATACTCACATCGCCAACAATGGTTCCCATGGTTAAGCGGTGGCGCATGGCAACTTTACGACTGTTTACTTTATACAAGCCATCTTCAATTTCTACTTTCAGGTATTCGTCGTATGCCGATAAGGTTTTTCCGCCTTTGGTGATGAAGTCAAGAATCTGCGTAAATTCTTTTCCGCTTAAATCCGCGAAAGCGTAGGTAGTTTTTATCTCTTTATACACCTCATCTGGCCGAAAGCCATTTGATACGGCAAGGGTCACCAGATATTGCGTAAGCACATCCATGGCCAATAAAATGGGATCACGCGATTCAAAAATCTCTTCCTTAATGGCTTGCTTGATTGCCGCCCCTTCCAACAACTCTAATGAATGAGTTGGTACAAACCAAGCCCGGGAAGTTGCACCAGGATGATGCCCGCTTCGCCCGGCCCTTTGCATAAATCGGGCAACTCCCTTCGGACTACCTACTTGTATAACCGTATCTACAGGTCTGAAATCGACCCCCAAATCTAAACTAGATGTACAAACAACAACTTTGAGCATTTCTGCATGCAGCGCATTTTCGACCCAATTACGCAACTCATTATCCAAGGAGCCGTGGTGCATAGCTATGATGCCCGCATATTCAGGATACTTCTCAAGAATAGCCTGATACCAGATCTCGGTTTGCGAGCGGGTGTTTGTAAATATAAGCGTGGTTTTACTCTTAGCCACAATCTCCATTACCTGCGGTAGCAGTTTGATTCCCAGGTGCCCTGCCCATGAAAACTCTTCAATATTTTCAGGAATGATAGAATTGATCACTATTTTTTTGTCCAGCTTAGCGCGAATCAACTTTATTTGTTCGTGAGGCATATCATTGCCTAATAATACTTCTGCCGCCTGTTCTAAATTGCCGATGGTTGCACTGATTCCCCAGATTTTTAGGGATGGTTGTGGGTTGCTGATTGTGAGTTGTGGGTTGTGGGTTGTGGGTTGTGAGTTGTGGGTTGTAAGTCGGTTATGGGTGCGAAAATATTGTCCGCGGATAGTTCTGCGTGATCTGTGGATGCTTCCGTGTGATCTGCGGATACTTCCGTGTGACTCGCGGAGGCTTCCGTGTGATTTGCGGATGCTTCCGTGTGATTTGCGGAGGCTTCCGTGTGATTCGGGGATGCTTCCGTGTGATTTGTCGGTTGAAGAAGTTGAATTAAAGCTTAAAGATTTAAGTTTTGACAAGCCCAGTTCAAGCTGGACGCCTCGTTTTGTACCGAGTAACTCGTGCCATTCATCAGCCACCACAACTTCTAAGTTCTCGAAGAGTTGAGGATAATCTTTTTGAGCCAGCATAATATGAAGGCTCTCTGGTGTGGTGAGCAAAACTTCGGGAAGCCGCTTTTTAATGGCTGCCTTTTCCTTCGCTGAGGTATCTCCTGTTCGGGCGGCTACTGTCCAGGGTAAACCCAGATCATCAACCACAGTTTGCATGGCTTTGCGGATATCATTTGTTAGCGCTCTTAATGGAGTAATCCACAGCATTAACAAGCCATTGTTTTTCCTTTTTTGATAATCGTTGGGATGCTTGTTGATATAATCGGCTACAAAAGGAAGAAACATAGCAAATGTTTTTCCGCTGCCTGTTGGCGCATTCAATAAACCCGAGTACCCGCCAAGAAAAGCGGCTTCCATTTCCTTCTGAAAAGGGAACTGTTGCCATTCTTTTTTCTGGAACCATTCGGAAATTATTGCTTCGCCTTTCATTAACAGATAGATGATAAATCCAATGTAATGGGTTTATCCAAGTTTTGTTCCTTCGTAAATATCTTTAAGTGGGATACTTATTTCAAGAGTTGGTATGACCAGAATATCCTTGTCTGATTTGTATTCTTCCAGCTCCCAATGCTGACTTTCATTTAAACGAAAAGTTTCAATGTTTATTGACTCAGAATCAACCAAAATATATTCCTTGAGTGATGGTATATCCCGGTAGAGCTTAAATTTTGCGCCTCTATCGTAGTTTTGGGTAGATTCTGATAAAATTTCAATAAGAATGGTGGGTTCTATTGCGGCAAATGTTTCGTCCTGAATAGAAGAGGTAAATTCTTTACAGATAATGGAAAGATCAGGGTATGTATAAAGTGTGTTTTGAGGAATATGAATTCTTAGATCACTTCCATAAGGTTTACAAGACTTACCTTTTAATTGGATTCCGAGCTCGGTAAACAAATTACTAAAAATCTCATTGTGGTTTTGACTGGCGCCTGCCATAGCAAATATCTCACCTTCAAAAAACTCATGTTTCTGTTGAGACTCCTTTTCAAATCGAAGATATTCTTCTACTGTAAGTATTTTCTTACCATAAGCAATTGCAGGTTCTCTTACTTCAAAATCCATAGACATAAATTAATTAGTAAAAATACATAAAAATAATTGGGTTTTAAAGCATTGACCTAAGTGTATCTAACGTATCGGCATCCTCTATTTTTTTATCATGCCTCCAGCGTAAAATCCGCGGAAACCGCAAAGCAATGCCGGATTTATGTCTGTTTGACCGATTGATTCCTTCAAAACCAATCTCGAAAACCATTTCTGGTTTAACGGTTCTAACCGGACCAAATTTCTCGAGCGTATTTCGCTTTACAAACGCATCAACCTGCTTAATTTCCTTATCCGTTAAGCCGGAATATGCTTTGGCGAAAGCCACAAGTTTATCGCCATCCCAAACGGCAAAAGTATAGTCGGTATATAGATCTGCTCGCCGGCCGTGGCCTTTTTGAGCATAAATCATTACGGCATCTACAGAAAGAGGATCAATTTTCCATTTCCACCAATCGCCGCGTTTTCGGCCGGTTTGGTAAACTGAATCCAATTTTTTAAGCATAAAGCCTTCTGCATGATTTTCTCTTGCTTGCAAGCGAAGTTCATACAAATGCTGCCAATTGTCGAATTCAACAATTGGCGATAGCTGAAAGGTATTTTTGAATGGATTGATATGATGTAATTTCTCAAGCATCGACCTGCGATGTTTTAATGGCATCGAACGAATATCATCGCCGTCAAATTCCAGACAATCGTATGCAATAAATGCCATGGGACTTTCAGCCAATATCTTTTTAGACAGATTCTTGCGCCCGATCCGGGTTTGAAGTATGTTGAACGGCATCGGTTTATTGTCTGAAAAGCAGATGGCTTCTCCGTCGAGAACGGTTCCATCCGGAAGTTCTGAAATAAAGGGGTGCAGTTCGGGAAATTTCTCGGTTGCGAGTTCTTCTCCCCGGGTCCATATAAATATTTCACCTTGCCTGAAAATTACCTGCGCCCGTATTCCATCCCATTTCCACTCGGCCTGCCAGTTCTCTGTATTGCCTAAATCCTGCTCGATTTCTTCAGCAGATTTCGCTTTGTCTGAGGTTTCTTGTATCGCGTAAGCAAGACAAAACGGATAAGGCCTTGAGGCATCGTCCGAGGCGTCTTCCTCCTGTATCAATCTATGAAAACTGAAGGTAGCCGGATCCCAGTTGCCCATAATCCGGTGCGTTAAAACATTTGGCTTTATGCCAGATATTTCTGACAGAGCTTTCACTATCAGGCTTTGAGAAACTCCAATTCTAAAACTTCCCGTCAATATCTTGTTAAAAACAAATCGTTCCTGCTGATCCATTGACAGCCATGAGCTTATTAGCCAATCTTTACGATCGTCTTCTGTTAAACTGCCTAAGCAGATGATTTCCTGTATCCACTCTGAAAGAGATTTTTCATGGGTGCTATCGCCATCGGGAAGCAATAAGGCAATTGTTTCGCCTAAATCACCCACTACCTGGTAACTTTCTTCAAACAACCACTGAGGGATATTGGCCAATTGCATGGCCCATGTTTTAACTAAGGTAGCATTGATTTGCCGCTTTGGTTTTCGGCCTGTAAAGAGAGCCAGTGTCTGGATCTTATCTTCGTCAGAAACATTGATAAAGTAATCTTTTAAAACCTCCACTTTCGCATTGGTTTTATTTGTTTCGTCTAATAAAGCAAAAAGTCGGGCGAAATCTTTCATATGGCATCCCCTAAATCTTCTCTCAAACGGAAAGCTTCATCACTTTCTTCCTTATCCGAATGAAGTGATTTGACACCAGGGTCAACAAGCTCGTCTTCCAGAGCTTCGTCATCTCCGTAATTGGTATGTGCCTCATATGCCTTATACCCCAGTTCGGAAAGATAGCGGGTAAATGAGGCTGTGTAACCATGCGTTAGGCGTACGCATTCGCATCCGGTGGCGTCGATGGCCTTTATCAGTCCGTCCCAATCGGCATGGTCAGAAAGCACAAAGCCTCTGTCGGCGGCCATACGTCTTTTTGCTCCGCGAAGCGACATCCAGCCCGAACAATAGCCGAAAGCATAGGGTTGAAACCTTCGGAGCCAGGGCGATCCAAGGGCCGAAGGCGGACAGATTATTATTCCTTTTTTAAGGTCCTCTTTTTTTGTTTCTGATGTAATGCGCGTTGC
The DNA here is from genome assembly GCA_965650335.1 of uncultured Pedobacter sp. Taxonomy (GTDB): domain Bacteria; phylum Bacteroidota; class Bacteroidia; order Sphingobacteriales; family Sphingobacteriaceae; genus Paradesertivirga. The sequence goes on along the minus strand of CBFGOI010000019.1, from coordinate 17,904 downwards.
CGGAGGAAGTAGTACTCCATTTCGCTCAAGCGCTTCGTGTGTATTAGCGATGGCACCGTGGAGAAAGACTCTGCCAATGGATAAATCGAGGTTTTGAATTATTCGTTGAGCCTTTCCCAAGGAGTAACCAGCGATAACGATGACTTTCCCTTCTTCTGCATTTAGGTTCCACCAATCATTTATATCCTGATGCACCACAGCAGGATTTTTCCATTTGTAAACAGGCATACCGAAGGTGCATTCGGAAATGAACGTATGGCATTTAACAGGTTCAAAAGGCGTTGAAATGCCATCGTCTTCCAGTTTATAATCTCCTGAGGCAACCCATACTTCTCCCTTATGTTCAACACGAATTTGTGCCGAGCCTATTATATGTCCGGCCGGATGAAAAGAGATGGTGACTCCGTTCTTTTGAATCCGCTCGGCGTACTCTACGGTTTGAAGCTGAATATCTCCCAAACGATACTTCAACACTTCACGTGATAAATGATGTGCCAAATAGCGTTTATTTCCCCATCTGGCATGATCTGAATGCGCATGTGTAATTAGCGCATCATCAACCGGCTTCCATGGATCAATGTAAAAATTGCCGGCTTCGCAGTATATTCCACAATCGTTAAACTGAAGAAGTGGTTTGGCCATTTTATTAAAACCTCGAAGAAGCACTATAGTTTTAAAATCAAAAAACCCGGCTTTTGGCCAGGTTTCTTGTATAAAAATTCGGTAGAGCTTAGTACTTCAAGCTATATTTTCCAGATTCTGTAAGATGGATATAATCAGCCATTACTTTCAGGCTCTCATCCTCAATAAAATCATTGTCCTGCTTCGGAGCAACTTCCCCTTTTTTCAAAGCTGGTAAGCCTTGCAGAGCTCTGCGCTGGTTGGTACGTGCCAGGTTAACGGCTTCCTGCGCATCTCTCTCTTTCTTAAGCTGCATTTCATTAAGCGTCACTGAGTTTTCTTCTTCCCGTTTTTTAAACTGCTGAATATCTTCTAATAAATATTTATATTCTGTTGAAGCCTGCATTCTGTCCTGGTGTTGTTTTACCAAAAGCGGTTTAAAAGGCTTTAAGTTTGAAACAGGGCTAAACGGTGCGGGCTTAATACTATCGAAAGGCAGCGCTGAAGGCTCAGAGCTTTCGCCGTATTTTTCGGCAGGATAAATCATCGGAAAACTGATATCTGGAATTACTCCCTTATGTTGAGTGCTGCCGCCGTTTATACGGTAAAACTTAGCGATGGTGAGGTTAATCTGCCCAAATTTCGGAGCAGCAGTATTTGAAGAAACTACGCCATTGCCATTCGAAGTTGAGGCTGACCCACTTTTTGTTTTAAGCAGAATTTCATCAACCGTAGTGATAAACTTCGACATGTCAATAGCAGATTGAACAGTTCCCTTACCATAGGTTTGGGTTCCCATAATAACACCACGACCGTAATCTTGAATGGCTGCAGCAAAAATTTCTGAAGCAGAGGCACTAAAACGATCGATCATTACGCCCACCGGGCCAGTCCACGCGATTGAAGGATCGTCATCCGCGTTTACTTCAATGCTACGCGAATTTTTCACCTGCACAACCGGACCAGTTTTTATAAATAACCCTGTTAGCTCAATTGCTTCGATTAAAGACCCGCCGCCATTGCTGCGCAAATCGACTACAATACCGTCGACTTTTTGTTGTTTAAGCGTATCTAAAATAAGTTTTACGTCTCTTGTAGTGCTCTTGTAATTAGGATCTCCTGATTGATATGCCTTGAAATCCAAATAGAAACCGGGAACATCAATAACACCTATTTTGTAGGTTTTTCCGTTAGAGACCACTGTCTTAATCGTTTTCTTAGCAGACTGCTCTTCAAGTACCACCCTGTCGCGAACAATAGAAATTATTTTCGGTTCAGAAGAAAGCTCCTGTCCTGCAGGAATGATTTTTAATCGCACCGTAGTTCCTTTAGGGCCTTTAATTATTTGAACAGTATTATCGAGTCTCCAACCAATAATATCCACAAACTCTTCATTTCCCTGAGCGACTGCGATAATCCGATCGCCAGCATTTAATGTTTTCGCTTTAAATGCAGGTCCGCCTGGTACAATAGAGGCCACTTTAACAACCTCATTATCTAATTGTAAGGTCGCCCCGATACCGGTGAAACTTCTCGCCATTTCCTCATTAAATTCCTGGGCCTTTGTTGGAACCAGGTAGTTAGTGTGCGGATCTACCGATTGTGTAAAGGCATCCATTATTATTTGAAATGCATCCTGACTGTTTGTTTTAGAAGCTTGAGATAAGAGGTTTTGATACCGTTTTTTTAAGATATCGCGGCTTTTAGCAACGGATGTATCTTTAACTCCTTTACTAGCGCTGTCGGCCTTCACATTTCCTTTAAGTTTGCTGCCGGAAATATTTAAAGTTGAGGAAGAACCGCTGGCAATTCGCAGGTTCAACAGATCGTATTTGATTCTCTTGCGCCACAGATCATCTGCTTCGGCCGTTGACTTTAACCAAGGTAAATTTTCGCGGTTATATACGTAAACTTCGTTTTTGGTATAATCAGCAGGCTTATCTATTTGAGCTATTGAAAATTTAATACGCTCTTGATAACGTTTTTGAAAAACATTAAATATTTTAAAAAAGGCACTTAGATCACCTGCTCGCAGAAGATCATCTAATTGAGTTCGGTATTGTTCAAATTCTTTTATATCGCTGGCAAGTAAATAATTGCGGGATGGGTCAAGCCTTTTTAGATAGCTATCGAAAATTACATTTGACAGAGAGTCATTAATTTTTACTCGCTTGTAATTGTAATTTTCCATCACCTTAACCAGCTCTTTTGCAACCAGCTGTTGCTGAGGCTCGGGCGAAAGATTATTAGAGCCATCTACAGTCGTATTTACACGTAAATTAGCTTTGCAGGCAAAGGTTGCCACAATAAACAAAGCCAAAAATAATTTATTCAGCATCTTTTTGAACGATTTAAAATCCATTGTTTGTCTAACTCTATCGATTTTTATACCAGAGTTTATATTAAATGAAAAAGAGACAGTTTTGTTACTGCCTCTTTTGTAAACAAGTATAAATCAAAAATAGTATTTATCCCAAGTATAAATTATTTGAAATGAAATAAAATTGCTTTTTAAAGACAGGGGAATCAGAGCTGATTGGTTTTCAACCAGGTTTCTCTAAATATGCTGTACTTATCCAAGGCGGCTCCGGCCGCAGGATAATCTCCTAATTGGCTATAAGTTTCGCCTAAATCGCCGTTTATTTCGACTAGCTTAGCCAGATAATTGTTCTTCAATGCCAATTCCTCGGCCTTTTTATAATCCAGTAAAGCATCTGCATAATCGCCTAATGCATGTTTTACTTTTCCTAAACCTGCCAAACTACTTATTAAAGCTTGATTATCGGATAATTTAACAGCCATTATTTTAGACTGAATATAAAACCACTTGGCTTCGGAATAACGGTTCTGATGAAAATACATATCAGCCAGGCTCTGAAAGCAGCTCATCCGGCCTATCTTGTTACCTGAACGTTGAAATAATGGAAAAGCTTTTTTCAGAATATAATATTCGCTCTCCTTATATTTTCCCTGCAAAAACTTCATTGATGCAATATCAAGATATGCTCGTGCGGCTGTGGCTGTTTTTCTAAGGCTTAAATTAGCTGATACAAACTGCTCTGCAGATCTTATTGCTAGATCATACTGGCCGTTCATTTTGTAAATGGCTGTCAGATTTTCAGCTATTTTGGAAATTCCAGGATTATCTTTAATCGCTTCTTTCAACCTTAAGGCCTCAGTAAAATAGTAAATGGCTTTGTCAGGCTGGCCATATCTTCCATAATAAACGCCATAGGTGTTGTAAATGAGCGCCTGACTTTTTATATCGCCTGCCCTAATATAATCGGAAAGTACCTGTTCGAGGGTTCCTATCAAACTAGCATCGGGCTCTATTGCCGTTTCGGTTTTAAGAAGAAGCGCATTAAGAAGTAAAATATTCTGGCGGTTGATAAAATCGACTTGTTCAGTGTTTTTCTTTTTTAACCTGTCGGAAATTAGCAACTTTTTTAGCAAGGCAGAATCTATCGGGGGAGGAAGGACTAACTCTGGGGGGCCAATTAGTACTTTACGCTTAACCGTTAGCGTATCCGCAGCGAACGCGGAATTTAAAACCAGGGTCAATAAAACTAAATTCAAAAAACTCTTTATCATACTTTTCGTCTTGCAGACCTGCCGCAAAGATAGGATTTACAACGAACCGGATACTTGGGTTATTTTAACTTCCTTAAAATTAACAATATAATGATTAAAATCCCAAGCGAGCCAGCAATGACCTTCGCAAGCAACTGGTCATCGCGGGCAGGTTGAATGGTTCGTTTTTTTTCTTTTATCCTCAAGGCAGACACTTGTACCCGGGCTGCTCGAGCAGACTCTGCCTGGGCGGTCAGATAATTATCTAATGAATCTTTTAACTCTTCGGAAGATTCGTTCACATCTTCAAAACCGGATTGATTTCCTGTTTTTTTATATAAAAAAGCATAGGCATCTTTAACCTCGGCCATTAAGAACAAATTCCCGTGCTGCGATGCCAACGACTGAGCCTCTTTAAAATCCCTCCTTGCAAGGCTGTAATCGTCAATCTGAACTTTTACTTTTCCGAGGTTAACTAAAGAGGTAATTATTCCTTCCACGTCATTCAATTTCCGCGACTGGGTATTCGCCTGAATAAAAAACCATTTCGCTTCAGAGTATCGTTTTTGACTACGGTAAATCTTACCTAAAACATCAAAGCAATCTATCCTGCCAGCCTCGTAACCTGTTGAACGGAAAAACGGTAATGCACTTTTAAGGATCAACGACTCGGCGCTTTTATATTGTTCCTGACGTCTGAATATTTCCGCTTGTTTCACATAAGATAAGCCCAGGCCGGTTTTATCGTTTAGTTTCTCAAATTGCCTTATTGCATACGAAACATGCCTGCCTGCATCTGTCAGATTATTTTGAACAAGTGAAATATCGGTTAAATGGAGTGTAATCATTGCTGCCTGTCCAAATTCTTCGATTGATTGCTGGAGCAACTGAGCGGATTGGTAATAATACAATGCATCTTTCCATGCGGCGTTCCGTTCATAGAACTTAGCCATTAGAGACAGAGTTTTTGCTCTCGAACTTATATTTCCGGTTTTGGTGTAAATCCTTTCAGCCGTAAGGAATTCGGAAAAGGCCTCTTTGCTTCTTCCTAGTTGTAATAGTGAAGAAGCCATGTTCAGTTTCACATCGGCAATCCAGTTTTCATCCTGATCAGAACTACGTAAGGAAAGTGCTTTTTTTGAAAGTTCTAAAGCTAAGTTCGGATTGCTCTCTCTTTTTGCTTGCCGCTGATAATACAACGCATCTTTTGGTTCTGCAGCGGGAATCTCTGTCTTATTTAGCGTATCCGCATTCTGAGAATAAACATCCCAAAAGAAAAAAGAAAAAATAAGCACTAACAGAATTCGGACCATCAGGAAAATATACGGTGATCTTTTACAAAAGATGCAAAATCATTTCTAAAACTAATAGATGCCGCGTCTGGATTTTTTTATAGCCATCGGGCTGAGTCATTTAAATTTTGATTCTTACATCAAAAATAAAGTCCTTTGATTCCAAAATCGCAATAACAGCAATTTTATCCGATTCAGGATAGATAAGGTAGTTAAATTCTTCAAGAACTATCACTGATGGGATTTTAATGCCCAGTATGTTGGCATCTTTAAAGTAATTATAGCCGAAATCTTTGGTTGATTATGGACTTGGGGCATCTTTCCAATTTCCTGGCAAATCCTTGATATAGTAATCTTTTTTACTATTCGCCACGCCATTTTACTGAGGCGTTTATCACCTGAGGCCTATCACTTCCTAAAAGCAAAAAGCTCCTGAGAAAACTCCGGAGCTTTTTGCTAATTAAATCTGTTCTTTTATTTCTGAACTATTACCTGTCTGCTGATCGTGGTTTTACCATTCTCGATTATTTGCAGTAAATAATTCCCATTAACCATGTTGGCAGGAAGAGAAATCTTTCCGTCCTGTAAAACTCCAGTGGAAATTTTACTGCCTCCCAAAGTAAATAGGTTGTATTGGTATGCTTTTGTATCAAGTCCGGAAATGTAAATATAATCTCTGGCAGGGTTAGGATACACTAGGATCTTCGGTGTTCCCAAATCATCGAACGAATTAGATTTCTGAGCTAAACTTTGGCTTTGAGACAGGGTATTTGTCCTATTCTCACAAGAACCTAATTGATCACCATGATTTAGATGAGCCTGAACCGCGCTTGCATCTACGCATAGAGTATTTCCGTTATGGCAAATCAGTACCTTATCCTTTTTGTTGCCGCAGGTTACGTCTTGTGTTATGATAAGTATTGAAGCTGATGTTTGACAGCCTTTCGAATCAGTAACAATTACAGAATAAGTTCCTGCGGTAGTAACAGCAATCGATTCGCTTGTTGAACCTGTGCTCCATAAGTAATTAAAAGATCCTGAACCTCCATCAGCCGTAGCGTGAATTGTTAATGAAGTAGGACCGTAGCCCAGGTAAATAGTGTTTTTCTTGGTAGAGATAGAGTCGATTGCATAAACATCAGGGATAATTACCTGTAATGGAAGGTTAACTGTAACAGTTGAAACAGCTGTATTTATATTGCCGTGAATATCGGTAACGGTCCAGTTAATTATCGACTCGCCAGTATTGAAAATTCCACTTGCATCCGAACCAGAACCACTTCTGGTAGTCGCACCGCTTATGCTATACGCAACAGAAGAAATCCCGCAATTATCAGACGTACTTAAAAGAGGCAGGGCGTAAGTATCACCTGAGAAACAGAAAAACTGATTAGCGTAGGCCGCAATTGCAGGTTTTAGTTTATCAACAACATTTACTTCTGCAGTCGCAGAACTTTTATAACCCTTTTCATCTGTGCCGGTAAGTTTTACGATAACCGGAGATCCTACACTGGAGCAGTCGAAAGCAGCTGTGTCTAAGGTTAATGTCAGGGAGCCGTTATAGCTCACAGAACCATTGTCTACCATTTCGGGAGTGATAGACGCACTTCCGTTTTCATCAAGTGCTATTTCTATATTTTTAACATTCATTGCCGGTGGAGCAAAAACGTTCAATTGCTGAATAACGGCGGGAGCTGCACGATATATATCATTTCCGGTTTGAGAAGCAGTTATTGTAGCTGTCCCTCTGCCAACGAGATGAATCTTACCTTCACTTGTTATGCTTGCAATACTGGTGTCCGAACTGCTGTACGAGACAGGCAAAGAGGAAGATGCTGTAGCCGAAGGATCAAAATCCTCTTCTCCAAGCACTTTATCCGAAAAAGGATTAAACGTGATGATCTGCTCATCCTTCATTGCATCCAGTACTTCCGCCTCGCTAAATGCTCGATTAAAGATCTTGAATTCATCAATAGATCCTTTCAATAGCGGGTCGTTGTATTGTGATTTCCCAAGATAATTTTGATTGGTAATGCCAAGATCGGATGGTTTAATGAGTACTGCATTTGCAGCGACCAACGCACCGTTGATATATAATTTGGCGGTATCACCAGATTGGCTGATTGCAAAATGCGTCCAGGTGTTTAACGGGAAGCTGAAAGGATAACTTACACTTTGCTCTCCGCTGCCATTTTTAATGGTATAACGAACGGTGGATTTTCCGCTGCTGACATTTACCTGTGGCGTAAGGAACATATATTTTGAGGTTCCGGCACCGAAATCGAAAATTCGCATCCAGTTCGAAAGTGCGTCCATTTTTACCCATGTAGATATGGTAAAATCATTTAGGCCTGTAAGTAAGCCTGGATTTAAGGTTGCATATGACGTTGCTGTACCGTTTAACTTCATCGCACCGGATGTATGTCCTTCGGCGTGGCTTGCTGTTGCGGCCAGAGTGCCGTGATAGCCTCCCCAAACATCTTGAGCAAATGTTCCGGTGGTTTCATCCAAACTCAGGTAAACATATCGACCATTTGCAGGGGTGCCTTGCAGTATGGATGTCTCGGGACTGCGACCAGCAGCATTTTGAGCAACGACCTTATAATAATAGGTCTTGCCGTTTAGCCTACCTGTATCTTCATAACGAACGGCATTTACATTGGTTGCGATCGTATCAAAAGTGCCGTTTATGGTTTCTGAACGGAAGATATCATATTTAGCATCGTACATAAAATCCCATGTTAATACAACTTTGGTATCGCCGGAAGCTGCTCTTGGATTCCTCACGCTATCAGGCGCCACCAAGTCTTTTGTGCGCAATTTTAAGATTGCCGAATTGATGCTCTCGCCAGCTGAATTTAGTGACGTAACCGCATAATAATAATCAGTTGAAGGGACTAAAGTAGTGTCCTGGTAAACAAGCTGAGTTGTTCTTCCATAAATTGTTTCAAAAGGGCCAGCTTCATTCAGCGACCGTTTTAGATTATAAGAGCGGGCGTTTGTGCCAGCGTTCCAGTTCAGTTTGGTTATTGATGACGAAAGCACCTCACCGGTGAGACTTGTTGGAGCAACAGGAGCGGCATCTCTCAGTACATCAAAAGTTGATGAATAGACAAACTGATCTCCTCCAACATTAAATGCCTTTACTCTATAAGTTGCTTTATCGAACACACTATCAACATAGCTCAGAGTGCTTCCTTTGACATACCCTTGAATTTCATAAACAGGCAGAAAATCGGGGTCTACGCCGTTAACTTTCCTCTCTAAAATATATTTCGAACCCAATTCTCCATTCAAATCTTTCCAGCTAAGGGTAACTTTAAAATAATCCTCGTTGTTTATTTTGCTGGATAGCAGTGGAGATATAAGTTTCCAGTTATGAACGTATGCTTTGTTCGAGCGATAGGCAAAATCCGATTTATTGGCAGCATAGTATTTACCTGCAAGTGTAAGTGTATCGCCCAATACCATCGCTCTTTTATTCTCTACCCAATCGTATATGGCATAGCGTTCAACAAACGATGCAGTATCAAGCACCTGCAAAATGCCTTTTATGTCGTTATATTGCTTCTCAAACTGAGCTGTCTGATCTGAAGGCCAACTTTCTGTGGTCCAATTTGCGCCATTATTCCATTCTGTAATCCACAGAGGGCGTTTAACTCTATCGTAAATACTCTTCAATTGCGAGTACCATTGCGAAGGTGTTAATCCTCCCCAATAACAATGTATAGCTACATAATCAACACGGTAATTAAACTCGTTGCATTTAGTAAGAAAATCTGTAATCCAGCTTGAATGAGGACTGGCAGGTGCAGGCGAACCGATTCGCAGTCCCGACTTCATCATTTCAGGCCATTGGGCGATAGCTTCATCAACAGTCATATTAGATTGATCGGGCCTGTCCGGCTCGTTAAATCCGAGGAGATGGTTCACATTCTTTTTATTATTTATGTCCGTCCACGAAGGCCAGCCTGCATTTTGACGAATAATTGCATACTCGTAGTCGCTTGAAGGGCCGCCCCCTATGTTCCAGTCGTAATACCAGGTTGCATTTAGTTTAGCAGGCGACCATCCGGCCTTGCCTTTTTTACTGGGCCAATCCCATTTAAATACACGGATAAAAGAAACTGTGGTATCTAAACCCAGAGGCATGGTATTGATAATCAGGTCAGCGTCGTTAGCAATAAATACGCGGCTGTAGCCGGATCCGTCGGCGTTATTGGCCAGGGTAGCCATATAACCACGGCTTAATTTGAAGGATCGAATCTTATTATCAAAATCGCCTAAACTATTGTGGTACTTTTCGATTTCAAATGATCTTCCGGTTCCGCCCAGGTTCGGTTGATCAAACACCTGCAAGGCCCGGCTTGAGATCTGATTTCCATTGGGGATAATTACCGTACCATTTTTATAAATACTGATTCGCACATTTGGATTATTGGCCGCCGGAGAACCGTTTATGGTGACTTGAGCAAGCCAATCTGAAACAACAATTGAAGGTTTTATATTGTCGAAAAACAACCAGGCATCGTCGGAATTTAATTCAACCGACGAATTTATGAGTGGCGTAGTTTCTCCTGTAAGGTGAAAATCAGTTTTTCCGGATACAATGAAATTCTTATTGAACGAAGGCAGCATGTAAACCACATTGCCGCTTATCATCACATTCTGCTGCGGCTCGGTCACAACTTCCGAAGGGGCATAAGCACCTTCCTCGTAAGTTACCGAGGAAATTTCCATATCGACAGCGCCACTTGGATAGTCCTTACCAAAAACGAACCTCGGGTTTACATCAATTTTATTTACTGCTAATTCTGCAATTGAGAATAATGCCCAATTACCCGTAAACGTTAAATAGTATTGTCCTGCTTCCTGAGAGGTAAAAACGAAGTTTTCTTTTTTAAAGACTTTAGTTCCACTGGTATTAAACACATGGGAAGCAAATCTGCCGCTGGTTGCAGTCGTTTTTCCAATTCCTACAGTTATCGCTTTGCCGCCTGTAGCATTTGTAACATAAGCATGAAGCATCGAAAAATCATACGTCTTATTAGCTTCTAGCGTTACCGGATAGCTAAAGCATGCATTTTGATAGGCTGAACCATCCCATCTGATAAACATTAAGCGGCCAACGTATGGGCTGCCATTGTACAAATGCACATTGCTTCCCGACGAGGCATTTATATCCATATATCTGATGCCGCTTCCTGAATTTGCCGTATTAAAAAGGTTTACAGTGGTACCTGTATAAGCCCAGCCATAATCACTCGGGCGGCCAGTATTATTGGGCGCGGTACCTGCCCAGTTTGAAACTAGATTTGGCCCCTTGCTTGTGTTCAACAGGTTATCCGATTCAACCCCCCCCACGATATCTTTGATAGTTGAAAGTGCCTGAGTTTGCACAAAAACACCATTTTGATAAATATGTGCCGATTGGTCTTTTACCGCTATGCGGATGGTTTGACTCTTGCCCGCATCCGACGAAGTTAAAGCTGTGCTTGAGTTTAAGGAAGATGTCCACTTTAAAACAGAAGCATCCAGCGACAGCCTAAATCCTTTAACCATCGCATTCCGTGCTTCAATATCAAGCCCGCGACCCGTCGCAGAATTAACTTTTGCAACAACTTCCAGCGTGTAATCATTCGCTATCGGACGCTGTTTTACAACCGTATCTGTCTGCGTCCCATTTGAAAATGCGCGTGAAGATAAAATGGTTTCGCTAAGGCTTGCTTTCGTAGGTAAATTGGGAACTTGTGCTGCTAGATCAAAACTGAACAAGCAGACCATAGCAATTACAAAAAGTAAAAGTTTTTTCATAACAAGGGGTTAATAATTGGATAAAAAATTTAATTAAACGAGCAGCGGATTAGCAAAACAAACATAAGTATGTTGCCTGGCGTATATAAGGGTTAATTTAGTTTAAGTAGGGGGACAAATTATTATTTTCGGGCAATAGGGGTCTGAGAGCCAGACGAGAATCAAGCTGAAACAAAAAGAAATGTCCGCTTAAGTAAGATCCAAAAATGTGAAAATAATGCTGCTGGATAAACTAACTCTACCCAAACACCACCGCCTCTTTGTCAAAATACGCCCAAACCATATACGGATGAGAATCTGTATGGTAAATTTCGCCCTTGGAGGAAATACAAATAACACCGGCGAAACCATCAAATGGCTTTAGTTCAGCCATGGATTTATCGCAGGCATCTTTTAAAGTGAAGCCATCGATCATACGCGTAGCGATTTTCGCCGCCAGGGCTCCGCTTACAATATCTTCTCCAACGCCAGTGCAAGACACAGCAACAAAATCGTTTGCGTAGTTGCCTGCAACAGTTGCCGAATCGCTAACCCTCCCGGGAATTTCAAAGCCTTTGCCACCGGTGGAGGTAGCGGCAGCCAATCTGCCGTCTTTATCAATCGCAACGCAACCAACGGTTCCTTTTTGAACAGATTCATTTAATTTCTTTAAATACTGCTGCTTTCTTAATGGTGTTTCTGAATTATAATGTTCAAAACCAATTTCGCGGGCAAAGTTGAGTGCTTCGGCGCCACTTAATACTCTATCATCGAAATCCATCAGCTTTTTAGCGATTAGAACGGGATTTTTAACATCTTGAATATTAATTACACCCGAAAACTTTTTCGTAAACCCATCCATTAAAGATGCACTTAAACGTATTTTACCATCGCTTTGAATTTGCGATCCCAAACCCGCGTTGAACAATTCACAGTCTTCTAATAAAGAAACTCCATAAACAACTGTATCGAGTGCAGAATGGGTTTCCAGGTAATTGCGTGTCTTTTCAATGATCTCTTTGAGAGCATTTTGCTTTTCAATTTTAACCTCTTCACTATCGGTCGACTCGCTAAAAAACCCACCATGAATACCCACTTTCGCTTCCATTTTTAGTCTTTATCTTTCATTTTCAGGTAAACTTCCTCTTCAACTTTGATGGCTTTATTTATTGTTAATTCATGGCTATGTAGGTCATATTTATCAAAAATCGACATTACATGAACTTTTAGATTATCAATCGAAACCGGCGAACCAATTTCTATATCATAAATATTAGTTTCGCTTATATACCGTCCATCAACTAAAATTGTCAATCCCGAGCCTATTGCTTCTAAAGTTACCCCTTCGGTAATTAAAAGTCCGGCATCTTCGCCCAGGCCAATACCCAACATACCCGGGTTTGTGGCTACAGCATAAAACAACCGGCCAATTCTTCCCCGCTGCACAAAGTGAGTATCAACAATCACATCGTCGATCAAGCCTAAACCTCCGGTGATCTGTATTTCTCCTTTAATTAAAGCTTCGCTGCTGCTGCCACGGTAAATCATATTTGAAGAGGCGGCTGCTGCACCCGCAGAGGTACCTGCAATAATAAAGTTCTCTTCTTTGTACCGGGTTTTAAGTATTCGTAAAAACTCTGTCCCTCCAAAAATTGCAGTTAACCGTAGCTGATCACCTCCTGAAAACATAACAACATCTGCATTTCGCACACGGGCCAGAGTATCAGGCGCATTTGCTTGTTCGCGACTTCTTATGTCAAGAACATGCACGTTAGTTAACTGAAGTTGATTGAAAGACTTTATATATTCTGTACCTACTAATTCCGGGATTTTTGAAGCCGTAGTAATCACTTCCACGACAGAGTCTGTGCCCTTTGCGGATTCGGTAATAATGCGTCTTAAAATTCCTTTCTCGAAAAATTTCACATAATGCGGATGACTTATATTGTCGTTATAACTCAAAGAACTTCCTAAATCAACAGCACCTCCGATAATAATTAGCTTGCCTTTTGGGACCATATTTCTCAATAGTATATAAATATATCAAATATGGGCCCAATAAGTTTTTAGGGTGAGCCTAAAACTGTTTTCAAATTCTTGTCGTTATCTATTTTACTGAATTAAACCTGACATTTTTTTTATGAAGATCTTAAGTATTCAAGCACTACGAGGCCCAAATATCTGGTCTATAAAACGCCATCAGCTGATTCAAATGAAATTGGATCTTCAAGAGTTTGAGCATAAGCCGACAAATGAAATTTCAGGTTTTCGCAATCGGCTTGAGAAGCTTATTCCCAGCTTGTACACACATTTTTGTTCTCCCGGATATGAAGGCGGCTTTTTTGAAAGGGTAGATGAAGGCACCTGGATGGGGCATGTTATTGAGCATATTGCACTTGAAATACAAACACTGGCCGGCATGGACGCCGGGTTTGGGAGAACACGCAGCACAAAAATAACCGGCATATACAACGTTGTATTCGAATATATCGAGGAAAGCGTGGGTATGTATGCTGCAGACAAAGCCGTGGAAATTGCAAAAGCTTTAGCGGATGCGAATGATTATGATATTGAAGCCGATATCACTGAAATGCGCAAAATGCGGGATCTTGTACGCTTCGGACCAAGCACAGGATCAATTATTGACGAAGCACGTAAACGTGGTATTCCCTATATCAGGTTAAACTCCCAATCCCTTGTTCAATTAGGCTACGGTAAAAATCAGGTGCGTTTTCGAGCAACGCTGACAGATAAAACCAGCAGTATTGCTGTGGATTTGGCAGGTAACAAAGACGACACCAAAAAGCTGCTGAAAGAACAAGCGATCCCTGTTGCCGAGGGAGTGGCTATTAGCAGTGAAGCTGATTTAAAAGGTGCGATAGAAGATCTTGGATTTCCGCTGGTCTTTAAACCCTTGGATGGCAATCATGGTAAAGGTGCATCTATTAATATCCAAACCGAGGAGGATGCTTACGATGCTTTCCGCTATGCGCAAAAATATTCGCGAACAGTGATCGTCGAACGCTTTATCACGGGGCATGATTTTAGAGTTTTAGTAATTGATAATAAAATGGTGGCCGCAGCAAAACGTGTTCCGGCACATATCATTGGCGACGGGCACACTTCAATTCAGCATTTGATCGATCTGGAAAACAAAGATCCACGCCGCGGCTATGGACATGAAAATGTACTCACTTTAATTTCGGTGGACCGCGATACTCTTGATCTGTTAAAAAAACAAAATTACACCTTAGACACTGTTCCCAAAAAAGATGAGATCGTCTACTTAAAGTCGACCGCAAATCTTAGTACAGGTGGTACTTCGATAGATGTTACTGACATTGTTCATCCACAAAATGTGTTTGTATGCGAGCGTATCGCCAAAGTAATTGGTTTAAATATCTGCGGAATAGATATTATGGCTGATAACTTGTCAGAACCTTTAGAAGAAACCGGCGGAGTTGTACTTGAAGTAAACGCAGCGCCGGGATTTCGAATGCATCTGGCACCGAGCGAAGGCCGCCCGAGAAATGTTGCTGCCCCGGTGCTTGATATGATGTACCCCCCGGGCAAGTCGTCGAAAATTCCAATCATTTCTATAACAGGAACCAACGGAAAAACCACTACCACCCGGCTTATAGCGCATATTATTAAAAATAATGGCTACAGGGTTGGATACACTACATCGGACGGGATTTATATTCAGAATTCTCTGATGACCAAGGGGGACACCACAGGTCCTGTAAGTGCTGAATTTGTGTTGAAAGACCCAACGGTGGAATTTGCCGTGTTGGAAACAGCCCGGGGTGGAATACTTCGGGCCGGCTTAGCATTTAATGAATGTGATATTGCAGTGCTGACCAATATTCAGGAAGACCATCTCGGAATCTCAGATATCCATACTCTGGACGATTTGGCCTGGGTGAAACAGGTTGTAATTGAATCAGTAAAAAACGATGGATGGGCTATTTTAAATGCCGATAATGAATACTGCGTAAAAATTGGAAAGCAAACCAAACACTGCAATGTGGCCTATTTTAGCATGAGCGAAAACAACCCCGTGGTTGAAAAGCATTGCAAAGCAGGTGGTGTGGCTGCCTTTTGCGACAATGGATATTTTACTATCAAAAAGGGCGACTGGAAAATAAAAATCGCTAAAACCACTAACATCCCGATCACTTTCAGGGGAACGGTTGACTTTATGATCCAAAATGCGCTGGCCGCAAGTCTTGCAGTATTTTTGTGGGGTTTTAAAACCGAAGACATTCGGGTTGCGCTCGAATCCTTTTCTCCATCACCCACACACACTCCAGGCAGAATGAATCTTTTTGAGTTTAAAGATTACAAAATTCTTGTCGATTATGCTCATAACCCCGACGGCCTGAAAGGAATTCAGGGCTTTTTAACAAGTGTGAACGCATCTTTCTATACCGGGGTAATTGCCGGGACAGGAGACAGAAGAGATGATGACATTCGCGAAATGGGTCGGCAGGCAGCAAAACTTTTTGATGAGGTGGTGATTTGCCAAGAAAATTATCTTAGAGGCAGAACTCCGGAAGAAATCGCCGGGTTATTGATAGAGGGACTTCTTGAAGTGAAACCGCACATCCCCTACAGGGTAATGGAAAATAGTAGACAAGCATGGGATTATGTGATAGGTAAAATGAAGTCGGGCGAGTTGCTTACAATCACCAGCAGCTCTATTTATGATTCCTTTAAGAAAGTAAAGAATCTTCAAGATTTAGAACTGTTTGAAAAAAAATAAAAAAAAATAAAATCTTTAAAACAAATCGGAATACACCGCGTTATCTATATAAACCAAGTAAAATTGGTTTAATTGTGATAAGGTTTAGGTTGAAGCGTCCCGGCTAGTTTGGGACGCTTTATTTTTTTAAACCTAATCTCTTTTGCCCTTAACGATCACGTTAACAAACAATCCTGCCGTCAGCAAACCTAAAAGAGCCCCTACAAAGATCCATAAAATTGATCCTGTAATAACCCAGGCTGTTGCTATTCCGCAAATTGCCGCCAAAAGAAAATATAGTCCGTAATCTTGATTATCTTTTTCCTGTGCTCCCATTTTGTCTTTTTTTCCAAAAGTAAGAATTGTTGGCAACATGTCATTAAAATAAAAACCAGCGATATCATTAAAAACTAATCAATCGATTGATTAGTTTTGCATCATGAAAGAAATCAAGGCCGACAAGAAAGATCTTATTCTGGATACTGCTGAAAAACTCTTTTCACTTCATGGTTACGACGGGGCATCCACGCGGCTGATCGCGAGCGAGGCCGGAGTAAACATTGCTATGTTGAACTATTACTTTGGCTCAAAAGAAGGAGTTTATAAGGGAGTTCTTGAACGTAGATTTAAAGGCTTTCATCAGGTACTGACAGAATTAAACGAAAAGGATATCTCCTCATGGGATAAATTAAACCACTTTGTTGAAATATACAGTGGTAAAATTTTAACTCAAAATTGCTTTCACAAGTTGATACAACGTGAAATGTCATTACAAAAACGTTCAGAAACCGGCGAGTTTCTTACTCAGCACATGCTGAAAAACACCAATGAAGTCCGTAAAATTTTAAGTGAGGGAATTAAAAACGGCAGCTTCAGAGAAGTAGATGTTGAACTCACCGTTGCAACTATTTTCGGCACTAACTACTACCTGATAAGCCTTAGTCCTGTTGCTTCCCTGCTCTTGGATAAAGATCTGCAGGATCAGGAAGTTATTGAAACGGAAATCAAACCCCGGGTGAAGAAACATTTACAAGATCTATTAAATGCTCATTTAAGGAAAATATAATTATTATGAAGTACAAGCCTTTAAAAGGTTATTTTTTGAAATTACCTGCGCTAGCTTTTCTTTTTTTCGCGTCAATTAACTCCCATGCTCAGCAAACAAAAGTATTGTCGGTGCAAGAAGCGATTGAATTAGGTATGTCAAACAGTAAGGCCTTAAAGCTTTCTAAGGTAAAAATCGACGAAGCAATTTCAAGATATCATCAAACAGCTGACGAAGCATTACCGAAAGCTAGTGCAAGCTATGCTTATAATCATGCAAATTTTTTAAGCTCCGAATTTAAGTTATCCAACGACCCCGATAGTAAAGCATTGAAACTACCTTCAAGTGCAGATGCATTTATAGGAACCGTCTCTGTCCAACAGCTGTTATTTGCCGGCAACAAACTTAGGTATGCTAAAGAATCAACGAACATTTTAACAGAAGTAGCAAAACTGGATGCGGATAGACAGCAAGACGCAATTGCCTATAGTATATTAAATGCCTGCTATAACTTGTACAGAGTTCAACAAAGCCAAAATATCATTAAACAAAATGCTGAAGCTGTAACACAGCAGCTTTTACAGGCGCAGCAATTCTTTAAAGAGGGATTGGTGACTAAAAATGATGTTTTACGATTTCAGTTGCAGCAAAACAATGTACAATTAACAGCCCTTGATCTTGAGACTAATAAAAAGATCGTTAACTACAATCTTAATATTCTTCTCGGCCTTCCGGAAAATACTGAAGTGCAAATAAAATTTGATAATCCCTCTTTAGATATTAAACCACTGTCCGCCTATGTCGATTCGGCGATTACAAATCGAGAGGATTTAAAGGTT
>CBFGOI010000018.1:0-56274 GCA_965650335.1 uncultured Pedobacter sp. | reverse complement strand
AAATAGGCACGCAGAGCATATCTATCTGCAGAACCAAACTCAAATAATTCAACCTTTTGCCATTCAATATATGCATTAACCCAGGCCGATCGTAATTCGACAAGTGAGGCAGTTGTAGGAGTAGTTGTAAAATTATCCGTTTTATTAACCAGCAAATCAAGCTTTGTTTTGAAGTTATTGTATGAAGGGAGAACGATATTTTCTGCTACGTTTACAAGAACGGCTTGCCTGTCGGCCGCATTTCCGGTTTCCTCTTTACCAGGATCTCCCTTTTTTGAGCATGCAAAAAATGTGGCTGCTAACACCAAGGCCAATGCTAATCTTTTTCCTGCAAAACGTATCATATTCTTAAATTAAAAATGGATCCGGGAGTATAATTACTCCGGATCCGTATGGGTTAACCGTGTGTTTTAAATTTATTTTAAAGCTCAAACTTTGCTTTTATGATATCATCAGCAGCAAGAATTTTTGCCGGGGTCAGATTATAAAAGTTATTCGTTGAACCGATTAATCCTGTTAAAATTGAATCCGAGAAATTCGCATCCGCATTAAAAGCGGTACAAAAACGCAAAGAATAAATAAACCCAAGACCTTCGCCAAAAGCGTGTGCCTTTTGTGCTTCTGTTAGGCTCACATCCTTGCATTTTGCAAGATATCCTCTTGCTGCTTTAGCGATAGTTTTTTGCAAAAACTGCTTGATAAACAACGCTTGTGCATTAATTTCAGCTTTATTGTTATTTACAATTGCTACTCTTCCTTTCAAAAAGGCCGGTAAAATCTTTTTATAATCGTCAATATCATCTTGATTGTACTCCCATACATAAGAACCCAAAGCAAATTCGGTAGTTCCCTTTGCAGAAGCAGTTGAGCCAATTAAGTAATTTGGATTTGGAGTAAGAGTAGCGAAAGCCAGATCCCAGTTATGCTCTAACTGAGTGTAATTTTTTCCTGATACAACAGCGTAGTTTTCCGCATCTAACCCTTCATCTAAAAGTACATTGCATATTAAGTCTATCTGATACGCTCCGATTAAGCCTTTTTGAATTACTTGTTGAGTTTCAATTCCTTTCGCATCAACAAGAGTTGTACCTAACTTACCGGCAACACCTGCAGAAGCTGTGCTGGCGAAAGATTGGCTTATCGCTGCCATCGTGTTAAAGTCTGCAGCTATTTTTGCGCGAACAATTTCGGCAGTCGAAGCATTCCATGACGAAGCAACGAGGCTACGTAACTGCACCCCGCTTGTATTTAGTGCAGGGTCGGTGAAAGGATTACCTGTATTGCTATACATATTGAATAGCGTTTCGGCTGTGATAATCTGAGTTTTTGATAAACTACAATAGGAATTTATGGCTTTGAAAGCGTTATATGCATTATTTCCTTCAGTAAATTCAACTGTTGATTGTGCATTTGCATCAACGAAAATTCCGCTGTATGTGGAGCTATTTGTAATTGCTGAGGCATCTATTGACGCACGTAAAGAAGTTTTATCATCCTCTTTTTTACAAGAACTGAAAACCAGGCCCGTAAAAAGCATCAAACCAAGTGTTTTTAAGTGGGTTCTACCTATTATCATTTACTATCTTTATTTATACTAATTCTTAATTGCGAGCAAAATTAAATTTTAAACCCATACAATCAAAATTATTTAGAAATAATCTAAATAAAGTTAGACGCTATAGACCGGAGAATGCTAAAGGGAGACAAATCGGGATAAGGATGTAAAAAAAAGGCGGATTAACCGCCTTTTCAACCAAGATCAAAGTTTTTGAAAGGCCACCACTTCAGTTTGTCCTTCGCTGTTTACATGCTCAAGCTTAATCAGAGAATAAGACTTTTCGAGGAATGTCCATTGCTCATTAAGTTCTGTCAATGACGTTAACAAAGGAAAGCTTAAGGTTAATTTATTGAGGCTTTCATCCGCACCAACATTCCAGTTGCCGGAAATTGTAGAACCATTTCTTACGGCGCTTACCGAGCCATTTGTATTAAACGTAAATTCATAGCCAGAATAATTGCTTGTTTCCACCGAGCCATTATCGTTGAATAATACAATTTTCCATTTCCCCTGCTGAATAATAGATTTTGTAGAAGGCGCTTCGTTGTCTTTACTACAAGACGTAAAAGCAAAGAATGATACAACTAATAAAATGTAAGTGTGTTTAATGTACTGCATAATAGTTATCTAAATGTTTACACTATAAATGGAAAGACACCAAATTGTTTTAATTAATACAATTTAAATGGAGATGAAATACAGGGGAGTGATATTTCTCCTTTAAAGCTTAACCAGGTTGAGAAAGAAAACATCATTTTCATGCATTTCCAGTTCTTTTGAAAAAGGAAGCCCATTTTTTATAGTAACGATTTCCTTAGAAATTGGTGCCCCATCGTTTTGGATCTTTATCTGCTCTAACTGTTGCTTTGTGAGCTGCGAAGGTTTTCCCATTGCAAGATAGGTTGAATAAGCATCACTACTTCGGTAACCTACCTTGTAACCTTCCAACGCGTAAAAGCCCTCAGGCACTTTTTCAATATTGATCTTTAGCTTTCCTTTTGATTTTGACGGTAAATCCTGAATATAATAAATCTGGTTGTGAACTGAATCGCCTGGATGCGTGTTCGTGAAATCCCAAACTAAAGCCTGAATATTACCTATGGAATCCTTGCAAATCCAAGAAGAGGTGTCTTTATTTATTAACTCAATATTTCCCAACCGGTTCATAAACTGGTAGGAATAAAATACAGGCTTGTTGATACCCTGAGTAGTCAACATACCAAAACCTCCATGAAAAGGCGTATAGCGAGGTCCCGGCTCCTCAAAAATATCGGTAAAAACCCAGTATGACATGGAGTTGGCTGCATTACCCACCTGCTTAAGCTTCTGCAGCACATACGACGCCTCGTGATAGCTATCATGAAGAGGATCAACTGGCGTATAGGATGAGCTCCACTCTGTATAGTGCAGTTCGAGGCCAGGCATAGTAGAATTGGCAATTTCCTTGCGGGATTGAAGTACCTCGCCACTGACGCTCATCGGATTTTTATCAAGCACTGTGCCTGAGTTACCAAACTCATCAAGAAATCCTTGCTTTACACCATAGGCATGAGTGCTGATAAAATCGATAGGCACATTATTTTTTTGGCAATAAGCAATTATTTCCGGTTCCCAGGCCGCTCCAGCGGTTCCGGGCCCACCCACGCGGTAAGCAGAATTGACACTTTTAATGGCTTTAGCACTATAAGAATAGAGTTTGAAATATTCATCTTGAGTCCCTGGCCAGAAACCATCCAGGTTAGGTTCGTTCCAAACTTCGAAATACCAGGTCTTCACTTCCTCTGCGCCGTAGCGCTCTGTAAAATGTTCAGTAAGATTTCTTACCAATCCAGCCCATTTGTTGTAATCTTTAGGCGGGGTTACATTACCGCGCCACCAGAAAATCGTCTTATTTCCACTCGCCAGCCCTCCGGGCATAAAACCGAGCTCAACAAAAGGCTTCATTCCAATGCTATGCAAGTAATCAAATAAAACATCGATGTACATATAATTGTACTCAGGGTTTCCCTTATTATCCTCCCTGTAAACGGCCATATCATCGGTTAAAAGACCATGCATACGGATGTACCTGAAACCGCATTCTTTTCTTACGTACGCAAGTTGCTGCTGCCAATCGGCACGCAGGCCTTCATTAGCACGGCCCGCACCCACGCACTCATTAAACATCGTATTTAATTTTCCCGCCGGCTTGCCGAAGTCGACGTTAATTTGCCGTTCTGAAAGTGCTGATTTATTTCGTTTCGATTTTTGGGCAATCAGCTCTCCAGAGATTGAAGAAAGCAAGATTAGCAATAACAATAGGTTTTTTCTCATTGCGTGATAGTATGTATTTTATTTTAGGCCGACGCCCCCGTCGGGCCCTTGCTTACTATTCATACGTTATGTTAATTATCCTAATCGTCAAGCAGGAGCCTGCTTTAAACTGATGATCAATAACATAACGCCGGGGCTCCCGTTGGCTTTTAAATTGAATATATCCTTATTTGTTTAGACATACGTCATGAAGATGAAAATTATTTATGCTGTCCGTAAATTTCATAATACATTTTAATCCCATTTGACATCAGAATAGCCATATTGGACTAAAGCATCATTTACGTTCCTCCCAATTGTTTGTTCTTTGTTTTGCTCCGATTGGTTTTTTTGAGTACAAAATGATAATATCAATGCCGATAAATAGCATATATGTGCGCCTTTTTTATTTTAAAAATCACTTTAGTTCCAATAGCAGATTAAGCTTATTAAGCATCTTGATCCAGCTTTGATAGGCGCCCGTTTTTTTAGCTTTTTCTTCCGACACAGTCTGATGAATCGTAACTTTGGTTTGCTGTCCGATCGACTCAAAAGTGACAGTTGTGATTTGGGTTTCGGGCCAGTCTGAAGTTTTACCGGCCTCAACCGAACTTACGGAATTACCAGCTTCGTCCGACATCACCATAGTGAAAACTAATTTTTGATCCTGGATCACTTCCAGGTAAGTCCCTTTAACCCAACATTCTCCATGCACGGGGTCATGAATGCAAGAATGAAAATTACCGCCTTGAGCGATATCAATAGTTTTAAATTCAATTGTACATCCATCAGGTGCATACCAATGCTTTAGTTGTTCTGGATTTGTCCAGGCACCGAATACAACATCCCTTGGAGCATCGAATAAATGGGTGATTAAGAGCTCTTTTTTGTCTACATTCATAACTGTCATTTTTCTGTTTCCTTAAGAAATTTATCTAACTTTTCAAATCGCTGGTTCCATAACTTCCGCGACTCAGTTACCCAATTGGTCACCTCACTTAATGAACCAAGTTGTGCTTCGCAAATCTGTTCCCGTCCTTTTTGGCTCATTGAGATGATGCCACACTCGTTAAGGATCTTGATGTGTTTGGCAATCGCCTGTTTACTCATACCAAAATCTTCACCAATCTGGGTTATGTTAAGCGGTCCCTGGGCCAATTTATTAATGATCATCCTCCGCGTAGGGTCGGCAATAGCCTGAAATACATCTCTTCTTTCAATCATAATACAACCAAATGGTTGTCAAATATAAAAACAACCATTTGGTTGTCAAAATATTTTCCTTAAAAAGTTTGTCGGGGGATCAAGGATCTGACTCAGAAGTTGTGGATGTCCTCGATTTTTTTCCTGTGGTCGCTTGAAATGGTTAATTAGATGTAAGGAGCTAAAAAAGCTCAGATGATCAGCCTATATCACATCTGCCTTTGCGCAACAGCCAATTGGCCCTGGTGAATTTCAATTTGTCAGGACACCGCGTAGAATTCGGATCTGACCCAAAAGTTGTGGACTAAGCATATAACTTAGCCAATCTGAAGAGGAAGAAATTGACGTTTCCAACGCCGCGGTACTGCGCCCTGAAGGCTTTGATTTTAGCATTGAAAGATTCTGCCGAGGCATTTGTGCTTCTATTATCGAAGTAGTTGAGGATATTTTTGTGATGATTGATGATCGTTCTGGAGATGGTGTTGAAGGATTTAAAGCCGGCCTGTTCTACCTTTTCATTCCACCTGGCTAATCTGGCAAAAGCATACATCTTGTCCTTTGTAGTGCTGAATATCCATGAAAGTTTCTGGGATAGATCATAGGCCTTTCTCAGGTCAGGATATTTCCCAAACAGCAGTTTGGCCCGCTCACTTTGTTCAGCCGTCCAGCTATCCTCGTTCTTATACAAAAGATACCGGCTTCTGGCAAGTAGCTGTTTCAATGTATCTCCATTGGAGAGAACCTCGGGGGTATATACCTCCTTGGAAGCCTTAGCATTTTCCAGTGCCTGGTTTTCAGCATCAATAGCTTCCCACCGGTATTTTATTCTTATCTCCTGTAAAGCTTCTGTAGCAAGCTGCTGGACATGAAAGCGGTCTATTACCTGTGAGGCATTAGGGAAGCATTTCTTAGTGATCAGACTCATGTTGCCTGCTAAATCCAGTGTCACCTCCTGTACTTTATTGCGTTTTCTTAGCGGTATTTTCTGTAATAAAGGGATAATGTTTTCAGACTTAGTGCCTTCCATGATCGCCACCAGGGTGCCTTTCTTACCTTTTGCCTGCTTATTGGTCACTACGGTATACAGTTCGCCATGAGAGAGCGAAGTTTCATCTATAGAGAGGTAAGGGCCTATATTCTGCTCAAAAACAAGTCCTTTGCGTGCTATGTCTTTATGTTCCCAGTTTTGGTATTCACTCAATTTATCGCGGTAATACCGCTGGAGTTTCTTACCGCTGATACCATAAAAAGAGCCTATCGTTTGAAGGCTGTGTGCTTTAGTATCGGCTGATTCCTTTTAAAAAAGCCGCAAAATCACTGGTGATCCGTGTTCCTTTTGCTACTACTTCCCAATTTCTAAACACTACCTCTCCGGTATCCAAATTAAGCCACCTCCGCCGCTTTACGTGCAGAAAGACATCATTGCCCCGCATAGGGAAGTCCTGTAAGATAACCTCTTTGAAAAATCCTTTCGACTGAAGTTTGTTGGACTGGTACTCCTGAGGAATATTGTTAATCTCTTCAAGGTAGATATGAATAGACCTATTTTCTTTATTATGATTATGGCTAACCAGTTTGAAATAATCAGAGACACCCTCTGGAATGATCAGGCTAAGAAGAGCTTGGAAAGATTCGTGCATTAAGGCTGTTTTTAAACCGCAAAAGTCAATCTTTTTTTCCTCTTCTCCACAACTTTTGATCCTGATCCTAGAATTCGCCTTAGATTCGAATAAGATAAGGTACGAAAAAAAGCGGTATCTCTTACGGGAATAAGCGCTACCAAATAGGTACCAAGTTCGGACCAAGTCCACTATTTAGTGGACTTGGTCCGAACTTGTCTCGAACAGGTCCCCTGCTTGGTAGGAGGCTGGACTCACTCTAAGTGTATGTCTCTTTGTGATGATGGGCTAGCCGTTTGAAATAATCAGAGACAACTATTTCGCTTGATCCGACACCATCTGGAATTATCAGATTAAGAAGAGCATGGCAGAATTTGCATTAAAATTTTTTTAACCTCAAAACAAGCTTTTTCCTCTTCTACCACAACTTTTGAACCTGATCCGGGAACAATGCCAAAATCAAAGCTTTCAGAGCACCATTTGGCAGAGGCGCGAAAAAGTGAGGAATTAAAAAAGCCGTCTTCAAATTTCTCTGAAGACGGCTTTCGGGTGGATGATGGGGCTCGAACCCACGACCCTCGGCACCACAAACCAATGCTCTAACCAACTGAGCTACAACCACCGTATTGAGCGACAAAATTAACAATCTTTCTACTAAAATCAAGATTAATTTGTTAATATTTTAACAGGCTATTTTCCAATTTACAAATCATTGATAAACAAGATCCTAATTTTTATCCGGCACTATTTTCCTTCGTCTTTAAAAACAAAATCTTATACTTGAAGCGAGAAGATGATAGAATTATTTACAGACGGAGCGTCGAGCGGAAATCCAGGACCAGGTGGTTATGGCACAATTCTTCGTGCCGGGCAGCACTATAAAGAGATATCAGGTGGCTTTAGAAAAACCACCAATAACCGAATGGAATTACTGGCCGTGATTGTTGGGCTGGAAGCATTAAAAAAGCCCGGACAGGAAGTCATCGTATATACCGACTCTAAATATGTCGCTGATGCGATAGAAAAAAAATGGGTATTTGGCTGGGCAGCAAAAGGCTTTGCAGGTAAAAAGAACAAAGATCTATGGATTCGTTTTCTGAATGTCTACAAACTTCATAAAGTCCGTTTTCAATGGGTTAAAGGCCATGCAGGCCATCCCGAAAATGAACGCTGCGACCGTTTAGCAGTCGCAGCATATCAACAAAGAGATAAATTAGCAATCGATTCAGTATTTGAAGTGGAATGCAACAAGACTGAAGGTTTTCTTTAACTTGCCACCTTGGCCTTTAATTCTACAGTTTTACCTTTTTCCTCTTTTTTAAGGCTCATTTCTGAGGAATATTTCATCATCATTTCTTCCGCCTTTCTAACCATATTTTCCGAGCCTACAAAAATGGAACAACGCTGATGCAAGGATTCAACTTCCATTTCCAGTATACGCTGAAAACCGTCAGTGGCTCTGCCCCCTGCCTGTTCAATTATAAAAGCCATTGGATTGCATTCATATACTAACCGCAATTTTCCTTTCGGGGAACTTGAGGTTGGAGGATATAGAAATATTCCCCCTTTTATCATATTTCTATGCATATCCGCAATCATGGACCCGATGTAGCGTGAAGAATATGGACGATTTGTAGACGAGTCTTCTTCCTGACAATACTTAATATACTTTTTCACGCCATCCGGGAAATTTATATAGTTTCCTTCATTAATGGAATAAATATAGCCGTCTTTCGGGATGGTCATATCGGGATGTGAAAGGCAGAATTCACCAATCGAAGGATCAAGCGTAAATCCGTTTACTCCTTTTCCGGTGGTATAAACTAACATCGTTGATGATCCGTAAACTACATAGCCGGCAGCAACTTGCTCTGTCCCGCGTTGCAAAGCATCCTCAAGCGTCGGCTTGCCTTCAGTGCTTTTTCGGCGATAAATCGAGAAGATAGTTCCAACAGAAACATTCACATCGATGTTGGATGAACCGTCAAGCGGATCGATGGCCACGATATATTTAGCATTATTAGATACGTCGGATTCAATAAACACAGGATCATCATTTTCTTCAGAGACCACAAGGCAACACTCGCCTCCGCAGGTTAAGGCAGAAATAAACTGATGATTGGCAAAAACGTCAAGCATTTTCTGCGATTCGCCGTGGCTGTTTGTAGTACCTGCCTCGCCAATAATGTCTACCAATCCCGCCTTGTTTATCTCACGGTTTACGATTTTCGCTGCTATCCCAATATCACGCAAAAGACGTGATAGCTCTCCCTTAGCGTAAGGGAAGTCTTTTTGCTTTTCAATGATGAACTGACCTAGTGTTTTTACTACCGACATAAGTTACTTAGTGTATTTTTTACATTATCTATTACCTAATTCTATCACCTCCAAGGTATGAATTTTTTCTTCAGAAATGCAGAATCTAATAAGAGAACGCACTTTATGCCATCCTTGTTTGCCTGCAGCTCCAGGATTTAAGTGTAAAGTTCCAATTTTTTTATCGAAAATCACCTTCAGGATATGCGAATGCCCTGAAATAAATATTTTAGGAGGGTTTAAATAAATTTTAGATTTTATTTCCGGCGCATATTTATCCGGATATCCACCGATATGGGTAATCCATACATCAACGTTCTCGCAGTTAAATCGGTTGTGTTCGGGGTATACCGAACGAATGTCTTTTCCATCAATATTTCCATAAACTCCGCGTAGTGGCTTAAATGCGGCAAGAGAATCGGCTAGCTCTAATGTTCCAAAATCTCCGGCATGCCATATCTCATCACAGTTTTCAAAATACTTGAAAACTTTGTCGTCCAGATACCCATGAGTGTCAGAAATAAGGCCAATACGTTTCATTTAAAGTGCAGTACGTTAAGAGGTGATGATCTTTAGAAAATGGTTAAAAAGTCTTGTAAAGCAAGCTCATATTGGGATGAATATACTTTCTCCGACTGGTATATAACAAAGTTATCTGTGCTTATTTCAAGGGCCTCAAATCCCAGGCCAATAATTTGTCGGTGAGGAGCTTTTAAAGGAGATGATTTTATATTAATAATCGACTGTAGATTTAGATTGTGACCAAGCCCTTCGTTTATAACTTGAGTAGCGGCTTCGAGCGGCAGAATAAAATAACACTTGCCCGAGGGCGACAAATGGTTCTTTGCAAACAGAATCAGGTCCTGAAAAAGCCCCTCGGTTGTATGTCTTGCCAAATGTTTTTGCGGGTCGGGATTTTTAAGGGAATTGCTAAAAAAAGGCGGGTTACTTACAATTAACTCATATTGCTTGTCAGGATAAGATTCAGAAAAATCCTGAAAAGAACTGTGATAGGCTTTTAAGCGAGCTGAAAACTGCGATTCCCTAAAGTTCATCCTTGAGGTTTCCGCAGCCTGAATATCAATTTCAACAGTTTCTATTGATGTATTTCGAAAACGCTGGGCCAGCATCAATGCAATTACTCCCGTTCCTGTACCGATATCGAGAATTGAAGATGGATTTTCTGATTGAGCCAAAGCTCCCAGCAAAACACCGTCAGTATTGATCTTCATACCACATCCAGCCTGTTTGACCGCGAATTGCTTGAAATGGAAAATATCTTTCATATTACAGTTGCAGCATTAAACCAATGTTGCTTTTACTACAGCCTGCTCTTCATTGTTATATTTCATAAAGCTCAAGAGGAAGCTTGTCAGGATCTGCAAAAAAAGTAAAGCGTTTACCTGAAAGTTCATCCACCCGAACAGGCTCCACTTCCACATTGTTCAACTTTAAAATTTCCACTGAACGATCCAGATCATCCGTAGCAAATGCCAGATGACGTAATCCACGCGCTTCGGGTTTTGAAACTCGTTCTGGTGTATCCGGAAATGAAAAAAGCTCTATCTGGGCGTCTCCAATCCTTAAATCAAGTTTATATGACTCTCTCTCTCGGCGATAATGTTCTGAAATAATTTCGAGTCCCAATACTTCGGTGTAAAACTTTTTTGAAACAACATAGTCAGAGCAGATGATCGCAACGTGATGTATAGAGCTAATGTTGAGCATAATTAAACAAAGATAAGGTTATAAACTAATGCAGATTTGCTTAATCGTATAAGTGAATTAAAACCAGACAGCGCTTGAAACGCTTCTGCGCTAATACGAAAATTTACGCAGCCAATGCTCGTTAAGATATATAAATCTATAAAAAACAAGGAGCACCGCCCTGCCAATTTAAACCCGATTGACGTGGAAAACCCGGAATGAGCCGCCCCTTCAGGTGGTGAAATGAGGATTTGGAGCAAAAACGGGACACATTTGATTCAAGACGAGAGTTTCATTTCTGATCGTTGAAACGAATAAATAAAAAACGCAGACAGCGTTTGGAATGCTGCCTGCGTCAATACGGAAAGTCTACTCTCCCAAAATATTATGAAGTACGTTGTCAAAAACATTCTTCACAGGCTCTACTGAACCAAAATCTTCGTTATCGATTTTGAATTCTCCTGAAGTAACTGTTCCCAACAAAGAAAAATCAACTTCAGACGTAGCCATAAATTCAACAAAAGCCTCCTGATTTTCTGGATTAACAGATACCACTACCCTACCCTGTGCTTCTCCGAAAAGGAAAGCGTCTTTACGGATCTCTTCGTCTGTTTGGATATCAAAGCCAAGCTTCTGCGGCATCGCCGATTCTACCAGTGTAACATATAAACCACCATCAGCCACGTCATGAGCTGATTGAATCAACTCTGAACGAATGATTTGTTTAATTACCTGATGCATTTCATATTCCTTGTCCAGATCGAAATAAGGAGCTGGGGATGCAGAGATTTTATGATATGAAGCTAAATACTGAGAAGATGCGATATCATTCTGACTTTCGCCGATCAGATAGATCAAATCTCCGGCTTGTTTAAAATCAAGTGTCATTTTGGTTTTGATGTTATCCAAAACACCCAACATACCGATTGTTGGAGTTGGGAATACAGGACCTTCATCGCTCGACTGATTGTAAAAACTCACATTTCCACCTGTTACTGGTGTTTCGAACTTTGTACAAGCCTCGCCCATTCCTTTAATAGCGCCAACAAACTGCCAGTACACTTCAGGAACATAAGGGTTACCAAAATTTAAGCAATTGGTAATTGCAACAGGCTCGCCGCCCGCGCAGGTTATATTTCTTGCTGCTTCGGCTACAGCTATGGCGCAACCTTTTTGAGGGTCGGCATACACGTAACGCGAATTACAATCTACCGTTAAGGCCAGGGCTTTTTCAGTTCCTTTTACGCTTACAATTGCAGCATCACTCGGTGTATTCGTCGTCATGGTGCCGGTACCGACCATAGAGTCGTATTGATCCGTAACCCAACGTTTTGACGCGATATTGGGATGAGAGATCAGGTGATCGGCAACATCTTTTAGGTTTGCAGGCTCCTGAACATCTTCAATTTTGAACTTTTGATTTTCTGCGTAATAAGCTGGCTCACGGTATTCGCGTTTGTAAACGGGGGCACCACCGCCAAGGACTAAATCATCCGCAGGAACATCAGCCACAAGCTCTCCGTTCATAAAATATTCTAAACGGCGGGTATCAGTTACTTCTCCGATCTGCACGCAATTCAAATCCCATTTATCAAAAACTGCCTGTACTTCTGCTTCGCGACCTTTCTCTACTACAATCAGCATACGCTCCTGAGATTCTGATAAAAGAATCTCGAAAGGCTTCATGTTTTCCTGACGCATCGGCACTTTATCTAAATCGATACGCATACCGTGCTCACCTTTGGCAGACATTTCTGAGTTGGAGCAGATAATACCTGCCGCTCCCATATCCTGCATACCAATAACGGCTCCGGTTTGAATAACTTCCAGTGAAGCTTCGAGCAATAATTTCTCCTGGAAAGGATCACCCACCTGAACAGCAGGCAAATCGTTTACCGAATCTTCGGTTATATTTTTAGAAGCAAATGCTGCTCCATGAATTCCGTCTTTTCCGGTTGCAGAACCAACTATGTAAACAGGATTACCCACACCGTATGAAGTTGCAGAAACTGTTTCGCCAACTTTTACTATACCTGCAGACATTGCGTTTACCAAAGGATTTACGGTATAACAATCGTCAAAGAATACCTCTCCGCCAACTGTTGGGATACCGAAAGCATTTCCGTAATCGCCGATTCCTTTAACTACTCCTTTTATTAACCACTTATTACGCTCTAAGCTTAATTCGCCAAAACGAAGAGAGTTAAGCTGAGCAATAGGACGCGCTCCCATGGTGAAAATATCACGATTGATACCTCCAACACCCGTGGCAGCACCTTGATAGGGTTCTAAAGCAGAAGGGTGGTTATGAGATTCTATCTTAAATACGCAGGCTATTCCATCACCTAAATCAACCATCCCTGCATTCTCTTCGCCGGCTTTAGCCAGCATACGCGGACTGTCCTTTGGAAGGGTTTTTAACCAGGTGATTGAGTTTTTATAAGAGCAATGCTCGCTCCACATTACTGAGAATATAGATAATTCTGTGAAGTTTGGTGTACGACCCAAAATTTCTTTAACGCGCTCAAACTCTTCAGGTAACAGACCTAAATCTTTTGCATTTTCGAGCGTTGAAAGTTGATTATTTTCCAAAATATAAGGATTTTATAAAGATGCTGCAAAAGTAGAAAAATTGAAGGTTTATTTTGTATTAGTTGTGATTTTTTGACAGGAAATATGATAATGTCAATCTGAGCGGAGTCGAAGAGTAGATTGTCAAGAGAAGTGTGTCGGGTTTAGCTTCGACAGGCTCAGCATGATGCTACAATTTGAAGTGAACCCCGCTAATAATAAAAAAGAGGCTGAAATCTATAGATGACAGCCTCTTTGAATATTTAAGTCATTTTGAGAATCCTACAACGCTCCTTCTTTTATTTCATCCACAACAGCAGGATCTAATAATGTACTCGTATCACCTAAATTGCCGGTATCACCTTCGGCAATCTTACGCAAAATGCGACGCATAATCTTTCCTGAGCGTGTTTTAGGCAAACCTGTAACAAACTGAATTTTATCAGGCTTAGCAATAGCGCCAATAATCCGGGTTACCGTTTGAAGAATGTTTTTGCGGGTTAATTCCCTGTCGTGTTCTGATGCTCCAAGAATCACGTAGGCGTAAACGCCTTGCCCTTTTATTTCATGAGGATATCCTACTACTGCGCTTTCAACCACATCCGAATGCATATTGATTGCATTTTCCACTTCCGCAGTTCCAATACGGTGACCCGATACGTTTAATACATCATCCACCCTACCTGTAATCCGGTAATAACCGTCTTCATCGCGTAAGCAACCGTCACCGGTAAAATACATATTCTCGTAGGTCGAGAAATAGGTCTGACGACAACGTTCATGGTCGCCATAAGTTGTTCGGATAATTCCCGGCCACGGAAACTTAATACATAGGTTCCCGCTCACTCCGTTTCCTTCAATTTCCTTACCTGCTTCATCGACCAAAACAGGCTGGATTCCCGGAAGCGGCAAAGTTGCATATCCGGGTTTGGTAGGAGTTACTCCCGCTATCGGCGAAATCATAATTCCTCCATTTTCGGTTTGCCACCAGGTATCTACAATTGGCGCATTTTTTTTACCGATTTTCTCATCGTACCAATGCCATGCTTCTTCGTTGATGGGCTCTCCTACCGAACCTAGCTTCTTAATTGAACTTAGATCTTTTCCCTTTAAAGGTTCATCGCCAAAACTCATTAACGAACGGATTGCCGTTGGCGCTGTATACAGGATATTAACTTTGAACTTATCTACAATCTCCCAGAAACGCCCCGGGTTTGGATAGGTTGGGATACCTTCGAACATGATATTGGTGGCTCCCTGAGAAAGCGGACCATAAACGATGTATGAATGTCCGGTGATCCAGCCAATGTCGGCTGTGCAGAAAAACACCTCGCCCGGTTGATATTGAAACACATTTGCAAACGTGTATCCAGCATAAACCATATATCCACCACAGGTATGCACCACACCTTTGGGCTTTCCTGTAGATCCGGAGGTATATAGAATGAACAACACATCCTCAGCATCCATTTCTTCTGCCGGACATACAGGATTTCCCTGAGTCTCTACCTTTTTAATTTCATCTTCCCACCATACGTCGCGACCTTTTATCATGGAAACCGGCGTACGGCTCCGGGTCAGCACGATTACCTTATTTACACTTTTGCACTGAACAAGTGCGTCGTCAATTATATCCTTTAAAGGGATGTTTTTATTTCCTCTAAATCCACCATCGGCAGTTATTACCAGTGAACACGTTGCATCATTGATCCTGTCGGCGATCGATTGGGCCGAAAAACCTCCAAATACTACCGAATGGATGGCACCAATTCGGGCGCAAGCCAATACTGCAATGGCGAGCTCTGGCACCATCGGAAGATAGATACAAATCCTGTCGCCTTTTTTTGCACCATTATTCTTCAGCACATTGGCAAACTGGCAAACTTTATCGTGCAACTGTCTATAACTTAATACCCTGTGATGCTCTTCGGGATCATTCGGTTCCCAGATAATTGCAGGTGTGTCTGCATTGTTTTCCAAATGCCTGTCGAGGCAGTTCTCTGTTATATTTAATTTCGCTCCTTTAAACCACTGAATATTCGGTTCTTTAAAGTTCCACTCCAATACCGAATCCCATTTCTTTTTCCAGGTAAATGATGAAGCAACATCTGCCCAAAAGTTTTCCGGCTCGTTTACGCTATAATCATATACCTTTTTGTACTCCTCAAAGGACTTAATCTGTAAGTTCATTTTTTAAATTATCCAATTTTTATGTGTATAAGGCTTGCTGATATTTAACTGCTCAACAAGCCCAATCGATGTTCTTTTTTATCCGGCTGCTCCTGTTAAAACAAAGAGGGATTTCTCTCAAATATACTTTAACGATACATGTGCAGAATCTATTCTACAACTTCCTTAGTGAATATCTTCTCTTCGGTAACATTTTTTTGAGACATCAGTGAAACCACATAGGCTGTTATAATCGCTAGCGGGAAAGATATAATAGCCGGATTTTCTAGTTTGTGTAGTACAGTAGCCGGATCCAATCCATAGCGGTCCCACATAGTTGGTGACGTCAGAATGATCGCCAGAGAGGATACGATACCCACTACGATCGACGCAGCAATTCCATTTGCGGTAGTTTTTTTCCAAAAAAGAAGAAATAATATGGCGGGAAGATTGGCAGAAGCAGCTATCGCAAAAGCCCATCCTACTAAAAATGAAACATTCATCCCTTTAAATAAAATTCCGAGGGCTATAGCAAAAATACCTACCGCAAAAGCAGCGATCTTTCCGGCTTTAACCTTTTTGCCATCGCTTAAATCAATATTGAAATAATTTCCCATTAAATCATGCGCTATTGCGCCCGAAGATGCAATGATCAACCCAGCAACGGTACCTAAGATAGTTGCGAAAGCAACAGCCGAAATAATTGAAAACAATATCACACCAAATCCCTTAGCCAAAAGCGGGGCCGCCATATTGCTTGATTCCACATCTTGAACACCATTAACTGCTGCACCTAAACCCATATAAAGCGTAAGAATATAAAATACACCGATGGCTGCGATAGCCAGAATGGTTGATTTACGGGCATCGCGCTGTGATTTTACCGTATAATATCTGATCAGAATATGAGGTAAAGCGGCTGTTCCTAAAAACAAAGCGAGCATCAATGAAATAAAGTCGAGTCTGCTCCAAATACTTGCGCCTTTGCCAATCTTGTATTTTAAACCCGGAAGCATAAAGTTTTTTCCCGGGGTAGGATTTTGAATATAAACCGAAACCTTTTTGCCCTGATCAGAAAACTTAACTTCAGAAAAACGAACGATTTCACTCTCTTTGATGGTAGCTAGGAATTTAAATGGTCCCACGGGTCCGGTTTTATCCACTTCCTTTCCATCAACTACAATCTTACTCATATGACCTACCTGGAAGAAGCTGGCATCTGCCTTTGCCCGACCATTGTAAAGCAATCCTTTATCTCCCTCAGAAATCGAGAGCGCTTCTTTTAACACATAGCTGTCGTCCGTATTCTTTACCAAATGAAACCAGCGTTCAACGCCATCTTTTTCCAGTTTCACAAAATCTTTTCCTTTTACCTGTTGCTGTGAAATGACCTTCCAGCCCTCCACACCTTGCACAGTGGTATCAGCCATCTCTGGAGAAAGCGTCAGAAATTTATGATAGGTCTGATTCTTATGATCAGGATTTAAGGTAAATCCATTTTTAAGAATGTAAACTGACAGAATTATGGACAAAACCAGTAACAAACCGCCTTTTAAAAACTGAACATAAGTGGTTGAGGTCATCCCTGCGCTGGCAACAATAAAAATCACCACCACCCCTACAAGTACTACGCCCACCCAATGTGGAAAACCTAAAAGAGGTGTCACCAAATCACCAGCTCCAACCATTTGCGGGATCAGGTAAAAAATGGAAACAATAAGAGTGCTTATTGCAGCGGTTAATGTAATAGCCCTCGATTTGAAGGTAGAATTCAACGCATCGGTAAAAGTATATTTTCCCAGTCGTTTAAGCGGTTCGGCTATTAAAAACAAAGCCACGATCCAGCCAGCGAGGAATCCTATGGAATATAAAAAACCGTCGAAGCCGAAGGTCGCGATCATTCCGCAGATACCGAGAAAAGAAGCTGCAGACAAATAATCTCCTGCGAAAGCAATCCCGTTTACGGCCCAGTGAATTTGTCCTCCAGCCGCATAATATGACGATGCCGAACTTGTTTTGCGGGCAAAGTAGAATGACAGTCCGAGTACTAAGCCTACAAAAATTACAAAAAAGAAAATGGCGATATAAGAAACTTCGTAAATCATGCTTTAGGCTCTTTTGTGTTTAAATCATCTTCATATTTTGAACAGAAATAGTTATACAGAATGCCCAGCAGCACTGCAAATACAATTAGCCCAATTCCGTAAACAAGCGCCAGGTTTAATCCGGCGAAAATCTCCACAGCCATCAGTTCGTAATTCAAAACTCCGATGACAACAAAGCCGGCATAGAAAAAAAGATAGAGAAAAAAGAACCATACACCCAGGTTGGCTTTCTTCTTCGAGGCATTTTCAATGCCCACTTCAACGGCGGGTTCGTGCAGCATATAATTATTTTTAAATGATTTTGGTTTATAAATGAGCCCCCAAGTTAAAAAGATTTCAGAAATAATTATCCAAGGAGATGCAAATCATAGGGATTTATCAAAAAAATATTAATAAAACCTCTGAAATATTACAATTGAGCTCCGTTAAGGGGGATGAGATTAAGAAAAGAAGTCATTTAAGATGTGCTTTCTTGTACAGATTGGATGTCCAGCACCAGAATTTAAAAAATGTTTATTGTTTTGGCTGTTATTAACAACCTATATTCCCGGCACAATTAAAGTTTCTCTTTATATATACCCTCAATGGCAAGGCCTATTTCTATCAGCAATTCGGGTTCAACGTGGTGGTCGTCTAATAGGCGCCAGGTACCCAACTTATTCGAAATAAAAAAACTCGCACCGTTCGCGTAACTTATTCTAAATCCCGGCTCGGTATTGTATCTTTCAGGCTTTACCTGCAACTGTAGGGGTATTCCGCTGCCGGGCTCTTTTACGGTAACTGTCATGATTTCTTATACTAAAATTTAAAAAAATCTAGCGCACCTGAGAGTAGAGCGCCTTCCCTATCTTTTCTATGATTTCCGGATTTAGATTTTCATCATCCATTACGTTCCATTCTCCGCCCTTATGAACAATTACAAATGAATCTTTGCTGGGATATATTATGCGCCAGCCCGGTTCACCATTATAATCCTCTGGTTCAGCATCTAATTCAATTGCAGTATCCGTTACGGGTTCTGTTATTATAATTCTCATAGCTGTATAGATTTGCAGATATAAAACAGCTAATTTTAAATTGGGTTTTGAAAGATTAGATGTTGAAGAAAAAGGGGAGATTGGAGAAAGGATTTTTCAATACTTAACTACCGGATGTACATGGCTACCCATATACACCCGGTTTGTACTTTTTAGATTTAGCTTTTTTTCAATTTAAAGTCTAATTTTCTTCTTCGCCCGTAAATCTGAAGAAGAACTTCCAGCAAGAATTTCAAAATCACCAGGCTCCTGAACCCATTTCATTTGCTTTTCATCAAAGAAGCTAAATGCATCCGGGTTTAACGTAAATGTAAGTTCTTTGGATTCTCCAGCATTTAGAAACACCTTTTGAAATCCTTTTAATTCCTTTTCAGGACGCACGACTGAAGATTTTCTATCCTTCACATACATTTGCACGACTTCTGCTCCTGGATGACTACCGGCATTTTCGACAGTCAATCTAACTGTTACGACACCGTTAGCAATACTTGTGTTAAGCTTACCATAATTAAATTTGCTGTAAGACAGTCCATGTCCGAAGCTAAACTGGGGCTTAACTTTATATTTATCAAAATAACGATATCCAACGAAAATATCATCCTTGTACTTCACTGTAATGCTATCCCCAGGATACTCTCCGATTTTATGGGCAGGTGCATCTGCTAGTGTTTTAGGCCATGAAAAGGTTAACTTACCAGAGGGATTTACATCACCGAATAAAATTTCTGCCAAAGCAGTTCCCCCTTCTAAACCTGGATAGCCTACTTGTAAAATAGCTTTTGCTTTACCCTGCCATTTAGTAATATCCATTGCTCCGCCTCCAAAAAGCACAACGATTGTATTTGGATTAGCATTTATAACTGCTGATATTAATTCATCCTGACCAAACGGCATGGTCATATTTGGTTTATCTGCACCTTCAGCATCAAAAGCATTATCATCCCATATGTCATAGTTATATCCATGGGTCCAGCCTCCGACTACAATAGCTATCTGTGCGGTTTTAGCATTTTCCACCGCTTCGTCGATCAGTTTTGAATCAGCTTGCGCACCTCTGGCAATTGTATAACCCTGAGAAAAACGAATAGCTGTATTGTTGACCACACAAGCCTGAAGGCCTTCAAGAGGAGTTACTTCGTATTTAGGACGCACCTGCGAACTCCCGCCTCCCATTGCATTATCACGGTTTGCATTTGCGCCAATAACTGCTATTGATTTAGTGGAACTTTTCTGAAGTGGCAAAATCCCTTTATTTTTTAACAGAATGATACCTTCTTCAGCAACTTTTTTTGCCACCGCTGAATGCTCTTTTGTTGCATATGAACCCGGTGTCCGGGCAGAATTAATCATGTTTGTTTTAAACATAACTCTCAGGATTCTACGAACTTTTTCATCTATCACTGATTCTGCTACTTCACCGCTTCGAACCATTTTTAAAGCGGGCTCTGCAAAGTAAAAATCAGGAAATTTAAACGCGGGTTTACCAATATCAGAGCCCATTTCTAAGTCTGCGCCACCAAGTAAAGCTGCTTTTGTGTTATGAATTGCTCCCCAATCACTCATCATAAGGCCGCTAAATCCCCATTCTCCTTTTAAGATCTTATTCACTAAATATTCGTTATAAGTACAATATTCGCCTCTAAACTTGTTATAAGCTCCCATTACACTATTTGCACCGCCTTCAACTATCGCTGCTTTGAAACCAGGAAGATATATTTCCCGTAAAGCACGCTCACTCATTTCTACATTTATACCATCCCGTTTTGTTTCCTGATTATTTGCAATAAAGTGCTTCACACAAGCCGAAATTCCTTGATCTTGGACGCCCTTAATGTATCCAACTACCATTTTAGATATCAAATAAGGATCCTCACTCATATATTCGAAATTACGGCCATTCAGGGGTGTACGTAATATATTTATTCCGGGCCCAAGAATTATATCCTTACCTCTGAATTTAGCCTCACTGCCTAGTACAGAACCAAAAGCGTACCCTAATTGTGGGTTCCAGGTCGAGGCCAGTGAAATACCAACCGGCAAATAAGTGGAAGAATCATTACCATTATTATCAAGCGACCAATCTCTGCCGTGTTCAGGGCGCACTCCATGCGGACCATCAGACATCGTTAATTCGGGGATACCTAGTCGCGCTACACCTGCTGATGTGAAAGATGAATTACCGTGAATCATCCCAATCTTTTCTTCCAGAGTCATCTGCTTTAAAAGATCGCTTATCTTCGCTTCCGTAGCCGGATCAATTTTCTGTTGAGCATTAGACTTGCCTGTACAGAAAAAAAAGCCGGCTACAATACTTGTAAAAATGATTTTTCTCATTGTTGTTTAATTGATATTTATAATTTTTCGTACGTGTATAGCTGATGAGGAACTTCCTACTAAAAGTTCTATTTTGTCATTTTCGACAACAAACTTTTCTAATCTTTCATTCCAATAAGAAAGATCTTCAGCCTTTAAAACGATGGTCACTGTTTTTGTTTCATTCGGATTCAGAGTTATTCGCTTAAATCCTTTCAGTTCTTTTATCGGTCGCTGTACTTTCGAGTTTAAATGTCTTACATATAATTGAACCACTTCGTCGCCGGATACTTGACCTGAATTTCTAACATCAATATTTATAGAAATTTTGTTTTTTCTATTAAGATTTGATGAACTGGTTCTAAGATTTCGGTATTCGAAAGTAGTATAGCTCAAACCAAAGCCAAATGGATATAATGGCTCATCTTTTAAATACATATAAGTTCTACCCTTTCTGATATCATAATCCATCATGTCGGATAATTGCTGTAACGATTTTGGCCAGGTTTGAACCAGCCTTCCTCCAGGATTAACATCCCCAAAAATTACATCAGCTAAAGCTGATCCCAATTCCTGACTATTATGTGTGACATGTAAGATCGAAGGAACATTTTGCTGCGCCCAGTTAATAGCATAAGGAAAGCTACTGATCAATACGACAATTGTTCTTGGATTTACAGCTAAAACCCTCTTAATAAAATCTTCCTGAGAACCTTCTAAATTAATTTCTTCGCGATCAACAGCTTCTTTTCCTTCACTCTGATGAGAGACTTTCGCCCAGCCATCATTTCCTGTAGGGTGATTTCCGACGAACAGAATAGCTACTTCCGCGCTCTTGGCCAACGTAACTCCAAGATCATAATCCGTAGTATGACTGATGATCGTTTCGGCTGAGACCTTATTTTTTATTCCTTCGAGGGGACTTATACTGTATCCTGATGTTCCACTATACCAATCTTCATAAACCTCTTTTGAACGCGGGCCTAGTATGGCTAAAGATTTTAGACTGTTTTTATTTAAAGGCAACAGATTGCCTCTATTTTTCAATAATACAACAGATTTTTGAGTGATTAACTTGGCGAAAGATTTATGTTTCTCTGATAACCAAGGCTCCGGTCCGTCCTTAATTTTAGTGTAAGAAACCATTTCCGGAGGGTCTAACTGACCGAGTTTTATCATTACTCTGAACACACCTTTTAAAACATTGTCAATATCTGATTCTTGAAGTAATCCTTTTTCTAAAGCACCCTTTACACCATCTTGATATGAATCAAGAAATTGATTAATACCAGCTTTTATACATGCCGCGGCGGCTTCTTCAAAGCCAGGGAAAAATTTATGGGCATTTACAAGCATTTTATACGCGCCGCCATCTGTACAGATTATGCCATTTTGCCCCCACTCATTAATCGTAAGATTCTTCAGCATGGGATTAACTGTTTGAGGAATACCATTTACCCGATTATAGGCTGCCATATATGCCCTCGATCCCCCCTCTATAACTCCCATTCTAAAAGGAACAGAATAATATTCTCGTAATAAGCGTTCATCAAAATCAGATGAACTGCTATCTCTGCCTTTCTCGTTACTGTTAGCAAGAAAGTGTTTCATCAGCGCAGCGGTTTTCCAATATTTAGGATCATCACCCTGCAGTCCCTTGATGAAGGCAACCGCCATTGTTCCATTAAAGAAAGCATCCTCACCATAACATTCTTCCGTCCTTCCCCACCGGGGATCACGACCTAAATCGGCGTTGGGTGCTCTAATTACTAAACCTCCCTTTTTATATTTTTCATTTTGAGAATAATATCTTGCCTCTGTTGCTTCAATATCTGCAGCTTGCCTTAATAACTCAGGATCCCAGGTTTCCGCCATTCCTATTGCCTGAGGAAATGTAGTAGTAGGAACCGGCGTGTTGCGCCCCCAATTTCCTGGAATACCCAATGCCAGACCATGCAGACCTTCTACATGGCCGGATCCCCTTATCCCTAGTCGTTCGACAGTTGGATTAGTACCAAGGCAATTTATTTTTTCCTCTAAACTGAGAAGAGAGATAATATTGCTTACCCTTTGTTCTGTGGAAAGCCTGTAATCCTGAAATGGATATTTATTTTGGGCAATAGCCTGCATCATCCCTGCAAACAGGAAACAAGGCAATCCAATTATAACAGCTATTGCTTTAAACATCGGCTAGTCTTATTTAGATGAAGTCAATAACCACTTTACTTTTCCCGAATAAGGGTCAGTTTTTATGGTATTTCCTGAAACTAAAACTTTTTTAAGAACGTTGTCCGATGGAAGACAAACAAGCCCCTCAGAATCACCACCATTAGTTGTATAAGAAACCAATTCAATATTCGACCAATCCATTTTCATAGTAGACTGAGCCAGCTTTATATGAGGAATGACCGAACCGCTTCTGACCAATATTACCGCTCTTACTTGTCCGGGTTTAATTTTATGCCAGCCGCCAGAATAAGTCTCACCGCTTTGGTAATTGATCCACTGGCCTGGTGGAAGATATACGTTACGGTCCTGCGTGTTTTCCATTAGAGGTGCAACTAACATATCCGAACCAAACAAATATTGATCATCAATTAACCATGAGCCGGGATCATTTGGATATTCGACGAATAAAGCCCGAACCATTGGCAGACCGCGTTCTGAACAATCTTTAGCCTGTGCATAGATATAAGGCATCAGTTTATAACGCATTTCATCTGTTGTTCTAAAAGTTTTCAAAAAATCAGGACTATATTCCCAAGGTTCTTTTGGCGGTGCACCATGACTTCTGGTGTGCGAGGATAGAAAGCCGAATGCAGCCCATCTGCCATACAAATCTTCGGGAGATTTTTGAACAAAACCTCCGATATCATGACTCCAGAAAGCAAATCCTGATAAGCCAAAAGACAAGCCGCCACGTAGTTCAGCAGCCATGGCCGTATTGGTATTTGCAGCATCGCCACCCCAATGAAGTGGGTAGCGCTGACTACCGGCCCAGGTGCTTCTTCCCCATATGATATTCTCTCCAGTAACTTGTTTCGTAATATCAGCGACAGCTTTATTATAACGTAAAGGATATAAATTATGCTCATAGAAACCTGTGCGACCTGAATAAAAAAGTCCGTTTGCAGGTGCTGCTTCACCAAAATCAACTTTGATAGCGCCGACACCCAGCTTTAATAGTCCTGCAATTTTATTCTGATACCATTTAACAGTGGCAGGATTTGAAAAGTCCAACACAGCGTCTTCATAAGGAAGATTTCCTTTAGCATCTTTTACAACCAGATTTTGTTGAACTAATTCATTGAAAAGAGTGTTCTTGGGAGTGAAATAAGGCAACTGCCACAAAGAAACATGGAACCCATCTTTTTTTAAGTCTGTTAAAAGTTTAGCAGGGTCTTTAAATCTATCGGGGGCAAACTTGTAATCAGTTCTCCAATCGGTGGTAAACCAACCAGTGTCATAATGAATTACATCGGCAGGAATATTATTGGCACGGAGTTTTGCAGCTACATCACGCCCCTCTTTTTCAGATAAATAAGTTATCCTGCTCATCCAAAATCCAAAAGACCATAAAGGTGGCATTGGAGATTTTCCGGTAAGGTTGGTATACTCATTTAAAATATCTTTAGGTTCACCTAAAAAAACAAATAAATCCAGTTCGTCATCCCCAATCATCATAGAATTAATCCCGCTAAAGTATTTTCCAAAATCACAGGTAATAGGCGTTGAAGTGTGCATAAACATACCATAACCACGGCTGCTCATAAAAAATGGAATGGGTTTGTACATGGTTTCATTTTGAACTCCGTTGGCATCATCGGCCCATAAAACCACTTTTTGTCCACGCTTATCGAATCCTGTAAAAGATTCTCCACAACCAAAAATCTTCTCGCCCGGGGAAAGTGAAAAAGCTGCAGACATACTACGGGAATAGTCGGAAGCTCTTCTTACATAACCAAAAGGGACAACTGGAGTATAAGTGGAATCAGCGTTATCTTTATTGTGAATAGTTTTAGTAAGCAGACGGCCATTTGCATCACGTAATTCTACATGCCAGGGATGTTCAAATACAGTTACTGAACCAAAGTTACTGGTGTAACGATGTCCGCCAGAAATTTTTGAATACTTCCATGATTTGTCCACCGGGGCTTTGCCGTTTACAAGCATCAAAGATTCTTGATTTGGCTTAACCTGAAAACCGGAAGTAGTTCTGATGCGAACTGTTCGAGGAGATACAAACTCGATAGAAAATGGCAAAGATGGCGATGCTGCATATTCTGTTCCGGGAAATTCGTTCGATTTAGCAGGGCTCAAAACACCCAGCATATTATCAAAAGCCTGACGTGTAACGAAATTATACCGTTTATATAAGATCTCACCACTTGCTGTTGCCGGATTGAACCTCGACAGGCTATCAGCCAGGTAATAGGTATTTGTAAAGTCTCTAAAGTCGGGACTAATGTCAACCGGCACATTTAGTAACTTCATGTCCTGAATTTGTGCAGTACTGCTGAAGGTTATAAAGAAAAGAGCCATGATTAACAAACTCTTCTTTTTTTGGATAAGGTCTATCATATTGTATTGTAGTTTATTTAAAATCAAACCAAAGGCTTCCGCTTATTGGTGTATAGTTTAATTGAATATTTTTTTGGCTTTGAGGGCCCATCTTATCCGCACTTTGAAACTTAGTCCCAATCGGGCTGATGCTCTGTAAGAATCCGATATTGCCTTCCGGGAATGCAGGAGCAGTATTATTGTTAGTTGCGGCAGCTGCTTTTAGGGGTTTCAGCATTTGAAAAAACATATTTTCAGACCCGCTATATACTGTAAATGACGTGCGCTTATTTTCTATAGTAACCCAATGCACATTTGCGTGATAACCTTTAAATTCCGGATAATTCCAGTCTTCACCTGTTATGGCATTATTGTAATACTTATGCCAAACACCAAATTGCTGTCCTCCCAATCGGTTCTTCCAAACCCTGTAGGGACCTCTCCCTTGCCATCGCATTCCGGTAATCATCTCTTCCGGATAATTAAAGGTCAGACCCGAAAAGTCAAATTCACCCTTGATAGAATATTGATAATCTAACCGCGCAGGTCTATCCGGACTGAATACCCATTTCACTTTAAATTGCGACGGCCCTTCGTAAAGTGGTTCAAAAACGTAATCGTTCCCGTTTGCATAATGATTTATCTGTTTCAGCGTGTGCTTAACCCCAGCAAGCACCGGCCCACCCGATAACGGGATTTCTGCTTTTTGATTAATCACTTTTTCAAGATATCCGGTCCTTTTTGAGAAGAAATATCTTAGCTGATTCGATTTAATGATTAACATCGAATCCTGATCGACAATCTCAGGGAGAGAAGTATCGAGTGAAGATGGAAACTTTTTGATATATGATTCCGGCGATTTTATTGGCCAAGTCCATGTATAAACTTCCTTTTTATCGGGGCCATACGCACTTAGATAAAGCACATCACTGGTTCTCCAATCTGCAGGCAGATCCAGGAAAAACTTAGCTCTGGCTCCAGGGGCTAAGGGAATTGAAGCCACCTTTCCAGTCGCAGTCATTTTTGTCTGTCCGGTATTTTCTGGCTGAGGTAGGGAAGCGAGCCTCCATTGAAAAG
Source organism: uncultured Pedobacter sp. (assembly GCA_965650335.1). Classification (GTDB taxonomy): domain Bacteria; phylum Bacteroidota; class Bacteroidia; order Sphingobacteriales; family Sphingobacteriaceae; genus Paradesertivirga. The sequence continues at coordinate 29,747 of CBFGOI010000018.1, read as the reverse complement.
AACAGGATTTTAGATCGGTGAAGATGTACCTATTTTCTACGAGCAACTTACCATCGAAATTCTGAGGCAGCTCCTTCATTTCTATATGGATTGGTGACCATATTTCTTTGATGGCAAAAAAGCTTGCCTCTTTTTCACGATGCGGACCAACAATTCCATCGGGTGCTGAATTTCCGGCTACGTCTATTTTTCCGTTATTGTCGGTTCTTGCAGTACCTTCATCATGTAATGCCCACAAAAAACCGCCTGCTCCGTAGGGATGCTTAAGCATTAAACTCCAAAAATCTTCCAATCCCGCTGCATGGCCGCCATCATGCAAACCATGCATAAATTCCGTTGGAAAAAACACATCCTGCCCATATAATACGGAGTTTACCACATAGTTATAATCGGGATAATGCTTCGTATCTGTTCCGTTAAATCTTTCCCAGGGATGAATGACCCAACGCTGTTGCGGATCGTACTTATTATATTCCTGGTCCAGTCCGGTATTCCAGCCACCTTCGTTGCCATTTGCCCACATTATGATCGAGGGGTGATTTACATCGCGCTCTACCAATTCCTTCACCAGCCTTTTGCCAACCACGGTATCGTATTTTGCTTGCCAGCCGGTTAACTCATCAATTACAAAAAGACCTAAAGAATCACACACATCAAGAAAATGCTGATCGGGTGGGTAATGCGACATCCTAACTGCATTCATATTCATTTCTTTGATCAATTTCACATCCATCAGAGAAATTTCTTTACTGAGTGTTCTGCCGGTTTCTGGCCAGTGACTATGCCTGTTAACCCCTTTAAAAATAACTTTCTTGTTATTTACGTAGAAGCCGTCCCTGAGCCGCATTTCTGTAGTTCTGAAACCAAAACGCTGCTTTAGACGATGAATTTCTTTTCCCTGAGCTCCTACAATAGATACTATCAGGTTATAAAGCTGCGGAAGTTCCGGGTTCCAGGGTATAATACCGTTTATTTGTTGTTTCAGAGAAACCCGCTCCTGCCCGGGAGCTAATTTTTCAAACACGGGAGCGGCAATGGCCTGGCCGCTAAGTGTCTGAACCTGCATTTTTAAACTTCCTCCATTGTTTACACCGGAAATAAAAGCATTCAGTTCTAAATGGCCGCTATCTTTAGCATTTATGGCTATTCTATCAATATATGTTTTCGGTGTTATTTCAAGATAAACGGGTCTGAAGATGCCGCCAAACAACCAGAAATCCGCTTTTCGTTCAGCCTGATTTACAGATTCGTTAGTTGAATGTTTTCTTACAGTTACTTCAAGAAGATTGTCTCCGCCAAAATTCAACAAGTTTGTAATGTTGTATTTAAACCTGTAGAATCCACCCTGATGAATTGGACCGGCTGGCTTGCCATTAATTTTAACTTCAGTATCAGTCATCGATGCTTCAAATACGATAAATACATTTTTTGAAACACTACTCGATGGCACCTTAAAGTTGTACTTGTATTGCCCGGTTTCTTCCGGATTGTTTTTATCTGTAAAATAATTATAAGAACCAAACCCTTGCTGTTCCCAATTTGAAGGAACCTGTATTCTATTCCACACGCCACTTTTCATGCCTGTGTTGATATAAAAATCCCAGGTATTAGTATGGTCTTTATCTTTGCCAGACAAATAGAAGTACTCGGTATTCTGACCAAAAACATCCGGGTTCAGGCTGGACAATAAAAAAAAAGCAATCGTTAAAGGGAGTAGTAGTCCTTTCATGAATGATTTGTATTAGTCGACAATTGGCTCGGGCTTTATTGCTTGTGCCTGTATTTTTACTATAGCGGGTTTTAATCCTTCAGAACTTGCTCTCAGGGTTATTTCACCAGCTTCGCCAGTTGATTGCACAATTACCTGGGCCAGGCCGCTGAATAATTTCCGTTTCCATTGTTCAGCCGGATTAACGATTTGTAAAAGTCCGGGATCAGCATTAACTGATTCCCAACTCTGTTTTTTAAACAAAGGTGTAGCAACAATTGCAATAGTATTTGTTCCAACTTTTAACATTGACGGATTTAATTTAAACTCATCTCCTTTACTATTTTCCGGAAGGTTTTTACCAATTTCTTTTCCGTTGACAAACAAAGATTGTTGTTTACCAATGCTGTTATAAAAGAAAGTCACCTTAGCACTGAGATCGGCATCAGTTAGATCAAAGCTTCCACGGTAAACAATTGCATTGGCAGATTGAGCAAATTTCTCTGTTCGTTCATCAATAAAGGCTTTCTGCCAGTTAGAATCATCAAAATCAGCAGATGTTTCGGGACGGTTCTCTAGACTTTCAACAATTTTTTCTTTCAAATTTGAAATACGTAAGGTAGTTATTGTCTCAAGATATTTATCTGCTTCGAGCGAAGTTGGATCACCATTTCCGACACCAATTATTTTTCCAGGACCTTCAACGGTAAACTTAATCTCATTTGTTGAGGTCGGGATGTGCAATCCATTTTTGTCTTTCAAATCCACAGTTATCATAGCAATATCTTGCCGGTTAGCATTGAAGTTTTTTATGTTAGAGGATAAATGAATTGCAACTGCCTCTGAAGTGGTTTTTACAATGTCCGTTATTGATGCCTTGCCGTTTTTATAACCTTGTGCACGTAGTGTTCCGGGCACATATTTAACTTTCCACTCCAGGTGTCCATTTCTTTCCATAGGCTTTCTACCCTGACTCTCATTATTGAGAAAAAGCTCAACTTCATCAGCATTGCTGTACACCCATACAATTGTCTCCTGCCCTTCTCGCCCTGCCCAATTCCAGTGCGGAAGAATGTGAATAGTAGGTTTCTCTGTCCACCAGGATTTTAAGTAGTAAACATAGTCTTTAGCAAAGCCACATTGATCAACCATACCAAAATATGAGCCGGTTGAAGGCCATCCGAATGGAGTAGGCTCACCTCTGTAATCAAAACCTGTCCAGATGAACATTCCCGCGAGATAATCCCTGTCAGCATAGTGTTTCCAGCCCTTTTCCAGACTGTAGAAATATTGGTTTTGCGCTTTGTCGTAAGCTGCTAATTGATTGTTCTTCCTATCGTCAAAGTAAATCCCTCTTGATGTAACTGTAGAACCTTCTTCAGTGCCCCAGCTCATTTGCGATGGAAATTTCTTATGATGTTCATCGGTATTCTTAGTCGCAATATAGTTGTATCCCATGACATCAATCACGGTCGAAATTCCACTCCCAACTCCACCACTGACAGCATTTGTGATCACTCTAGTAGAGTCGATGCTTTTAGCGAATGCCTGCATGGTACCTGCAATTCTGGCTCCCGTTATGTTTCCTTCAATATGCCATTCTTCGTTTCCGATGGACCAGGAAATAATACTTGGATGATTCCGGTCTCGGAGAATAAGCCGCTTTAAATCTGCCAATTGAGTTGAAGCAATTCCCATGAGTCGATTTTCATCAATAACAAGCATTCCCAAGCGGTCGCAAGCATCAAGTAATTCGGGGGTTGGGGGATTATGAGAGCATCGGTAAGCGTTGCTTCCCATCTGCTTTAGAGTTGCTATTCGAAAATCCTGCAGCATATCGGGCATCGCCGAACCAACACCGGCATGATCCTGGTGATTGTTGGTACCTTTTATCTTTATATGCTTTCCGTTAAGGAAAAAACCTTCATCAGCATCAAAATGCATAGTTCGGATACCAAAAACGGTTTCGTAGCGATCGACTGTAACATTACCCCGCTTTATGACGGTAACCAATTTGTGCAAATAAGGTGTTTCTAATGACCAAAGCTTAGCATTAGCCACCATTATTTCGGAAGAAAACTCCTTTGATTCATAAGGATTTAAACTTAGATTCTGAAGGTCTGCCGATGCTAGATGCTTTCCATCGGCATCAACAATTTCCTGGCTTACCGAAAAGGATTTGGGCAGTTTTCCTTCATTAATAACCGTTGCTTTTATCGCAAGGAATGCGTCGTTATTTTTTAGCTGGGAAGTTACAAATGTGCCATCAGTCGCAACATGCAAATCATCAAACTTATTTAGCCATACATGGCGATATATTCCTGCCCCTTCATAAAACCATCCCTCTTCCATAGTTGCATCTGCGCGTACAGCGATTACGTTATCACCGCCATAGTTGAGATAATCGGTCAGATCATAATCAAAACCGAGATATCCACTTGGATGATTTCCTAAATAATGTCCATTAATCCAAACTATAGAATTTCGAAAAACCCCGTCAAAAGAAATATAAATACGACGACCTAAATCACTGGCAGGAATTTTAAATGATTTACGGTACCAACCTACACTAACATCAGGAAAATTTCTGCCTATAGCCTTAAAGCCATGACTTAAACTTGCTTTTGAGTCAAATCCTTGCTCCACAGCCCAATCGTGAGGTAAATCAAGCTTTCGCCAGCTCCTGTCATCAAACCCCGGAGCGGCTGCGCCATCTCCATAGCCGGTTTTAGCCAGATATGAAAAGTACCCTATACCGTTATTAAAATCTTTTTTGGTATCATAAGGATGTCCGAATGCAAAACGCCACCCAAAATCCATTAGCAAATGCTCTCTGGCCGAGTTCGGCTTTGTCTGCGCATCAAGACAAAGGGAATACAAGGATAAAATCACTAATACGACCGCTTTAATCAAAGAAGCAGGTTTCGGTATGTGCGGCATAAATGTGTTTAAAATTTTATTCACCAAAAATTGTACTGGAGCAGGTCGGGGAGACCTGCTCTATACAGTACATAACCAATTTAAAAGGTGAGGTCTTTATAAACTTATTCAATTTATCTATTCTTCAAAATTGCTGCTATCATCCCTTCGCTCTATGGCGCGTTTATCAAAAAACTAGAGGGTTAAAAGCGAGCAACATATCAGATGGAGGTACAATAAAATTGCAGATCCATCTTTCATTATCTCATTTTTATTTATCCTGATTCTAATCGGTTATTTTTCATGAAAGTACTTTAATCATCAATTCTCATTGTAAAAAATTAGGGGCACAAATGTTAAGTATTCTATAAAATCCTGTGTAATAAACCATAAAAGTGTATAAAAGCAGCAAAAATATTCTCACCTGCAATATTAGTTCACTTTAAAACTATAAATCTCAGAAGTTGAGGTATTCCCTTTACTGTCTTTAGTTAGGACTTTCCAATAATAGGTGTTCCCCGATGACACGGGAACGTCATTAACAACACTTTCAGCGATGTTATCTTTTATCTTAACCATGTTTGTTGCATTACTTCCCAGGTAAACATCGTAACCTGAGATATCATTATCAGTATCACTTCCCTTCCATTGCAATGTAGTCTTCCCAGTTGTTGCATTTACAGATTGAAAGTTGGCGGGCAGGGTTAGTTCTGCCGGAAACGGAGCATAAAACGAGGCTGCAACTCCGGCATTATAAAACTTCCAAGCCTCGCTTTCGCCCGTAGAAGTCGTTTGACCCGATTTTGAAACAACATACCAGAGGTATGGGGTATTCTGTATTAAATTAACAGACAGCTGTGTAGAAGAAGAAGGCTTTATGCTAATTGCCCCTGTTATGAGATTTTTAATATGAACATCATATGTTTCGGTATTAGCCGAACTATTCCAAGTCAATATTACAGTGCTTTCTGTAGCAGAAACAACTGTCCCTACGGTACATGCCGAATTAGATGCAGGAGAAATAAGTACAACATTTGATGGATTCGGAGCAGGCTCTGATTTCTTGCCCTTTTTCCAGGCTAACAAGACTAATAGAATCAATATGATAGATAGCTGCTTCATTGCTTAACTATTTTAGAAGAACTTTGATTCATCGCTGTTTTGATTTTCAAAACATAAGCACCACTAGTCAAATCAGATAAATCTAAATGAAATACAGAATTTTCGGATACAAGCTGCTTCGAGTATGCGGGGAATCCCAAAAGGGAATACAAGTCAACTTGAACTATCCGAGACGAATCATTACCCATATTTACAAACAAGGTATTATCAAAGGGATTGGGATAAATCCTTTTATCATGTTCCAGGAAAAAACTTTTCTTAAGTACTCCTTGACAGTTCTTATCTGTACTCACCAACAAATTATTCGTTCCACTCTCCATATTTAAAGTAATAGTATTAGCTGACGTAGTATAAGATTTACCATTAAATACTATTCGATAAGAAGTTGCTCCTGACAAGTTCAAGACTAGTTTTTTATCTAATGCATTTACGGCAGAGTAAACAGACAAGGGTTGTGGCTCAGTTAATGTTAGATTATAACATTGAGTGAAGTTAGTCACTCCCTCTGCAGTAATACAAAGCGAATAAATTCCGGGATTAAGCGATGGAATTTCTAAACTAGTGGTAAAAGGAAATTCTGCACTTGTATTCGTACCAGTAAGTATAGCCTTATAATTTAATAATTCTGCCGCCGTAACAATAATTTTCCCATCATTATTCGTCGAACACACCTCATTAACAGCTTTAACCGTGAAATTTGTTACAGGAAGGCCTGCCACTTTATTTATCGTGATAGTAAAAACCTTTTCAAAGCTTAAGCCACCGTTGTCGGTAGTTCTTAATCTAATAATATATATTGATTTAATATCATAGTTAAATACTACAGTTGCTTTAAGTTCTGACCCTGAAATTGTAAAAGCTGCATTATCAGTGCTTCCTGTACCACTTATAAGGGAATAAGTAAAAGAAGAATTAGCATCCGCATCTGTAGAACTCAAGGTTCCGACCACTGCACCGATATTATTATTTTGAACGACAACTGATTTGCTTAAAGCGATATCTGTTGGAGCTTCATTAATATTATTAACGTTAATAGTAATTATCCCGCGTGCGGCTTCGTTAGCTTTATCCAGAAAGCCCAAATTAAGTTCGTAAGTAGGTTTAGTTTCATAATCGAGCACTGCGCCAGTAGCAATACTAACTTTACCAGTAGCAGCATCAATAGAAAAGACATTATTAGTATTCCCTGAAGCTATAGACCAGTTATGTAAATTAGTTTCTTCAGGATCCGATACTGATGGCGTTCCAATTAAAGTTGCCATTATACTATTTTCGTCAATATTAAAAACCGGAGTGCTGAAGATGAGTTCTCTTTTCGGAATAGGTGTACCAACAGCTATACCACGTCCAGCTGTACTCATGTATACTTGTCCGTAAACATTCATATCACCCACTACAAATTGGCCATTAGCCGGTCCTCCGTATTCATGTGCATCATCATTAACGCGTACCCACGTAGCTCCTTCGTCTACGGATCTGTGAATCCCTAAACCTCCGCTCACAGTACCATAAATATAAATTGTTTCGTATGCGCTACCCGGAGCAGCTTTCCCAATACCAACTGCACCGCATTGACTTACACTACTAAGTTTAGTAAAAGTTACACCTGAATTTATTGAACGCGACAAACCATTTCCATACAATGCCACCCAAAGATGCCCTTCCCTTCCAGGTACTGTACGAATTACTTTGGATCCTCCGCTTCCGGGATTTCCGCCTGCTAGAAAAGTTGCCCCCCCATTGGTACTTAACATCATAACAGCAGCTCCATTGTCGTAGGCATAAAACTTGTTAGAATTTCCTCCATCAGCAACTGGCCGTGCATTACTAAGACTTAAGCCGGCAATGGCTGTCCATGAAGAACCATTATTTGTCGACCTATAAGAAGTAGCAGATCCATCTGGACAATGTAAAAGCGTGTTTCCATCGGCCGATAATGCTACTTGCCCTTTTGTTCCATTAATTACAGCAGTTTTTGTCCAGGTTAGCCCCATATCGTCCGAATAGTACATGGAAGCTCCAACCCGCACAACTTTATTCTTATTGCTTACGGCATAATCTAAACCCGTGGTTGTGCCCATTGTAGGGTTATGGATAGGTGCATATTGTTTTATATCCACATGCCTGAAACCATCATAATCTGCAATCACAGAAATTAGGGGCCCATTAGGAATGCTTACCAGATTTAATGGAACAGTTTCCTCCAGTCCTTTAACAGTAAATTTCCAGGTCTTGGAACTGTTAATATCTTCATTTATAAAAATCCCATTACCCGATGTAACGAATACACGATTTGTGTTCGCCGGATCAAATTCTATTGAGCCAGCCCAGTGGATAGATGAGTTGGAAACCCAAGTCACCCCATTTGGGTCCATGCTGAAGCCTCTGGATTCGATTATATCAGTCCAGCTTATTCCACCATTAGTACTAATAAAAAATCTGTCCCCCCATGCTGAACCCTGTTGCAAGTATGCATTAATTGTTGATGCAACCAGACGCTGAGGATTTGTTGGATCAACACTTATACCACTGTAAGACCTATTTAGATTGGGAGACACATTGGTCCAAGCTCCGGAAGAGATATTATATTTCCATATTTGTCCTTTATCTAATGGCTCTCCGGCAAGTCCCCCGTGAGGTCCAGCACCATTAGCATAGGTTATATACAGATGTCCATCGCCGGAGAATATGGCCCGCTGTGGCATAAGTGCCGTGGCAAGATTTGGATTTACTACTGCTGTAAATGTTGTCCCCCCATCCTCACTTTTATAAAAATTTTGGTCACTGCCGGTTCTCGAAATACCGGCAAAAATTCTTTGTGTATTTCCTCCAGAAACACTTGATTTATCGAGCAAAATGAAGCTTATTCCATTATCATTAGGGGTAATCGTTACAGAGGCAGGGATATTACCCACAGGGATCCAGGTGTTTCCTGCATTGGAGCTTTTAAACAAGCCATTTCTTCTTGTTCCACAAAAAAGAACAGCACTGTTGTTCGGATCAACCTGTAACTTTTCACCATTCTGCCGTCCCATACCGTTACCGTCGATCCTAAACTGCGACGTCACCTCGATAGTGGTAAAATTTGCTCCATAGTCAGAGGAACGAAGGATATAACTTTTGCCACTATTGAAATAACGTATCCCAGCTGACATATAAACGATATTAGGACTTTGAGGATCAATAGCGATTGATTCTACACCCAGAGCCCCCTGTTGTTGATCTGAGGCCCAATCCATCAAAGGAATCCACTTACCTGAGGTACGGTCAAGCCTATAAGCTCCACCGACATCTGTTCGGGCGTATATAACACCTTCACTTTTCTCTGTAATAATTGCAGAAACAAAACCACCCCCTCCTATCGCTACACTGTTCCAATTATATAGTTCGGAAGTTTGGGCATGAGTAGAATTGAGATTCAACAGTACTATACACGTACATAGAAAAACAAGTCTTTCACTACTCAGAATTTTTTTAAAAAGTTTGGTCAAGCTATGAGACATACATCCGGACAATAATTCTTTTCCGATTAAATGAGAAAAGTTACTTAATCTGTATGCGGGATGCTCGCAATAGAATGGCAAAGATAATTAAGTATATCCAGCTATTTGAACTAGAGATCCAACCCCGCATTAATAATGAACCAAGCCTGGAATTGATGCATCCAGGCCAGGTTCATCTAATTATTTAATCTTCACAATACGCATATTGTCAATAGCCGCATCAAATTTTGCAACCGGAGTTGGTGTGTCATTTACGAATAAAACACCAAACTCTATTTTGTTCAATTGGCCGCTTGAATTTACACCAAACAGCTTTGAAAAGTTTGGTGCCGGGTCACCGTAACCGTCACCAGCTGCTGTTTTAGTTTTAAACATCGTTAACGGAAGGGTTATCGTAACCCATGAATCTGTTTTAAATTCAACAGAACTTCCGTCACCAGCTTTCCAGGGCTGCCAGCGGACTATGTAATCCCACGATCCAGCTTTGCGAACAAACATGGTTCCGGTTTTCCAAGGCTCTTTAACAAACATTTCAAATTTAACCGCATAATTCTCAACCGGATCGGTCGTAGTGATATTTGCCGGTAGGTTAACCTGATTCAAGTTAACCGAACGACCACCTTCCCACCAGTTCCAGTTATTTGCACCGACATTCGTGAATGTAAGTCTGTGGTACTTTCCATTATTTCCTGGAAATAATGTATTATCAGTCGTAGAGCCAGTACCCCATGAGAAATTATTTACGTTATCTGCATTTTGGAGTACCCCCGTAGAAAAATCGTTATACAATAAAACAGACGTTGACGAACCATATTTGTTAGTAACCTGTAATGGGCCTGCCTGCGTAGCGTTGGCGGGAACAGTAACTTCAAGCATTGTTCCTTCTTTATTAGTAACAATACCTGTAGTGGCCTCTACGTTTCCAGGGAAAATAATTTTATCAATTTTATACAGATTTAACCCCGTTAAAACTGCCTTGGTACCAGGTTTTGCATATTCATTCGACATGGTATAAATTACTGGAGGAGGCGGCGTTAGTTTAAAATTATAAGAAGCCTCTCCATGAGTTGTTTTAACAACGACTCTATTAGAAGCACTTTCCAAAGTTGCTTCAGTAGGATGTGTTAAGGGTATCGTCAAAATTATAGCCTTACTAGTCCCTAATGCAGAATTAAATGAGACGCTAATATCATTGAAGGTTACGTCGACAATATCTGTGAGATTATCACCTTGAATAACAATATTTGTACCCGGTAATGCAGATGTTAGAGAAACGTCTTTCATGGCCGGGTCAACCGGACGTACATTGGTAATTACCGGTGTTCCGCCACCGCCTTCCGATTCATCCTTTTTACAAGAGGACAAAAACAAAACACTTAGGCTTTGTAAAAGCAGTACTATAAGTACCAGGCTTTTAGTTTGTCTTAAAATAAGATTCATAATAAAAATTTTATACGGTTAACTAATCTTTTAATACACTAAAATCAAAGGGAACTGGATCTAATGCCAGGCTTGGAGCAAATGACATTTCAGTTTCCGGTATTGGTAAATACATATTAACAGGAGTTGGCTGATACTTCAATTCAGGCATCGCTGTTGTCTTTTCGACAAAGGTCCATGTTCTGGGATTGCTGCCCGTATTATAAGTAAGGGTGTAGTTCCCATGGTTCAAGCCACCCACAAAATTCAATGCATTATTCAAGTCGAAGTAAGACCATCTTACAATGTCGTACCATGCTGTACCTTCCATCGCCGTCTCCACCCGTTTCTCCATGAATATATCCATGAACGTAATGGAAGATTTTGTTGGCATTCCCGCACGTGTTCTCACCGCATTAAAAGATGTTAAAGCGTCCGCATTTGAAGTTGAAGCCGAGTTTCCTAATATTGCTTCTGCGTGAATAAGATAAACCTCAGCAAGCCTTAACATATATGTATTTATAAAGGCTCCCATAATCACACCCTTTCCACCATTATCGTCTGGTGTACCTATGATATATTTTTTAATCTGGGCGATATCTGTATTCGGGCTTTTTATTCCACCATTCTTTCTGTTTAATTCAGGATATGGGTCCTGGTGGAACATAAATGTCTGCTTTCTACGGATAGAATCCTGCGGATTGTCTATATAATATCGAACCATATTGGCAGAAGCTCCCTGAGCACGTCCCCAGCCATCGCCTGTACCCGTTACAATTGGATCGTAAGCCATATATGCCTGAAATGAGTTATTTACCCCCCATGGCTCTCTCATTGGCATCCATTGAAGCGCGAACAAGCTTTCAGAGTTATTTTTCGAGCTGTTATTATTTGCGCTTAGAAACAAATCTCCATACTTAGGTAATAAAGAATAAGGACCGTTTTTAATCACATCATTCGCAAAATATTTAGCACTATCTAAATCACTTTGATTGCGAGTGGCTGTAGGGCCATTTGATGTATTTAACCCCGCTCTGGTCAAATACATTTTAGCAAGCATCCCTTCTGCGGAATATTTTGTAATACGACCTTCTTTAGCAGGCAATGGAGGCAGATTCGCAGCAGCATATCTTAAGTCTCTGATTATAAATTTCCAAATGCTCTCTTTGGTATTTCTTCTTTGATTTTTATCAAGCATTTGCGCCTTATTATCATAAATAATTGGAAGATCGCCCCAATTCATAACCAAATAATAGTAGGCAAGGGCACGCATAAACTTTGCCTCACTAATCGCTGCTTTTTTATCAGCTTCCGGAACATTAATCGCATAGCGGCTTATTCCTTCAATAATCAGATTACTTTGTGCTACTATCTTATAGAAAGATTTATAGCCTGGCAGTAATGTACTTACATCAGATGAACTTACTGCAAATCGGTAAAAGATACCCCGGTCATTTGATTTCATTAAACCACCTCTGGCATCTCCAAAAGCCAGAGCAGCTTTATCGTTATAATCAAACCACACTATATTGTATAATGGAGCGGTTGCAGCCATTACTTCCTCTTTAGTGGAATAATAATTTGCATCAGCTATTGCTGACAACGGTGGTCTTTCGAGAAAGTCCTTGTTACACCCTTGCATTGAAGCAGCAGTTATTGCAAGTGTTAGAAATAGATATTTGGATTTCATAATATTTCGTTATTAATGGTTGATTAAAAATCAGCAGTTAGGTTAAATGAATACATTCTGCTCGATGGATATCTTCCTCTGTCGATACCGCTTAAACCAACTTCAGGATCATATCCTTTATACTTGGTTATAGTAAATACATTTTGAATTCTTACTCCTGCTCTTAAGCCGCTTAAAACTTTGGCTTTAGATACCAGGTTTTTAGGGAAGCTATAACCTAGATCCAAAGTTTTTAATCTTAGATAAGACGCATCTTCCACAAAGTTTTGCGTTGCCCGGTTGTTACCATTTACGTCGTTCAATGATATTCGAGCGATATCATGCCCCGGATTTGTTAAATAAGCATTCGCATCATTTTTATCCAAACTGCTAGGACGTGCAAAATTGTATACAGTTCTATAATAGTTGCTGTTGGGACTAGCACCGTTGGGTCTTTCTACCTCGAAACGTGTATAGTTAAAGGCCTCATTACCATAAGAACCGGTAAAAAACATTGTAAAATCTAACCCTTTATAAGACAACGAATTGTTAAATCCGAATGTAAATTTAGGCCATGGATTACCGATAACAGTTCTATCCAGTTCACTGATCATGCCATCTCCATTTACGTCTTTGTACTTTATGTCACCTACCCATACACCTGTTGAAGGATCGATAATAGGATTTTTATTTGCATCAAGTACCGAGGCTGGTAATGCAGACTTTTTGATCTCATCAATTGTTTGGAAAAGTCCTTCGTAAATATAGCCTGTATACAAGCCTACTGTTTGACCAGGCTTGCTGTTGGTTTGAAGCGAAGAATTGAATTGAGTTGTAATTAATCCGGCAGACGAATACAGATTTCCTATTTTATTTCTGTCTAGCGAGAAGTTCAACCCGGTTTTCCATGTCAGGTCACGTTTATTAATATTGGTTGTATTTAATGTAATACCGAAACCCCTATTTCTCATGCTCCCTACATTAGTAGGAGGAAATTTGACATAACCTGCTGAATAAGCAATATCACCGCCGCTATAATACGGAGCTTGCTCTGTTGTGATCAAATCATCAATATTCTTGATATAAGCATCAGCGATTAACTCGATCCTATTGTTAAGCATATGAAGGTCGAAACCAATATTGGTGGTGGTAGTAACCTCCCACTTCAAGTCGGGATTACTAAAGTTATCGCTTAAAAAACCTGTACCATTACCTGTCGGAACAGGGGTCATCAACGATACTGTTCTGTTTTCATAGGGTGAATTACCTGATAAGCCATACTCAAACCTCAACTTTAAGTCGTTGATAATAGGAATATTTTTCATGAAGTTTTCCTCAGACATTCTCCATGCTACTGAAGCTGAAGGGAAATAACCCCAGCGATTATCCTGACCAAAATTTGATGAACCATCCGCACGATAAGTAAACTGTGCGATATATTTATTGTTATATACGTAGTTGATCCGTCCAAAATAACCTTCAGTTGCAGAAGCCCCTTTCCCTCCACTATTGGACGCGGTTAAGGCATCTCCAAGATTTAGGTCTTGAATGTTATTAGAAACAAACCCTCTTCTGGTACCACTCAAATTCTCATACCCCCATTGTTTGATTTCGTGTGCCAGCATGGAGGTAATGCTATGTTTACGAACTTTGAAATCATAATTTAATTGGGTTACAAAATTGTACGAATAATCATTACTACTACGTCTGGTTGATTCCGCAACAAGATTAGACAATCCTCCAAACTGGTAAGTTGGAAGAAAGTTATATTCATTTCCATTGTTTAATGTACCGCCAAACTGGTTTCTGAAAGTTAAGCCCTTAAGGGGTTTAATATCCGCAAATACGTTCACACGCATCTCTGTCATCCTTTTCTTATAATCACTAACAGAGGCTAGTGCAATGGGATTGTTCTCTTGGAATTGAGCGGTACTGGGACCCGCCCAACTTCCATTTGCATTTCTAACGGCTATTGACGGATTTTGTCTAACGGAGGTACGTAAAATATCCTGGTTCGTAACACCTACAATTTCGTTTCTTCTATTAAGCCCCAAATTGGTCCCTATTTTTAACCAGGATCTGGTCTCGTTAGTCAGATTCAACGTAGTCGAATACCTTTTGAATCCGGATCCTACTGCGACACCTTGCTGATCCAGATATTCACCTGAAACATAAAAGAGTGTCTTCTCATTACCCCCACTTAAAGAAAGTGTATTTTTTGAAAAAATGGTGTTTCTGAACAGCTCTTCCTGCCAGTTAGTCCCTTCTCCTAATATAGATGGATCTGCAAGTAATGGATCTGCTGTTGCTGCTCCCGCTGCGGCGTAAATGTTTCTATATTCTGCCCATTCGCGCAAATTCATTACTGGAACTAAACGAGGCACCGATTGTATTGAAGTAGATGTATTTGCTGTAATCTTTGTAGCGCCCGCTTTTCCTTTTTTAGTGGTTAGAACTACAACCCCGGTAGCGCCCGCAGCGCCGTAAATAGAAGTAGCTGAAGGACCTTGTAAAACGTTAATGGTTTCTATATCGTCCGGATTAATACCAGCTAAAGGATTCGAAGTTGTTCCATCAGGATCTTTTTCAAGCTTAATCTGAACTCCATCGATAACATATAACGGTTGGTTAGATAAACTTAATGAACTAATACCACGAATGATAACTGAAGGAGCAGCACCTGGCTGACCACTGTTTGAATTCACATAAACATTGGCTGCTCTTCCCTGAAGTGCCTGATCGATAGTAGTATTATTGGTGCGCTGGATATCACCAGCACTTATAGTTACCTGTGAACTTGTTAGATCCGTTTTCTTCATAGTTCCATACCCAACAACTACAACTTCATCTAAAGCTGCAACATCAGTTTCCAGTCGCACCGTAATATTGTTTGAACTGCCTACAGTGACTTGTTTGTCTTTAAATCCTATAAAAGAAAAAACAAGTACATCTCCCGCTTTACTTGTAATCGCGAAATTACCTTCAGCATCCGTAGTGGTTCCTGATGAAGATCCTTTGATTTTAACACCAACTCCTGGTAAAGGCAGTTTGTCTGCACTGGCAATAACCTTACCTTTCAATGTTAGACTTTGCGCATTTGCTGGCACACCTGCTACAATTGCAATTAAGAACGCAAAGAGCAGAGCCAGTAATCTCTGGTATTTTAAATAATAATTTTTTTTCATGCTTGTGGTTTATTAATTCGTGGTTGTGATAATTACGAGCTTTCTTCAGCTCTTCCATTTTTAAATTAGTTAGGTGGTTTTAAGTAAATTTTCGTTCATATATGTGTTAGTTAATAATTGGTGACATTTTTATAGTAGTGGCAATGCCTTTATAAGTAATTACTTGATGAGGTCTTGCTTCAAAATCTAACTTTTCCGGCTTACTATCAGACACGAAAACAATATTGAAAGTCCTGGTTTTTAGCATCCCTTTAAAATTTCCTATACGATTTCCAATCAATAAAGATTTATTTTTTTCATTATAAATCATTGGGATTTTTGAAAACATACCTTGCTCATAATTATAATTTGTGCCTTCATCTTCATACAGGTTAAAAGCACCATCTTTACCAGTGTATACATACAAGGTAATAGTGTCTGCAGCTTTCTCGGAAGTGTATTGTAGTTCAGGGCCGAATGGAATAATAGAACCTTCCTTTACATAAACAGGCATCTTTTCGTATGGGGCTTCAGCAGTGATAGTTTTTCCGCCAGCGATAAATTTTCCGGTATATAAATCATACCAGTTTGTTCCTTCAGGCAAATAAAGCTCCCGGCTTTTTGCACCAAATTTATACACCGGATTAATTAACATAGAGGATCCAAACATGTATTGATCGCTTATGTTTTTAACCGCATTGTCATTTGGAAAGTCCATAATTAATCCACGCATTATGGTATAATCTTCATGGTAAGTTTTTCCTACCATCGAGTAAATGTAGGGCATTAAACGATAGCGCAATTTGCTATAATAAAGCATACTTTGGTATGCAGGATGACTTTCGGGAGCTATATTGTAAATCTCGCGGTATGGAAACTGCCCATGTACTCTAAATAAAGGTGTAAACGCACCGTACTGATACCATCTTGTCTGTAATTCACGCCACTCGTCAAGGTCTTTCCCCGCAGCATTTTCATAACGCTTCTCGACCGCAAAGCCGCCTATATCTGTGGTCCAATATGGCATACCGGATAACGAAAAGTTAATTCCTGCTGGTATCTGAGCCTTGAAATCCTCCCATCGGGAACCGATATCTCCACTCCAGGTGGCAGCAGCATAGCGTTGCATACCTGCATAGGCTGAGCGGGTAAGGATAAAAACCCGGTCGTTTGGATTTACTGAACGTTGTCCTTCATAGATTCCTTTCGCATTTTGCAATGGAAAGGCATTGAAATATTTTGTTGAAGATCCTAGAAATGTAGGATTCATCACATCTTTTCTGCTGTCTATGTCGAGGTTGGAATGAATATCCGGTTCCGAGGCATCCATCCACCAGGCGTCTATTCCTTTCGTATATAATTGCTTGTTGAGTAAATTCCAGAAACCTTTACGAGCTTCAGGATTATAAGCGTCGTAAAACGTATTCTTGTACCCTTTTCCTATCCAATCAACTCTTCCGTCAAGAATATTCCTCTTATAAAGCCAGCCATTCTTATCGAATTCCTTATAGCTGTCTATTCCTTCATAAAATTTGGCCCATACAGATATCATGAAATGAGTATTGTATTTCTGGTGGAGCTCTTTTATCATAGCTGAGGGGTCGGGAAACCGTGTTTCATCAAATTTCTGACTACCCCAATCATTTTCTTTCCAGTATGACCAATCCAGCACTATATTGTCCAAAGGGATTTTTCTATCCCTGAATTCCTTTACAGTATTAATAATTTCATCCTGAGTTTTGTAGCGCTCACGGCTTTGCCAAAAACCCATTGCCCATTTAGGCAACATGGTAGCTTTACCTGTTAAAGCTCGGTAACCCGCAATTACTTCGTCGGCATTTTTACCCGAGATGAAATAGTAATTTATAGCATCCCCCGATTCGGATGTGAAGGCAAGGCTATTCTTATCTTTCTCAGGAACAGGACCCAACCAATTCATTGCTATATACGATTCCTTACCGTCAGGATTCCATTCTATCTTTAATGAATATTGCTTATTTTTCTTTAAATCAATACTGGTTAATTCAGTGCCTGGATTCCATGACTGACGCCATTTGTCAGCAACCTGCTTTCCATCGATCCAGATTTTAATATAGCCACCATATTTTGTTAAAAAGCTGTGAATGCCTGAGTACGGCGATACAAAAGAGCCTTCCCAAGTAATCACTCCATCTCCTAGCTTATATCCCTCGGGGAATTTTTTCTGATCTTTTAAAAACGAATAATCAATAACAGACTCTGAACGTACAATTGGAGAGCCGAGTTCCTTAGAATTATAAGTAGCTGTTAACCAACCTATATTACCATCTTTAGAAATCAGCTTTAAAGAAGAAAGGGGTAAATAGTCTCTTACATCTCCAACTTTGGTTATAGAGTAATTATCCCAAAGAATTCCGTAATTGTTGCTGGATAACAAAAAAGGTACTGCAACTTCGGTGTTATTCTGCAATAATTCAACCTGTTTATCGCGGTAGTTCATCAGGCTATTCTGATGCTGCCCTAATCCATAAAAAGCCTCGTTTGGTGTTACTTGGAATACTTGTTTAATTAAATAAGATGATTCGCCATGATAGGATACAGGTGTTAAACTTTTGCGACCGTTTAATAAAATATTTTTACCTGATATATCCTTAAATATTATTGACCCAGTTTGCAGAGATACTTGAACAATTAATGAAGCTGTATTCAAAAATATATCATCCTGTTTCTGACTAAGACTCCACTTAACCGGCTTTAATTTCTCATTGCTTAACATTAAACTTGCAGGAGATAGATCTGTAAACACCGGAGAAGCGACTACATGAATTATCCTATCGGATAACACCTCCAACTTAATGGATGCACAATCCGCAGATTTAGAAAGATTTATTAAGACACCGTTGTCCAGCTTCTTATAATTGCCTGTTTGGGCAAATAAGGGCTTAGTACTGATCAACGTTCCGAAAACGCACACAAAAACAAGTAACTTTTTTAACATATGAAATAAAGGTTTGAAGCAAATGCTCCACTTTATAATTGGCTTCCCTAAAATTTTCTAAAACTTTTCAGTCACTTTCTGTCGAGCAAGTGCCTCTATCAGTTCCGTTAAAATAAAATTACATACAGGTTTCACTAATATTGTTCATAAATGGGGGCACAAATGTTAACTACATTCAACAGTCTGATATTCAACCAGTTAACAACATAAAAACCACACATACTGCCTGGAATACAACATTTAGTCATGCTAAACATTTACAAATGGAACCCTGTACAAATGATAAAAGGAAAGAAATCTTCTCCCCCTTTTTACTCAAGGATACTCTATTTGCTATAGACTCGCACAAACAAGGGAAAAGACTTTTTTTGAGTCTATAAGAGGAGAAAAATATATGATCGAAATAGAAAAATTTCGAGGATTTTAACAGGATTCATTATTGGACAGATCAACCAGATACCTATCCCTTATCAGCAGGTATGCCCGGTCGAGTATGTGAACAAAAATAAAGGTGGTGGTTAACTTTTGCACCGCATTTCTTCGATATAAGCAGAAGGAAGCATATTGTATTCAGCTTTAAATGATCGGACAAAGTACTTTTGGCTTTTGAACCCTACTTTGTAACCAATTTGAGATATGGTTAAATGCCCTTTCTCGAGTAATTGGGCCGCCCGCTTAATTCTAACTGATCGAATAAACTCAACCGGGCTTTTGCCGGTAATTGCCAACACCTTTTTATAAAGAGTTACCCGGCTCATATACATCTCACTACTCAGCTCTTCCACCGAAAAATCCGAATTTGAAATATTTCTCTCCACCACAAGCAATGCCTTTTGTATAAATTGTTCATCCGGAGACTCAATCACAACATCTGTCGGCTTTACCTCGACCTGTTTTTGGTAGGTCTTGCGCATTGACTCCTGCTGAAGCAGGATATTCTTTATTTTCGATAAAAGAATTTCAAAATTAAAAGGCTTCGTCATATAATCAGACGCACCTGTTTCCAATCCTTTTAGCTGCTGCTCTTCTCCTGTTAATGCGGTAAGTAAAACCACCGGCATATGTGAAGTTCTGGAATCAGCTTTTATTTTCTGACATAAAGCAATACCATCCATTTCGGGCATACTAATGTCGCTGACCACTAGATTAGGATGTAACGCGAGAGCCTTTTGCCACCCTTCTTTTCCATTTGCCGCTTCTATTATATTAAATGAATCTTTTAAATTATCTTTTAAATAGAACCTAAAATCATCATTGTCCTCGACTAATAGAACAGTTGATTTTTTACCAGTGGTTTTATTCTCAGAAACAGGGCTTGAATTTCCACTACTTTGGGGACTTAAATCAGGTTCTTCGGGTGTCGAGAGCTGAAATGATTTCAAAGGCAAAGTAACAATGAAACAGCTTCCCTCGCCCTGCACACTCTCTACTTTAATCTCTCCTCCGTGTAATTTGACAAACTCCTTGGTGATCGACAATCCAATTCCACTTCCCTGATTGACCATAGAGCCGGGCACGTCGTTTTGAAAAAAGCGTTCAAATATTTTATCCTGTTTTTCTTCTGGGATTCCTATACCGGTATCAATTACTTTAATTTCCAATGATCGACGGTTAGTCCCCTTTTTCTCGAACAAATTGAGCAATACACTAATATGCCCTCCTGCAGGAGTAAACTTGAAAGAATTGGAAAGTAAATTAAAAAGGATGCGCTCTATTTTATCGTGGTCAAACTGAGTATCAAGTGAATCGTATTCAGAGTCAAAAACAAACCCAATGTTTTTTTTCTCAGCTACATCTGCAAAAGAGGAAGCCACTTCTTTAATGAACTTTATAATATCTCCACGCTTTGGGTGCAATTTTAGTTCCTGTGTTTCCATCTTCCGGAAATCCAACAGCTGATTTACCAGGTTAAGTAAACGCCTGGCATTACGGCCAATCATCTCCATTTGCTTCAGCTGCTCTGCATCCTCGGTATTTTTCATCATCTTATCCACTGGAGCTAAAATCAATGATAAAGGCGTTCTGAATTCATGACTAACATTTGTAAAGAACTTAATTTTCATCATATCAAGTTCGTGCATTCGTTTTGCTTCCTGACGTTCTTGCTCTAATTCAAATTTGGATCGTATCTTCTTAATTCCTCGCCGGCGTATATTGAATAAAGTGCCTGCAAATAGCAATACATAAACAAAATAAGCCAAACGGGTCCGCCAGAAAGGCGGCAGCACCTCTATTTTAAAATCTAAATCTTGTTCTTTGTAAATCCCTTCCTCGTTTGTAGCCCGTACTTTAAATGAATAAATACCCGGATCCAAGTTGGTATATGTAGCCTTCCTAACTTTATTATCGGCTGTGAGCCAATCCTTATCAAAGCCTTTCAGCTTGTACTGAAGCTTCACTTTATCCGTATTAAAAAAGTTAAGTGCTGCAAATTCAATGGAAAAAACATTTTCGTTATGATTAAGCGTAACAGAATGACTTTCTGAAATAGCCTGGTTGAGAATTACGTGTCCATTAATTTCCTTTCCCGGACTTACACTATTGTTAAATACTTGAAAATCGGTAAGAACTACCAAA
The DNA here is from genome assembly GCA_965650335.1 of uncultured Pedobacter sp. GTDB lineage: Bacteria > Bacteroidota > Bacteroidia > Sphingobacteriales > Sphingobacteriaceae > Paradesertivirga. The sequence continues at coordinate 8,689 of CBFGOI010000018.1, read as the reverse complement.
GGATAAGTTTTATTAGACCGAATTGCTGAGGGTTTAAAAATATTAAAACCGTTTGAACCTCCAAATATCAGCTCGCCTTTGCTGGTTCTTAATGAGGCACTTTCATTAAATCCAAGGCCCTGTAAACCGTCAGTTTCGTCATAATTCTTAAAATTGAAAGTCGAATTTCCTGACTGATTTTTTGAAATCACCAGATTCGAAAGCCCATTAGATGTACTTAGCCACAAGTTGTGATCGAAATCCTCTTGAATATCTATAATAATATTATCTGCCAAGCCGTCTTCCTTCTGAAAGTTTTTAAACTTATTTGTTTTAGGGTTAAGCATGCTTAAACCCTCACCTGTAGCCAACCAAATCAAACCCCTGCTATCAATAAGCATATTGCTTATATTATTATGAATTAAGCTATTCAGGTCAGAATCAGAGTGAGAATAGTGAATGAATTTGTTGCTTTTACGTATCAATGCGTCAAGTCCGTCGGAAGATCCAAACCAAAGGTTTCCATCTCTATCTTCGGCTATTGCTGATGTATAGAGGGACTGTACAGAATTTGGACCAATTTTATAATGATAAAAAACGTTCGCTTTGCGATCGAAACGATTCACCCCCCCGGATAAAGTGCCCACCCATAAAACGCCTCTCGAATCTTCGAAAATCTCCCAAACCCGATCGTCCGAGATACTGGCAGGATTGTTTTTATCATGCCGGTAGTGTGTGAATGTTTTACCATCAAAACAGTCTAATCCACCAAAGTAAGTCCCTATCCATAATTTCTGCTCTTTATCAATACACAAACTCACAATTACATCATTGCTTAAACTATTTTTATTTGAAGCGCTATGCCTGTATTGTTTAAACTTATTTGCTTTACGATCAAAATAAATAAGGCCACCACCATTTGTCCCGATCCAAAGATTTCCTTTTTCATCTTCGACAAAACGGTTTACGTCGTCATACATTAAGCTAGTGGGGTCTGAAGGGTAATGCCGTATTAAGGGAAATTTAATTATATCTTCATGATAATAGCTAACTCCTTTTTTGTAGGTACCAATCCACACAATTCCAGAATTATCTTTATACATAGAAACAATACTGTTCTGACTTACACTTTTCTTATCATCCTCGCGATTAACCAGGTATCGAATCCTGAAATCTTTCTTATCCAGCAGATTCACTCCACCATGATCTGTGGCAATCCATATTATTCCTTTGTTATCCTGGATAACATTATTCACAATATTCGAATTGAGTTTGCTGAATTTCGAATTTTTACTTAAATGTTTTAATTGTTTATTATGTGGATTATAATAAAAAAGTCCAATGTCACTGGCGTTGTTATGTATCCAAAGATCATCTTGTCCATCTATTGATAGAGTATAATTCAACGTGCTTACAGGCGACTGTTTTTTTAATACATCCGTGCGGAAGATAACCTTATTGGTTTTAGAATTTATTTTATCGATAACTCCATCGGTATAGATCACCCAGAAATCGCCTCGGGAATCTTCTGCAATACTCGACACATCAGTAGAATAAAGCGATGAATGATCATTTCTTCTATAATAAAAGTGATAACTTTTTTTACTTATCGGATTATACCGATTAATGCCAACGTTTGCATTCACGAACCAATAATCTCCTTTTTTATCCTTTTCTATTGATAAAAGTCCTTGAGCGGTAATTGAAAGAGAGTTTAGATAAGCTTCAACATTTTGGTCGAATTTTTCCGTTAAGGGGTCGTAGATATTAAATCCCCGCCGGGTAAGCACCCATAATTTGCCATCAGGTCCTTCTTGAATCTTTTCGATAAAATCATCATTCAACGAAGCTTTGTCACGTAAAGAGTGTTTAAAAACCTTGAATTTAAACCCGTCATAACGATTTAAGCCGGTCATGGTTCCAAACCACATAAAGCCGCGACTATCTTTAAATATCGCGGTAACCTGGTTATGAGATAAACCGTTAGTAATATTAAGATGAGAGAATTGATACTGTATATTTTGTGCAGCTACATAGCCAAACGTAGTAATGGCAACGCAAATCAGTAATAACTTTCTATACATGGTCTATAATGGCATCACAAAGGATGTGATTTTGATACTAATATAGTAATAATAACGAGCCAGAAAAAAATCCGTTGTCAAGAATGAATCATCAACCTTCTTCTTTCTAGCTCGGCTTTAATCAAACTTAACTCTCGCCCCATTTGTCCGGCAATAGCGGTATTTTCTGCCGCCCTTCTAAATAAATAAGGTAAGACAGCCTTTACATTACCATATGGAACGTACTTAGCTACGTTAAATCCGGCACTGGAAAGATTAAAACTCAGGTTATCACTCATTCCGAGCAATTGAGAAAAATACAGGTGCGGATGATTGACAGGTACGGAACAATCGTTCATCAAATCTGCCATAACACGGCAGCTTTCTTCGTTATGTGTACCCGCAAGCATTGCAATGTATTTATAATGAAGAACACAGAATTTCAATGCAGAATTGTAATCTGCATCTGTTTCATTTTTTGTTGAATAGATTGGCGAAGTGTACTTCAGTACTAAGGCTCTCTCTCTCTCCTTTTCCATGTAAGCACCACGCACTAATTTTGCACCCAGTATAAACCCGTAGGTTTCAGCCTGTGTATAGTGTTCTTTTAAAGTTGCCAGTCCATTCGTTCGGTACATTTGATAGGTGTTATAAACTATAGCTTTTTCCAGGTTATATAATTGCATAGTCTCAATGACCAGCGTATCTATAGCTTTTTGGATCCAGGATTCTTCCGCGTCAATCATAACCGAAACCTCAAGGTCATAGGCGGTTTTGCAAATATTATTTATCCTGCCCTTAACTCTAAAATATTCCGTTTCTTCAGCTGCACTCAAATCCGATCCGACACTTATTTTTTCTAGTAAGCCCACCCGGGCTAATCCACTTAGTTTAAAAACAGTAAAAGGTATGCGCTCGTCGGCAGCTGCCCGCCGAAGGTTTTTAATGATCTCTGCGGTTGTTATTCGGTAACTATCCTCGTCTTGCTGGCCTTCAACAGAGTAATCTAAAATAGTCCCCACATTTCCCTCCCATAACTTGCTTATTACCGGCTCGCATTCTTCAACAGATTCGCCGCCGCAAAACTGCTTAAAAATTGTTTTTTTTATTAGTCCGGTAATTGGCAGTCCCAGTTTAAGAGCAAAACCTACGACTGCTGGACCAATTTTAGCCACCACAGTATTATTAATAAGCTTAAAGAGTTTATACGATTGATGGAGTTCATAATCAGTTTTTCCGCGGAATGCTATTTCTGTATTATCAAAGTTTAAGGGGGTATTTGCTGAGTTCTGGTCGCTCACATTTTCAATCATTCACAAATTTAACAGAATATCAATTCAATTTGTTGCGGAAGGATTGTAAGTTTGCAGCATGATTGAGTTTAAACTGGAAGGCGATTTCATTCCTTTGATACAGCTGTTAAAAGCGACCAACCTGGTGCAAACTGGCGGCCATGCTCAAATAGTTGTTGCAGAGGGATTAGTTAAGTACAATGGTGTGGTGGATTACCGAAAACGCCTTAAAGTGAAACAAGGTGATATCGTGGAGTTTGACAATAAAAAAATCATCGTTAAATAATGCAGCCGATACAAAGCAACGGGTATTCCGTATTTTTTGATAATCAACTTTCCGATCTGAAATCTTTCCTGGAAAACTCTGCGTACTCCAAGATCTTTTTTCTTACCGATTTAAATACTTCAGAACATTGCATGCCGCTTATCGGCAAATATCTGCCGGATTTAAAGAACTACGACATTATAGAAGTTGACCCTGGCGAGGAAAATAAAAACATAGACTATTGTATCGGAGTTTGGCGCATGCTTTTAGACTTTGGAGCCGACAGAAATAGCCTCCTGATTAATTTAGGTGGCGGCGTTATTACGGATATGGGTGGGTTCGCTGCCTCAACGTTTAAACGAGGAATCGATTTTGTTCAAATTCCAACTACGCTGTTATCCCAGGTAGACGCCTCGGTGGGAGGTAAAACCGGAATAGATTTAGGAAGCGTTAAAAACATTGTCGGTACTTTCACTCAACCTAAAGCAGTATTTATTTGTTCCGAGTTTTTATCAACTCTCGATAAAGCTCAGCTTATTTCGGGTTTTGCCGAAGTGGTTAAACATGGATTAATTGCCGACAAAGCTTATTTTGAGCAAATCAAATCGGTTGATGTCACGAATATTCCCCAGGAAATCATTTACCATTCTGTCGAAATAAAAAACCACGTGGTAACTACTGATCCCTTTGAAAAAGGTTTGCGCAAAACTTTAAACTTCGGCCACACTATTGGACATGCCATAGAGACCTATTCATTAAAAACAGATAAAAAGCCCTTGCTTCATGGCGAAGCTATCGCACTTGGAATGATCTGTGAAGGATACCTTTCGCATAAATACAATGCTTTAAGCGGCCCAGAGCTGGATGAACTCATCACCTTTATTCGCTCAGTTTTTCCAGACTACCCTTTTTCAAAAGATATTTATGAAGAGGTGATCGATTACATGAAAAACGATAAAAAGAACTTACAAGGCCAAATCGGATTCGCTCTGCTAAGTGAAATTGGCAAATGCGACTATAATATTTATCTCACAGAAGATCAAATTATAGAGAGTCTGGATTTTTATAATGATTTAATGAAGTAGAATGCATTTATTGCGTTCTACTTTGTCTCATTCCTTCAATGATATAAATTAAGCTCGTAATTCGTAAACGAAATTTCTTCATTGTTTTTAACTGCAGCCCTGCTGTACCTGCAAGTCCTCGCGTTTTACCTTTCCCTGTCTCACGTACAAACGCTGTGGGCTTTTCGTGCCATCAGGTTTAGTAAGCAAAGTAGGCACTTCTATTGTACAGTGTGCCCAGCTTTTATTTTTTAAGTTCCGCAACGGTCTCTTCCTCCTTGATCCACTTAATGTTATATTTTTTCTCAAGACCAGGTTTTAACTGATCCTTCAATTTTTCCGGCGCTGATATCGTTTTTGGATCTCCATCCGACACAAAACGAGTTTTATGTTTTATCTGGCTCTTCATAAACGTCTCAGGATTTTCGGTATGCTCACCTGCCTGCACACGCTGAATGGCTAAAGGTTTAAAGTCCTTTGAAAAGGGAGATACCGAACTCACCGAACCTACCAGCAGTACTGCCTGATGATTGTATTTTATTCCTTCAAATTCTCCCTTCGATTCAAGAGCTCGATTTTTTGCGTGCATTCCTAAGGGCAAGGCCATCGTTTTCACTTCGTAGTCGGGTAAAAACTCTCTAATCTCTTTAACAAACATAGAAAGATGCTTCTGAACCTCCGCGTCACTTAATTTAGAAAGCATGGAATGATACCAGTTATGACTGCCTACTTCATATCCGTTTTGAACCAGCCATTCTAATTTCTGCTTTTTATACTCGGGCTGAGCAAATAATCTGAGCGTAGGTTTAATAGCCGGCAAGACATAGAAGGTTGCCGTTATCGGGAAGTCCTTATGCTTCTTTTTGAAATCTTCCATAATTCCCAAAGCACATTCAGGATCTATTACCAGTTGCCCGTTCTTTTCAATATAACGAAATTGACCTGCGCTCGAGTCGTCAAGGGTAATAGCAAAAGGTGTTTTTCCCGCAGGTACGTTTATGTTTCCATGGGCAATATCCAAAACAGATACCGGATAAAAACCATTATCATAAAGCATTTGCAAGTCTTTACGAAAGTTTTCCGGAGTTCTCCTCCACCTGTCTTCAGGATAACCGATCAGGTGATATTCCAAAACCATTACTTTGCCAAGCTCATTGGGCGTATAAGGTAAATTTGTCGCCTGAGCTTCTGTTGTAACGGCAGGTTTACTTACAGTGTTAGTCAAAGAATCATTTTTTGTTAACTCTTTGTTATTGCCTTGAGAACATGAAATGAGAAAAAGATTCGAAAATGTAAAGGCTGCGATGAGTGCACCTTTTCCGGATAACATCATAGAATAGATAATTTAATGAATTTTGCCTTCTGAAGAATTGTTCAATATTACGGTTATTGAACGAAATTTCGCATTGATATTGTATTGAAATTTACTTAAAGAAATGAGTCTTCCTTAAAATTCTGAACATAAAAAATGGCACCTCCCACACTCGTTGTCTTTTCACTACAACAATGAATTGGAGATACCATAAATAAAGGTATTTTCTCAGCCTGCTGAAACAGCAGGTGTTTATTAATTCACTTTAAGTATATACACGGCAGACTCAGAAGTATTCCCTTTTGCATCCTTTGCTATCACCTTCCAGTAGTACGTGGTATTTGCTGTGACGCTCACATCATCAAGCTTTTTCGTTGCAATATTCGCCTGGAGCAAAGGAATAGTTGTGCTGTTAGTACCCAGAAACACGTCATAACCAGCCAGATCGTTGTCTGCATCTTCTGCACTCCAACTTAGATTTATTTTACCGTTCACTGCAGTTACTGCTTGTCGCATAGCCGGCACCAGGTTATCTGGCGGGAAGGGAGCATAAGAGGCAGTTACCTGACCTGCACTATAAAACTTCCATATATCGCTGGTACCCACCGCAGTGCTGGCTGCGGATTTAGAGATAACAAACCATGAATATGGTGTATTACTGGCCAGGGTTACCGACAACTGAGTCGCGGTAGTCGTTTGGGTGATCATCGCTCCGCTAAGCAGATTTTTTATATGTACCTCATAACTCTCAGTATTAGCCGAAGCATTCCATTTTAAAGTTACAGAGCTCGTTGTTGCCGACAACACTGTCCCTTCAGTGCATGCTTCATTGGCCGCGGGTGAAACAAGAACGGCCTTATCCGGTGCAAGGGAAGGTTGAGGGTCCTTCTTTTTTTTACAAGCTGATACGCTTAAAAACAATAATATTATAATTAGTATTTGCTTCATTTCTTTAAAATTTTAGATGAACTTTCACTGATTCCTGTCTTAACTTTAATAACATACATGCCTTCTGGCAGATCTGAAAGACTTACCTGCACAATGCCATTCTGAACCGGACGAAGAGCCGCGTACCGAATGGTTCCGCTCAAATCTGTTAAACTAACATTAGCTGAAGATGAAGAATCGTTACCCATGTTTATGAACACATTTTGGTCAAAGGGATTAGGATAAATCTTGTGACCATCTGATACAAAAACGCTTTTCTCTATTGTCCCCTGGCAATCTTTGCCCGTACTCACACTAATCGTATTCAAACCATCCGACAAGGGCAAGGTAATAGACTGTGAGCTGGTTTGATAAGTCTTATCGTTAAGCTGAACCAAATAAACTTCGCCGCCGGACAGGTTGAGAATTACCATCTTGTCTAAGCTTTTAACTACAGAATAAACACTTAAAGGCTGAGGTTCTTTAATTGTCAAATCGAAACACTGACTGTAATCAGCCTGACCGTCAACCGTGATACAAACTTTATATGCCCCGGCGCTTAAAGACGGAATTTCGAGGGTACTTGTAAAAGGGAGTACCTGGTTCGCTCCGTTTACTACAACACTGGCTTTATAAGCAAGGCTTTGAGCTGCGGTGATCTTGATCTTTCCATTATTTTGTGAAGAACATACCTCGTCTGAGGCCGACACCTGAAAGTTATTAGCTGCCAGTTTAAACCGGTCGGCAACCACTAAGGTTCTGGTTACCGGCGCAGCCGCAGAGAAATTGCCATTTCCAACCTGTGAGGCTGTTATATCCGTACTTCCTACTCCTCTTATCTGTACAATCCCGTTCACAACTTCGGCGACTGTAGTATTACTACTGAAATAGCTTACAGGCAAGGCCGAACTTGATGTGGCGCCAGCCGCAAAATCGGCGTCCGTAATTATTTTTGCGGGGATAACATTAAAGGTGATCGTTTGGGCTTGCTGAGCCGCACTTACAACCAAATCTCTGCTCACAGGCGTAGCTGCTTGCCAGCTGGTGTTTCCAGCCTGAGATGCGGTAATAGTCGTAGTTCCAGTCCCTGAAATATGGATCTTTCCGTTTACGATATTGGCTACTGCGGTATTGCTGCTGCTTAAACTTACCGCTAAACCTGAAGTGGCTGTAGCACCCGCATCGAAATCGGCATCTGTTACAACTTTCGCAGACAAGGCATTAAAAGTTATCGTTTGGGATGGTTTAGCGATTACTTCATTGCTTATAATACTAAGAGCTCCATATTCACTAACCGATTGGACTGCATAAGCATGCGCTACTCCTGCAACAGGATTGGCATCGGTGTACTGAAGGTTGGTTGTAAACCCTATGACCTTTTTGTCGCGAAGAATGATGTAAAGCCGGGTGTATGGCACACTGGTCCAGCTTAGCGTAGAACTACTTATTTGAACATTTGAAGGAACTCCCGGAGCTTCGGCAATCATTCTCGGATCCCAGGTATCGCCACTGCGCATGATGACATTTTCGTATGTATAGGTTGCTGCCTCTGCATCAGTAAGGCTATTTTTTGCCGTACCTTTTACGGTGCTGGTTACATTACCATTGGCATCCTTAACATCGTATTCATAGTTTGAAATGCGTTGCGATAAATCAACAGGATTGCCATTTGCATCCATTGTTCCGTAATCAGCAAAAATAGCTGGTATAGCACCCATTTTAAAATACCAGCCCGCCGGATAAATATTCGACTTTAGTGTAGTATTTAGAAATACTGTTTTAGGAGA
>CBFGOI010000017.1:0-58376 GCA_965650335.1 uncultured Pedobacter sp. | reverse complement strand
GGATTGCAAAGGTGAGACTTTTTTCCGTCTCTGCAAAGAAAATTTATCCTTTTTTAAAACCTTAGACCATTGCCCCTGTTTATCAGTGCTTTATTTTTTCCCTGCAGTCCTCCCGCACACCCTTTTGTTCCTGTTTATTTGCTTTTCTTGCAAACACCTATCAAAGTTAAGCACTTTCTCCTCTACTGTCAAGAGGTTCTTTAAGGTTTTCAGTAATAGCAATCGATTGAAAAAGTCTTTATTTTTTATGATATTTAAGACAAATATCAACAAGCCGGCAAGAAAGCATTTAATTAACAAAGGCATTGTTGCTATATAATGATGGTGTATGGAGAAGTTTTCGATAGAAGTAATTAAAGACGAAAAGAAATTGACATTCCAAGTTATTGACTATCCACATAGCGATGATTATAAATGCAAATTTGAGATCTATAACGACAATGGGATAGTCGCGAGTTTTGAACCAGACGGTCGGGGGCTTCTGCACATTTGCAAAAACAGCGGGATTGTAGATGAACAGATCCTTCACTTGATTGCCGATAAAATAGAAACGATGCGTTTATGGTAAGGAAGGAACGGGCAATTTAGGTTTCAACGAAGAATCAGTGCCATCTAAACCTGATTGCAGCGGCAGCGTGCGCAGAGGCCTTGTACTCGGGAAGCTATAGCGGAAAGCAGGGCTACCGGAAGATAGACCCCCACACTCCATTTCCCTTATAAAAAAAGTATTTCGTCGAGGCTATTTTCCCTAAGCGATGTCAGAGTAAAATTCTGATTTAAAAATAGCATCCGGGACATATAAAAGTTGAGAACTGTGAGCAGCAACGTTATCGACATGTAATTAATGGTCGTATGCGCTTTATAAAACAAAGCCGCGAGCATATATAATGACCATAGGATGGTTAGAAAACCGAGAATAAGGTTTATATATCTATTATTAAAGAGCATTTGTATTATGAAAAGCGCTATAATTAATCCCATCCATAAGTTAGCTTCCTGATAAGCCATCCAGGTAGCTATACCAGCGAAGTAAATTCCCGGCACGTATTGTTTAATAATTGAAGGTTTTGTAAGTGATGAAATCATATATAAGAATAAGGATTAGCAGTACTAGTATTCGCCGGTTGAAAGCATTACCAGCGTACATCCTATTACGGTTTCTATTCCTTTTTGTTCCGCTAAAAATTCAAGTTCCGGATTTTCTGTTCCAGGGTTAAAAATTATCCGTTTGGGATTCGTGTTTAGAACGTAATTATATAAATTCTTTTGATTATTCGGACCTACATATAGAGTAATTGTATGAACGTCAGAATGAATATACTCGGGCTTTTCGATAGCCACCCCAGCCACTTCACCACTTTTAATGCCTACGTTAACGATCTCATGTCCATATCTCGCCAGCTTATTTGAAGCCAGATAAGCGTACCGGCTCGAATCTGGAGTTGCACCTAAAACAATGGTTTTCTTCATTTCCTTCCTATTTATATATTTCTTGTTATTGCTTCTGCACAATTCATGCCATCGATAGCTGCTGAAACGATACCCCCTGCATAGCCAGCGCCTTCAGCGCAGGGAAATAGACCTTTTACCTGGGGATGTTGAAAGGATTCTTTGTCCCGGGGAATACGAACTGGAGAAGATGTTCTAGACTCGACGCCAACCAAAATTGCTTCGTTGGTGTAATAGCCTTTCATCTTTTTTCCAAACTGGGGAAGTGCTTTTTGTAAACGGGAAAAGATAAATTCGGGGAGTACCTCGTTCAATAAACTAGACTTTGTGCCCGGCAGGTAAGAATTTTCCGGAAGGTCTACAGAGAGTCGGCTCTCGACAAAATCCACCATACGCTGGGCTGGCGCTACGAGATTTCCTCCACCCGCCGTATAAGCAGCCTGCTCGATCTTACTTTGAAATTCCAACAATCTTAATGGATTCCGAGAGTCACCAATCACATCGTCTAAATTAATCTGGACAACTGTCCCGGAATTTGCAAACGGGTTATTCCGTTTTGAGGGCGACCATCCGTTTACTACTATTTCATTAAAATCTGTGGCACAAGGAGCGATAATACCTCCTGGACACATACAAAAAGAAAATACACCTCTATTTTCAATTTGTTCTACGAAACTGTAAGAAGATGGAGGAAGGAATGGGTCGCGAACATCGCAATGATATTGGGCTTTGTCGATAATATGTTGCGGATGCTCTATTCTGACACCCAAAGCAAAGGGCTTGGCTTCGATTAAAACATTTCGCTTATGGAGCAGATGATAAATATCTCTAGCCGAGTGTCCGGTAGCAAGAATTACATTTCTGGATTTAAAAATCTCTCCCGAAGAAGTTTTTACCCCTTCGATTTCAGCTCCTGTAATTATAATATCTTCAACTTTACAATCGAAGTGAACTTCCCCACCGGCATTTAATATGGTTTCGCGAAGTGAAATTATGATTTGAGGAAGCTTGTTGGTTCCGATATGGGGACGTGCATCGACTAAAATATCCGGGGTAGCTCCATGGGCAACCAGAGTTTTTAATACGTATTGAATGTCACCGCGTTTATTTGAACGCGTATATAATTTACCATCTGAATAGGTTCCGGCTCCCCCCTCTCCATAACAGTAATTGGATTCAGGATTAATAATTCCTTCTCTGTTAATAGCGGCGAGATCACGCCGACGTTGTTTGACGTCCTTTCCGCGCTCCAGAACAATCGGTTTCAAACCTAGCTCAATGCACCTTACGGCAGCAAATAAACCTGCAGGTCCGGCCCCAATAATAAGAACCGCTTTTTTATCGGCTACATTAGGATAGTTAACTGAAAAAACATCTGGTGCTGCCTGCTCCTGAATATACACATTCACCTTAAGTCGATATACTACCTGCTTACCGCGGGCATCAATTGAACGCTTAAGGATTTTCAACTGGGAAATTTTCTCCGGAGATATTTTAAGAGCGGAGGCAGCTTTTGCATTTATCAGAACTGGATCTGTTGCTTCAAAGGGAAGCAATACTAGTTCTACTTCTTTTACCATACCATATAAGCCAGGTTTTTATCCCGGACTTTACAAAGTTATGATTAAGATATTAAATGCGAAAAAACAGCTACTATTTGTGCAAATCCTCTAAACTTTGGGGGCTAGTTACCTGGACACCTAAATCCAGATCGGAAATTGGAGCATCGGCAACACGATTATGAATTCTTTTTTTCACGTTGGAACCTTTATAATAAGAACTCCCATCTGAGGTATTCGCCTTTGGCGTCTCTTCAATATTTTTGATTTCAAGTCCGTCTTCGCTAACGTTTAATATTGGGCTCTCTATCGAACTTTCGGGTTTAACTTTATACGGTTGCAAATAATCTATTTTAGAGTTTTCGCTACTTTCAAAAAAATCTGTATCTGTAAACAGGGCTTTCACCGTAAGGGGAATTACAATGGACATAAAAAGACCCAGAGGTAAAAGCACTTTAGTGGTTTGCTTCATTTTCTTATAAAAAATACAAAGGAGCATTTTTCTTATTACGTTGCGAATTAACTAACTGTTACAAAAATTATCAACAATTTTCATTTATGTTAAATTTACGATTATCCGCAAGTAAAAGCTGAACGGCCATCTTTTTATTTTTTGGTTACCCGCATTATTTTTCTCAAAAAAATAAAATAACGACAATATGAATTTTTTATAGCCAAGTTATAAATGGAAATGCCGCAAATTCAATTCTATTATACGATGAGTTATGGTAGATCAAAACAAAAAGCCGAGTTAAAGATTTATCTTTACTGACATAATGTCTAAGCAAAATAATAGATTAGATAACGGAATGCATTTTGATGATCGTTTTACAGAACAAATAAAAAACCCTTAAACCATGAGAAAATTTTTTTATACCATTGCAGCTTTAGTAACAATTCTTTCTTTTTCATCCTGCGGCTATAATACCATGGTTGATCTCGACGAGCAAGTTCAGTCGCAATGGGCGCAAGTTCAGAATGTATACAAGCGCAGAGCAGATTTAATCCCTAATTTAGTAGCCTCAGTAAAGGGAGCAGCAGCACATGAGCAAGGAACTCTAACTGCAGTTATGGAAGCGCGTGCGAAAGCTACCTCTGTTAATGTTGATCCTACTAAGCTTACACCTGAATCCATAGAAAAATTCAATCAGGCACAGGGACAGCTAAGTACAGCTCTTGGAAGACTAATGATGGTTACTGAAAACTATCCACAATTAAAAGCAAACCAGAATTTTCTTGAATTGCAAGCCCAAATTGAAGGTACGGAAAACCGTATTACAGTAGAAAGGCAGAAATTTAATGAGGTAACACGAGTTTATAATTCTAAAATTCGATCATTTCCCAACAATCTGACGGCCTCTCTATTTGGCTTTGAGAAAAAAGGGTATTTTCAGGCAGATCCTGCGGCACAAAACGCCCCGAAAGTCGAGTTTTAAAATTGATTACACCGAATTGTTCATCCAATAAAAAAGGGAAACCGAAGAAGCTCGCAAACGAATGGCTTTATTTACAGACGCAGAACAAGAACGAATCAGGCAAGCTATTGAAGCAGCTGAGAGTCATACCTCGGGAGAAATCCGGATTGGTGCAGAAAAGCATTGCAAGGAAGATCCTTTAGACAGAGCCGCTAACTACTTTCATAAAATTGGCATGGACAAAACCGCACTTCGTAATGGAGTCCTAATTTATATTGCAACCGAAGACCGAAAATTTGCCATCATCGGGGATGCGGGAATAAATAAAGTTGTACCTCAAGACTTCTGGAATAGTACAAAGGAAGCTATGCTTAATCATTTTAAAAAAGGAGAACTTGTAGAAGGCTTAATCACGGGCATAGACATGGCTGGACACGAACTCAAGCATTTTTTTCCGTTTGAAGATGGTGATTCGAATGAATTATCAGACGATATATCTTATATCTAACAAAAGCTAAAAATTAAAGCTAAAAAATTCAATCTGATTCTGAGATCCCTAGAGATGACTTTTAAAAACTGTACCCTCCTTATTATTTTATTTCTTGTATCCGGTCTAAATGGTTTTGGACAAAAATTTCCGGAAAAACCTAACCGACTGGTTAATGATTACACCAATACGCTTTCTCAGGATCAAATCGATCAACTTGAACAAAAACTAGTTGCATTTGATGATTCAACATCCACCCAGATTGCTGTGGTGTTAATCCAGTCTGTAGGGGTTTACGACATTTCGGATTATACTGCTCGCCTAGCGGAAGCCTGGGGCGTTGGTCAAAAAGGAAAAAATAATGGACTGGTTCTATTAGCTGCATTAAAAGACAGAAAAGTTTCGATCCAAACCGGGTATGGTTTAGAGGGCGCATTGCCAGATGCGATCACAAAGCGAATCATTGAAAATGAAATCAAGCCAAGCTTTAGAGAAGGCGATTATTATGAAGGCTTAAACAAGGCAACAGACGCTATCATATCTTACACCAAAGGTGAATATAAGAATGATGCTCAGGGAAAACAGACGAAAGGTTCTGGTAAGTTTCCCGTGGGATTAATTATTCTGTTTATTATTATTATCGTAATAATTTCTAAAAAAGGCGGTGGTGGCAGCGGCGGCCAAATCATAGGAAGTCGTGGAGGATCAAACCTGTTTTGGTGGACCCTTATGTCTGGCATGGGAGGTAGAAGCAGCGGTGGTTTTGGTGGCGGTGGCGGACATGGCGGATTTGGCGGCGGCGGAGGAGGCTTCGGCGGATTTGGGGGCGGAAGTTTTGGCGGCGGCGGCTCTAGCGGCAGCTGGTAAAATTGAACAGCAGGATAAAAATATAGTAGGAAGAAAAACACTCAAATATGATACGAAAAGACTTTATTGAGGCAGAAATACAGAAGCTAGCTCAAATCATTGCGAAGATCATTGGTTTAAAAAATGATGGCAAGCTTGACGAAGCGCTTGAAATAAGCCAACAAGCTATTTCTGAGAGTTTCGGATTTGATCAGAAATTCTTAGAACAGAGCTCAGTTGAAGAATTTAAAGCTGAGTTAGAAAACAGAAATTATTCAGCTGAAAAACTGAATGCACTTGCGCAAATTCTTTTTGAAAGCTCTTATCCTTTTCAGGACACTGAAGAATGTGTGGCAGTAATGCATAAAGTAGCCCTGGTTTTAAATCTTTTGGAAACAGAACACCACCAGCAATCATTCGAAAACCTGAGCCGGCGAGAGATGATCGATAATTTTTTAAATAATGAACAATACGAGTAAGATGAAGTGGGAAAAATTATCTTCAAAATACCTGGTAAAAGAACAATGGGCCACACTCAGGGTTGATACCTGCAGAATGCCTAACGGAACTCTCATAGACGATTATTACGTTTTGGAATATCCGGGATGGGTTAATGCAGTTGCGCTTACGGAAGATAATCAAGTTATTTTAATTAAGCAATATCGCCATGCGGCCGAGGAAGTAATTCTCGAGCTGCCCGGGGGATGTATTGATCCAGGTGAAAATCCTGAGCAAGCAATTATCAGAGAACTTTTAGAAGAAACTGGGTTTCAATTTGAATCGATTGAACGTCTTTGCACGCTTTATGCTAATCCGTCAACTTCGGGAAACATCACAACCAGCTATCTGGCCAAGGGCGGCAAAAAAGTCCAGGACCAACATTTAGATGGCCGAGAGGAAATTGAAGTATTGAACGTTGATTTAGATGAATTAAAAAGGATGGCTATGGAAAACGAGTTTCCACAGGCTTTGCACGCCAGCGCGGTATTCCATGCATTGATTCATTTGAATAAGATTAGCTGATTTTTTTATTGATTCAATCCTTTTAAATATATTCGTTGGAAAACCAGGACATGGAACAAATCTGATTCTCAAGCAGATGCATGTATAAAAAACAGCATATTTTACAGGTCGGTATTCCGCACATATCAAGAAACTAATTTATTTTGCATCTGCGGAAATTCGAGAAGCTATATGCAAGTACAAGATATTTATATATATCCCATAAAGTCCCTGGGAGGCATCAGGTACGAAAAGGCAGCAGCATTACAACGAGGCTTTATGTTTGACCGGCGATGGATGCTAGTTGATGAGCAGGGCAAATTTATAACTCAGAGAGTTGAACATAAGCTTGCCTTGTTACAAACTGAACTGCAACTTAATACATTGATTATCTCTCATAAGCATTATCGGGACCAACAAATTTCTTTTGCTATAAATCAACAACCAGAGAATAACCTAGAGGTTTCGATATGGGATGACCTTGTTGTCGGGTCGCATCTTAACCCCGATATTGATCTATGGTTCAGCAATTACCTCGGAAAAACGTGCAAATTCGTTTTTATGCCAGAAACTGGAAGCAGACCCATCGACGAGAAATATGCTCAAAAAAATGAGCAGGTAAGTTTCGCCGACGCCTTCCCCTATTTGCTTATAAGCCAGGCTTCATTAGATGACCTAAATAGCAGGCTTGAGAATGCTGTTCCGATGGATAGGTTCCGCCCAAACCTTGTTGTCGCAGGAAGCAACGCATTTGAAGAAGATAGTTGGGACAAGATCAGAATTGGAGAGGTTTATTTTAAAGTTGCCAAACCTTGTGCCCGGTGCATTTTAACTACCGTAAATCAGCAAACCGGCTTAAAAGGCACAGAACCGCTTTTTACTCTTTCAAAGTACCGGGCGACTGACAATAAAGTTCTATTTGGACAAAATCTGATTGCATTGAATGAGGGAAGTATCAGTGTAGAAGACACTGTTGAAGTAATGAGCTATAAATAATGTGAATTTCCCATTGACCAGATTTACATCTAAGAGCTGTTAGCGAGGTCTTGCAAGCGAGCATCTTATAAAAAAGGCACTGTTAAATAATTAACAGTGCCTTTTTAGAATTAATTTAAAAAGCCTAACTCATTTTCAATTTCTTTTGAATGTCCTGAACATAAGCTTTAAACTTTTTATCAGTGTCTATTAAATCCTCGACAGTTTGACAAGCATAAATCACTGTAGAGTGATCTCTGCCTCCAAAAAACGCACCGATTGATTTTAATGATGTTTTAGTGTGGCTTTTTGAAAGGTACATTGAAATTTGACGGGCCTGTACGATTTCACGTTTACGGGTTTTAGATTTAACCATTTCAATTGGCACTTCAAAATACTCGCAAACTAATTTTTGTATGTACTCCATAGAAATCTCTTTCGATGTATTCTTAATGAAGTTTTTAAGCATTGACTTAGCTAAGCCCAAATCAATTTCTTTTTTATTGAGAGTGGATTGAGCTAACAAGGAAACCATAGCACCTTCTAGCTCGCGTACATTATTGTCGATGTTATGAGCAACATATTCAATTACTTCACCAGGAAGCTCAATGCCATCGGTATACATTTTCATTTTCAGGATTGCCATTCGGGTTTCCAGATCTGGCACCTGTAGATCGGCCGAAAGGCCCCATTTAAATCTGCTTAATAATCTTTCTTCTAAACCAGCCAAATCTTTTGGTGCTTTATCTGAAGTAAGAATTACCTGCTTACCTGATTGGTGTAGATGATTGAAAATGTGGAAGAAAATATCCTGCGTCTTTTCTTTCCCTGCAAAATTATGTACATCATCCATAATGATTACATCCATTGCCTGATAAAAATTCACAAAATCATTGATTGTATTATTTTTCAATGAATCCACAAACTGTTGGCAAAATTTCTCGCAGGACACATAGATAACTAATTTATCGGGATGTGAGCGTTTAATTTCATTACCAATAGCCTGAGCAAGGTGAGTTTTCCCCAATCCCACTCCACCATAAAGCATTAGCGGATTAAAAGAAGTACCACCTGGTTTTCCAGCAACCGCAAAACCAGCAGAACGCGCAAGCCTGTTGCAATCTCCTTCTATAAAATTTTCGAAACTGTAATTCTGATTTAACTGTGGATCTACCTGGAGTTTTTTCAATCCAGGAATGACAAATGGGTTTTTAATATCCTTATTCAATGCAACAGGTATTGGCATTGATTGCTTCTTTGCATCAGAGCCATTACCGTTTGACGGCATGTTAGTTGTGTAAGGCTTATTATTTGATGATTTTTCTACTACAATATTGTACTCCAAACGTCCTTCTTCGCCTAACTGCTTCTTTACAGTTTTTCGCAGGAGGCCTACATAATGCTCTTCGAGCCATTCGTAAAAGAATAAACTGGGTACCTGTATAGTTAGCACATTACCTTCCAGTCGCAAAGCCTTGATTGGTTCAAACCAAGTCTTGAAGCTCTGTGTAGGGATGTTGTCCTTTATAATTTGAAGGCAGTTGCTCCATACATTTGTACAAGTTTGTTCCATATTTTAACTTAATAATCTGATTTCCAACCAGCGGCAAAATGAAAAAACTGCCCGGTTTGGAACATCGAATATTCTAATAATTTTCTTCTTAAAAAACTAAATTTTAAAATAACTTTTAAACGGCTCAGTGGCAGAAGAGTAGGTCTCTTTTCCTCTTCTATCCCTTTTTAACACGAATCCAGACGCCTTAAAACTTCATTCACAGATACCGGAACCTGATTAAAAAAGAATGCTCAATAGTTCGGATTTTTCACGAAAAAAAAGAGCTTAAAAAGGCTGTGGTATATCCCCCAATTGTGAGGTCAATATAGGGAGTATTTTTTGTATTCCCTTAGTATCTACCGTATTAATATTATATTTTTTCTAAAGGAAAAAAAACGATATCAGGGGCGTTTGCAGATCAGTATTCTCCAAATTCTGATCTCAATGTGTCAGAAATTTCGCCTAATGTGGCATATGCTTCCACGGCGGCAATAATATAGGGCATCAGATTTTCCGCACTTCCACTCGCCGTTTTTAATTTCGCCAAGGCTTCCTCTACTGCTTGTTTGTCTCGAACAGATTGCAACTTTTTTATCTTCTCTGTCTGTATCTCGCGAATGGTATCACTCACTTTTAACAGCTCGAAATTTGACACGTTTGGCTCAGAATAACAGTTTAACCCAACAATCTTCTGCTGTCCATTCTCAATAGATAACTGATACTCATATGCAGAGCTTGCTATTTCGTTTTGGATATACCCTGTTTCTATAGCCGCTACTGCCCCGCCCATAGAATCAATTTTATCAATGTATTCCCAGGCTGCAGCTTCAAGTTCATCTGTCAGCGACTCTATAAAATAAGATCCTCCCAATGGATCAACTGTGTCTGTAACTCCGGACTCGAATGCCAAAATTTGCTGAGTGCGCAATGCCAGTTTTGCGGCCTCTTCTGTTGGCAGGGAAAATGCTTCATCATATCCATTGGTATGTAAAGACTGAGTTCCTCCTAAAATGGCGGCTAAAGCTTGTGTAGCAACTCGCACCACATTATTCAGGGGTTGTTGAGCAGTCAGGGTCGAGCCTCCTGTCTGTGTGTGAAATCGAAGCATTTGAGCCTGTTCTTCTGAAGCGCCTAGCTCTGTAGTAAGTTTAGCCCACATTCTTCTTGCGGCACGGAACTTGGCAATTTCCTCAAAAAAATTATTGTGACAATTAAAGAAGAACGAGAGACGCCTGGCAAAAATATTTATATCCAAACCTTTTTGGATCGCCGATTTAAGGTAAGCCTTGCCGTTGGCTAATGTGAATGCAAGCTCTTGTACAGCTGTTGAGCCTGCCTCTCGAATATGATAACCCGAAATCGAAATGGTATTCCATTTTGGAACATGATGGCTACAATATTCAAAAATATCTGTAATCAAGCGCATTGACGGCTTTGGAGGATAGATATAAGTCCCACGGGCCGCATACTCCTTTAAAATATCGTTTTGAACAGTTCCTGAAATCTTTTCCAGATCTGCACCCTGTTGTTTCGCCAGAGCGATGTACATGGCTAATAAAATCGGAGCTGTTGCATTGATGGTCATTGAGGTGGTAATCGCCTCCAAAGGAAGTCCCTCAAACAACTCTTCCATATCCTGTAAAGAATCGATGGAGACACCCACTTTTCCCACTTCGCCTTCCGATAAAGGATGATCGGAGTCGTAACCAATTTGGGTTGGAAGATCAAAGGCAACAGATAAACCTGTTGTTCCCTGAGCCAGTAAATAATGATATCTTTTATTAGACTCTTGGGCGGTTGAGAAGCCTGCATATTGGCGCATCGTCCACAACTTACCCCTGTACATATCTTTACGGATACCGCGGGTGAACGGAAATTCGCCGGGCAATTCCTTTATCTGTTTCGGCTCGGTATAAACTTCCTTTATTTCTATTCCTGATGTGGTTTTTCGTTTCATAATCAATTAAAGGAAAGAGTAAACAGCCCAAAGAATGCTCTCTGATTTCTTGTTGGCCGGGAATCTGACATCCCTATTTTCCAATCAAAAAAAATGCTGCATATCGTGTTTCAACAACATTAGTCCTGCATCGTAAGGATTTTCCTCCAAGCCGGATAAATGAGTTAAAATCACTTTACTTAACTCAAGAGAAGACGCTTCAGGAGACAATCCGGCCGCCGTATTATTAACCATGCTGATTGTGTCTTCTTTAATTCTATTCATAACTGCCCATGCCTGAGTACTTACATATAATTGCTGCGTAATATTATGCTGATGCTCTGTGCGGATTTCGGAAATAAGAAACTGCTGAATCTCTCTAACCGTTGTGCCTGCTACATGAATACGGACCAGCATATTCGATGGATTGATGCGTTCGATAAAAAGAGCCAAACGCTCGTATGCCTGTAATCGTAAAGGAAGAGTCGTTTCTAATGAGGCTCTTTTTAAATCAAGAAGTTTAGACTGACTTATTTTTTCTATTTCTGATTTGATCATCTGCCAGGCAATATAAACTATCAATGTACCGGCCAGTACAAACTTTAATACGTCAACAAAAAAATAGGTAATCGTGTTCATTATTGTATTTGTTATCTAAAGGTCAATATCAATGTGCTTTAAACAAAAGTGTGCATTTTCACCTATATTTGCATACTAAATTAAAATAAATGAGCATGGAGACAAGTATTTCAGTTATACCGGTTTCTTTTACTGAAGGAGCAAAAAAAGAGCTTCGCAAATTGAGAACACAACAAGAGCTTGGCGACGATTTCGGAGTACGTGTAGGTGTTGAAGGCGGCGGGTGCTCTGGAATGAATTACGTTTTAGGATTCGATCAGAAAAAAGAAGGAGATCAGGAGTTTGAAGTGGATGGAATAAAAATATTTATGCATAAAGCTCATGGCTTGTACCTTGCAGGAATGGAAATTGAATTTCAGGATGGATTAAATGCCCGAGGATTTACGTTCAATAATCCGAATGCTAAAAGTACTTGTGGCTGCGGAACTTCGTTCGCGGTATAATTATTCTTTATAGATAGTAGAAACCTGCTGAATCAGCAGGTTTTTTTTTTGAACAATCATTATTTGACCAGCATAGCCGAATAATACAATCATAAACCATGATTATTCGCAAAAAGACCAGAGAGCTAACCAGGCGCCATGTTAATAAGAAGCTTATTTTTAAGCTCCGTAGGCTCGCGATTGTTTTCATCATAGTTACTGCAGTAATATTTTACAACCTGATTCAAGGAATTCTTCATCCCTTTCTGGCTTTAATTGGAATATCTATCGGTTTTATAATCGGAACGATAGTGGGGCGTTTTTCAAATATTCATTGGCATGAAGAAACCGGCAAGGTAATATCCACCTGGAACCGGATTACAGTTTCTATCCTAATTTTATATCTCGCATTCGCATTTTCAAAAAAATGGATTTTTGGTCATTGGATTCATGGCCCGGCGTTGAGCGCATTCAGTTTTAGTGTTGCAACAGGAGTATTGACAGGCAGAATTATATCAATCAGAAAGCAGATCAGGGAAATTTTACGGGAACGAGGTCATTTAGAAAGGAAGAAAACTTAGAGCAATTCGTTCTGCAACTGATAATCGGTCAACAGACGAATCATGTAAGGTGTCGACAGAGATTTCAGTAATGCATCAGCATGTTTTATCCGATGAAGATCACTGCCTAAAAAATCTACCAGGTAATGATCCACCATCTCTTCAGCTATCTTCTGAGTTGATTTACCATAATATCCGGTGAGAGAAAGTGCATTTAATTGCAAATAACAGCCGCTATCTTTAAGCCGTTCGTAATTTTCGATAGAGCCTGCAAAATATGGATATCTCTCAGGATGTGCCAGCAATGGAGTGTAACCCTTCTGCTTAATACCGTCAATAACTTCGAATAAATTTTGGGGATAATTTATAAACGACAGTTCAAAGAGCACAAAATCTTTACCGAGAGTTAATATGTCGCCTTTTTTTAGCTTATTTTCAAAGGTTTCATCGAGGTAATATTCTGCTGCTGCCTCTATTTCTACATCAATCTTTCTTAAAACTAATTCTTCCCGAAGAGTATTTAATCCGGTAAGAATCGAGTTGCTTGTATTGCGATAGTAATCGGCCATTATATGTGGCGTTGTAACCAACTTTTTAAAGCCAAAATCCATCATTCTTTTTATCAGAATAATGGATTCTTCAATATCTTGCGCGCCGTCGTCAATCCCGGGAATAAGATGCGAATGCAAATCGGTCCCAATCGACGAAAAGTTTATTTCAGGGACGTATTCTTTTTTTTTCTTAAAGAAATTTAGAAGCATTAGCGATTATCATATTGTTCTTCGTAATAAGCCTGGTAATGTCCCGAGGTTACATCATTAAGCCATTCTTCGTTTGCGAGATACCATTCTACCGTCTTTTCCAAACCTTCTTCAAACTGCAGGCTAGGTGTCCAGCCCAACTCCCTCTGGAGTTTTGAGGAATCAATTGCATAACGCAAATCGTGCCCTGCCCTATCGGTTACAAAGGTTATCAATTTTGCAGAGCTTCCTTCTTCGCGACCAAGCTTATTATCCATAATCTTGCACAAAGCATGGATCAGGTCAATATTTTTCCACTCGTTATGGCCGCCCACATTATATGTAGTTCCGGTAGCTGCTTTATGAAAAATAACATCAATTGCACGTGCATGATCTTCCACCCACAGCCAGTCGCGTATATTTTCACCTTTTCCGTACACAGGAACAGGTTTATTATTTTTAATGTTGTTAATTGCTAAAGGAATCAGTTTTTCGGGAAAATGATGAGAACCGTAATTATTTGAGCAATTAGAGATAACGGTATTCATTCCATATGTATCCTGGTAAGCTCTGACAAAATGATCAGAACTTGCTTTTGATGCAGAGTACGGACTGTGCGGATCGTATGCTGTTTCTTCCGTAAACAGGCCTTCTTCTCCTAAAGTTCCATAAACTTCATCCGTAGAAACATGATAAAAACGTCGGTTCTCATAATCACCCTTCCAGTATTTCCGGGCAGCGTTCAAAAGATTTACAGTCCCTACAACGTTGGTCATAACAAAATCAATTGGACTTACAATTGACCGATCCACATGTGATTCTGCAGCCAAGTGAATTACTGCTTCGAAACCTTCCTGAGTAAATAGATTATCAATAAAGTCAGCATCTACAATATCCCCTTTCACAAACTGATAGTTAGGATAGTGTTCTATGTCTTTAAGGTTGGCCAGATTACCTGCATAGGTAAGCTTGTCCAAATTAACGATATGGTAATCAGGATAGTTTTTAACAAAACGCCTTACTACATGAGAGCCGATAAATCCGGCGCCGCCGGTAAATAAGATTTTTTTCTTCATTTGCGTTAGCTTTTTAAAGCTGAAGATTTAATGAGGTAAAACTAGAAAGAAATAGAGGATATGCCAAAGGTTTAGAACTTCTGGCATATCTTCCATTAAAATGGATGTTCGTTAATGTACTTTTCCCAGGCCCATGCAGATTTCATCATATCTTCGAGGTTTAATTCGGCTTTCCAGCCCAATTCCTTTTCAGCTTTAGATACATCGCCCCAAACCTGTTCAACATCACCTTCGCGACGGGGACCAATTTTATATTCTAATTTCTCTCCGGTACTTTGTTCAAAAGCATTAATTACTTCTAATACGCTGCTGCCTTTTCCGGTACCGATATTAAATATCTCAAATTTTCCCTGCATTCTATTTTCTTCCTGACGACGCAATGCAGCAATATGAGCTTTAGCTAGATCCACTACGTGAATATAATCACGCACGCAACTTCCGTCAGGCGTATTATAGTCGTTTCCGAAAACGGTAATCGGACCACGTTTACCTATTGCACTTTGCGTGATGAAAGGAACAAGATTTTGAGGAACTCCTATTGGCAGTTCTCCAATTAAAGCGGAATCGTGTGCACCAACCGGATTAAAATATCTTAAAGAAATTACTTTATAGTTAGAACTTGCATTTGCTGTTTCAACGAGAATCTCTTCTGCGATTTGTTTGGTGTTCCCGTAAGGAGATTCAGCTTTTTTAACCGGAGCTTGTTCTGTTACAGGTAAAACATCCGGCTGACCGTAAACAGTACATGAAGATGAGAATACAAAGTTCACCTCTTTTCCCGCGAAAGCGGTGAGAAGATTAATCAGCGAAAAAAAGTTATTTCTATAATATTTTAAGGGTAATTGAACAGATTCTCCTACTGCTTTATGAGCTGCGAAGTGAATAACACCTGAAATGTCAGGATTATTTTTAATCAGTTCAATCGTTTTAATTTCATCGCACAGATCTACTTGATGAAATTGAGGTTTTATTCCGGTGATCTGCGTAATCTGATCAACGATCTTAATATTTGAGTTGTCAAGATTATCTACAATTACAACTTCGTATCCGGCTTTCTGCAGCTCTACAACGGTATGAGATCCGATATAGCCTGTTCCCCCTGTTACTAAAATTTTACTCATTTTTATTTTGTGTAGCTGGTAAAGTCTTTATGTTCTATTTTTTCTATAAGCTCCTGAGGAAGCGATTTGAAATATTCGTAAGTAATTTTCAAACCTTCTTCACGTGATACCTTAGGCTCCCATCCTAACAAAGCTCTGGCTTTGGTTATGTCCGGACGACGTTGTTTAGGATCATCTGTTGGAAGCGGTTTTGTGATTAACTTTTGCTTTGTACCGGTTAATTTTATAATCTCTTCGCCAAACTGACGAATGGTTATTTCATCCGGGTTACCAATATTCACCGGCTGAGCATAATCAGAATGCAGTAAGCGATAAATACCCTCGATCAAATCGTCAACATAACAGAAGGAACGGGTTTGAGACCCATCGCCAAATACAGTTAAATCTTCGCCGCGAATAGCTTGTCCGATAAAAGCAGGTAATACCCGTCCGTCGTTGAGACGCATGCGCGGACCATAGGTATTGAAAATGCGGACAATCCGTGTTTCAACACCATGAAAAGTGTGATAAGCCATTGTTATAGCTTCCTGGAAGCGTTTTGCTTCGTCGTATACTCCACGCGGACCAACAGGATTTACGTTACCCCAATACTCTTCGGGTTGAGGATTGACATTCGGATCGCCATAAACTTCCGATGTAGAAGCTATTAAAATCCGGGCTTTCTTATCTTTAGCTAAACCCAGTAAGTTATGGATTCCGAGGGAACCAACTTTTAAGGTTTGGATTGGAATTTTAAGATAATCAATCGGACTTGCAGGCGATGCAAAATGCAGGATATAATCTAATTTTCCGGCAACATGCACAAACTTTGAAACATCGTGATTGTAAAACTCAAAGTTTTCCAGTTTAAAAAGATGTTCAATATTGCGTAAATCACCCGTAATCAGATTATCCATTGCAATTACATGATAATCTTCTTTTATAAACCGGTCACAAAGATGCGAACCAAGGAATCCGGCAGCACCGGTAATTAAAATACGTTTTCTTTCCATTATAATTCTACAACTTTACGACCAATACTATTATAATAATATCCGCAATCAATCATTTTTTGAATTTCGTACAAATTACGGCCGTCAAAAATAACTTTGGCTTTAAGATTTTTTTCGATCTTATCAAAATCAGGTGTACGGAACAAAGGCCATTCTGTAACAATGATTAAGGCATCCGCATCCTCAAGAGCTTCGTAAGGATCGTTCGCAAAACCAATAGAATCACCTTTTAGTTTTCGCACATGACCCATCGCTTCTGGATCGTATGCTATAATAGAAGCACCTTCATTTAAGAGTTCATCGATAATATAAAGTGCGGGCGCTTCGCGAATATCATCAGTTTCGGGTTTGAAAGCCAATCCCCATAAGGCAAACTTTTTATTTTTTAAATCACCCTTATAGTACTTCCGCATTTTTTCTACGATGACAACCTTTTGCTTCTCATTGACAGTCATTACTGAATTCAGAATACTGAATTCGTAATCAACTTCTGCCGCAGATTTTGCAAGCGCCTGAACATCTTTCGGAAAGCAGCTGCCACCGTAACCAACTCCGGGGAACAAAAAGCGCTTGCCAATACGAGCATCAGAACCAATGCCTTTACGCACCATGTCTACATCAGCACCAACAAGCTCGCAAAGATTAGCGACCTCGTTCATAAATGTAATTTTTGTGGCAAGGAAAGAGTTAGCTGCATATTTAGTAAGCTCCGAAGAACGTTCGTCCATAAAAATTATCGGATTTCCGGAGCGAACATATGGATTATACAATTCCTCCATCAACTTACGGGCTTTCTGACTGCTGGTGCCAACAACCACCCTATCGGGCTTCATAAAATCCTCAACGGCCACGCCTTCGCGCAAAAACTCAGGATTGGAAACTACATCCACTTCAACATTAGTGTTCTCGGCAAACACCTTTTTTACTTTATCTGCCGTACCAACCGGCACGGTTGATTTAGTGACAACGACTTTGTAATCCTTAACAAGTTTTGCAATATCCTTAGCCGCACCTAAAACAAAGCTTAAATCTGCCGAACCATCTGCTCCCGGAGGAGTGGGCAGGGCAAGAAAAATAATCTTCGCATCAGCTATAGCTTCCGCAAGTTCGGTGGTGAATTTCAATCTTCCTTGCTCTATATTACGATGAAACAAAATCTCAAGTCCGGGTTCATAGATTGGAATCTGACCCTGCTTCATCTTCTCAACTTTTTCTTCATTTATATCAACACAGGTTACATTATTACCTGTTTCTGCCAAACATGTGCCTGTAACCAAGCCTACATATCCGGTACCTATAACGGCTATCTTCATTTATATATAATTTTTTAATGGTAAAGTTTTTACATAATTAACAGTAATTTCGACGAAGATAAAATATTTGCACTTAAACATGCTTATCCTTTACAATCTTAGCATTAGAATATATAATTTATTAATAATAATTTATCAGCGTTTTAGCCCGAAGGCACACCTCTGGGTAGAAGGTAGAAAAAACATATTTGAAAAAATTTCAAATGAAGTTGATTCTAACTTACCATCAATCTGGTTTCACTTTGCTTCACTTGGAGAATTTGAACAAGGACGTCCGGTACTTGAACGTGCCAAAGAATCATATCCAACGTACAAAATTATCATTACATTTTTCTCTCCATCAGGATATGAACTTAGAAAGAATTATAAAAACGCCGACCATATTTTTTATCTCCCTTTAGATACAAATGCCAATGCGGAAAAGTTTGTAAAACTTATAAATCCCAAGTTAGTAATCTTTACAAAATATGAATTTTGGTACCATTATTTTAACGAATTAAATAAGCAAAACATTCCTTTAATTGTAATTTCCTCAATCTTTCGCAAGTCACAAGCATACTTCAAATGGTACGGAAGTTTAAACCGCAAGATCCTGCGATTTGTAGACCACTTTTTTGTTCAGGACGAAAATAGCAAAAAGCTCTTAGCCGAAATCGGAATAAATAATGCAACCGTAAGTGGCGATACACGTTTCGATCGTGTGGCTGAAAATGCAGCTGCCCCTAAGCAGTTTGATGAAGTGAAAACTTTTTGTGCAGACTCTAATATATTTGTTGCCGGAAGCACCTGGCCCGCTGATGAAAAGTTAATCGCCAATCTTGTTATCCGGTATCCCGACTGGAAATTCATCATTGCTCCACATGAAATTAAGGAGGAGAAAATCCAGGCCCTTATAGGGATGGTAGACAAGGAAAAAACAATCCGATATTCTTCCCTGAAACCGGGGCAACAAGCATCGCCCAATCAACAGGTTTTAATTATCGACAATATCGGAATACTGTCTGCACTTTACCAATATGCCGATATAGCCTATATAGGAGGTGGCTTTGGAGTGGGAATTCACAATACATTAGAAGCGGCAGCTTTTGGAATTCCTGTAATCTTCGGGCCGAACTATTCTAAATTCATCGAAGCAAAGGCACTGGTTAAGTTAGAAGCCGGATTCTCAATTAACAATGACACAGATTTACTCGCTGCGATGAGCAGCCTGCAAGATCAAGATTTCAGAAAAAAAGCTGGTAACACGGCAAAACAATATGTTGATCGGGAAAAAGGAGCAACCGAAAAAATACTTGCTTATATAAACACAATCATTTCTAAATAGACTGCGAAACCTGTTTTTCTTGATTTAAGACAATCCCGGCAAGTGCATCAATCCATTTTGGATGATCATTCAGACTTTCTACCAACTGAATCTTTTCTCCGCCCCAATTGCGAAACTCTTCATTATACTCTTGCGATATCTCGATGTTAGTTTCGAGACAGTCGGCAACAAAGGCCGGACTAAAAACTAACAGTCGCTTGGCGCCTTTTTTTGCAAGGTCTTCCAGGACTTCTATGGTATAGGGCTTTTTCCATGGAGAATTTCCCAAACGGGATTGGAAACAAATAGTATATCTTTCTCGCGGAAGATTCAATTTCTCGGCAATTAATCGTGCGGTATCATGCGATTGAGCAGAATAACAGAAACGGTTAACGTCGTTTAAGCGAGAACAGCAATTCGGTGTTTGTAAACAATATTTACCGGAATGATCTGCTTTTGTTAATTGCCTTTCAGGCAATCCGTGAAAACTAAACAAAATATGATCGAAAGTTTCAGGTTGATATTTGCGGGCATTTTCTGCAAAAACTTCTATCATTCCATCATTGTCGTGGAAGGAATTCACAAAAGAAATGTCCGGAATGGTCTGCCACTTGCTTACCAGTTCCATTACTTTCTGAATTACCGAACCGGTAGAAGCCGAGGCATATTGAGGAAAGAGAGGAACCACACGAATACTTCCGACCTGCTGTTTCTTTAGGCTCTCTAAGGCTGATTTTATCGATGGGCTTTGATAGCGCATGGCTAATTCAACGATATAATCAGTCCCCAGTTTCTCCTGCAAAAGTTCTTTTGCTCTTATACCGTAATAAAGCAAGGGGGAACCGTTTTCACTCCAAAGTTCTTTATAAATCTTGGCTGATTTTGGTCCACGGAAGGGGACAATTATGCCTTTAACAAGAAGCGCACGGTTGATAGCGTTAATATCAATGACACGCTCATCCATTAAAAACTCGTCCAGATATTTTCTCACATCAGAAACTGATGGGCTATCGGGTGTACCAAGATTTACTAATAAAACTCCTTGCTTTCTCATTTAGCTAATTTGCAGGTACAAATATAGAAGAGCAATTATTTTAGAAAATGACCGAACATAGGTTTTGACTTAAAGAATACAATTATTTCATTTTCCAGAGGCGCCACCAGGGCAGTCCCGGAGATTCATGATGTTCATAATGGTACCCAAAAAAATAACAGCTGAAGAAAGCAAAAATATGGTTCTTTCTTTGTGTGCGGGAATGGTGAGGATTATCGTGTGAACCATGATGCGGCAGCCAGGTACCAAAATAAAATAACTGAATGGTGCTTAGCAGCGAGGGCAAAATCCAGAATAGAAGCAGGTTAATTTCAGCTACCCAGAGCTTAAGAACATTAAAAGCAATAGCCATAATTACTATCTGCCAAATGGAAAGATATTCTTTCATGAATTTGAAATACCACGAGAAAAAACTTCCCTCATGATAATCCGGATCTAATTCTGAATGCACATGACGGTGATGTTCATGATGCTTTTTCAATAATTTATTAAAGGGAAAAGCAGCATATAAAGCTGTACAAAGCTGGCCGATTGCAAGGTTTAATTTGGCTGATGAGGCGACCGTTCCGTGCATGGCATCGTGAGCGGTAATGAATAAACCTGTGTACAAATGCATTTGTACAAGAATCATTAAATATGTTAGCGGGTTTGCCCACGAGAAGTTCCAGTTTAAGAGAACGTACAGACAAGCTGCCCATACTGTAATTACACCAAAGGCAACGATAACACCTGTGTTAGATTTTTTCATAAACCAGGTAAATCTTGTAGAAATTTTAAGCTTAATAAGCTTCCAAAGCTCTTTTAACTTTTTCCATCAGCCACATAGGTGTCGATGTTGCGCCGCATATTCCTATTTTATCATTCGGCCTAAATGAAATATTCTGAAGTTCTTCTTCCCGAGAGATGAAATAAGTTTCTGCGTTATATTTTTTGCATACTTCAAACAACACCTTCCCGTTGGACGATTTCTTACCTGAAACAAATATCACTTTGTCAAAGTTTTGAACGAATTTTTCGAGATCCTGATAGCGGTTAGAAACCTGGCGGCAAATGGTATCATTCGTTTTGAGCTCGTAACCGCGACTGATTAATTCATCTTTAATCGCGTAAAATTTGTCGGTACTTTTAGTTGTTTGACTGTAGAGAGTAATTTGCTGCGGCAGATCAATGTTGTCAAGCTCGGCTATGTCCTGAAAAACCAAAGCCTCATCATTTGTTTGTCCCTGCAAACCAATAACTTCGGCATGACCGTGTTTTCCAAAGATCAAAATCTTTTCATTATCATCGTAAGAGTTCTTGATCCGGTTTTGTAGTTTAAGCACAACCGGGCACGAAGCATCAATTAGGATTATGTTATTTTCTAAAGCGGTTTTGTAAGTTTCCGGTGCTTCACCGTGTGCACGAATGAGTACTTTCTCGTTTTTAAGGCTTTTAAGATCCTCATGATTGATGATCCGCAGGCCTAACAATTTAAGCCTTTCTACCTCTTCATCATTATGAACTATATCGCCAAGGCAGTATAAATATCCATCTTCTTCCAGAATTGCTTCGGCCATATCTATGGCGTAAACCACGCCAAAACAAAAGCCGGAATCTTTATCTATCGTTACCTTAAGGTTATAGTCCATGACGAATACAAAAATAGAGAAAATGTTTTTAAAGCGCCTTAATGTTTAGCGCGAAGAAGAATGCAAACTGGACGATAAACAGAACTATTGCAGCAAAATTACTTTTCCTGAATTTCATCAGATAAAAAAACCGCAACATCAGAAAAGAAAAAATAAACCAGCCCACATAATTCTGAAAAGGGACATCGAAATCATTCCAAGTCCAATAATCGTACTTTATGGCTATTGGCTCGATCATAAAATCAAGGGCGGTTATTAAGAAAGCGCCAATTAATGCTCTGATAATATGATTTTTTATACCAAACTCCTTAACAAAAATACCAGTTGAGTAAATAACCAGGATCCAATTTACGCCAATTAGCAGAGGAATATCGGCAAACTTGGGTCCCAATGCCGATCCATAAGTATATTCCCCAAAGATAGCTCCTGTATTAACTCCCAGCAATTCGATCACAAAACCCGCGGTAAATGCAGTAAGCAAAAACGTCCAGAAATATTGATTCTTGCCCTCATGACTAATAATCATTAAAAGCAGCATAAGTACTAAGTGAAAAGGTATGAGTTTTTTAAAAAGACCGGAGTACTCTGGCTGAATAAATCCGTAATAGCCAACTGCATAGAATAATACTACCAGAAAAGCGCATATACGAACAGGAGTAATTTTCATGATTCAATTATACGGCCCTTCCAACTGGTTTTTTTAGTAAGATACTTCTTTATTGAAACAACGGATATTAAAACCAGCGACATCATTTGGAAGGGATGCAACACTACATTTAAGAATACATTTTGTCCGCTAGATAAAGAGATCATTATTCGGGTTAAAATTATCAAAGTTATAGCGAAAAACAACAAAGAGTAATTGAGATACAATGCGATGAAAACTGGACCAACCATTACCAGGAGTAAATAACACAGCAAGCCTGCAATATTGTACCCAAAACCAGCAAGTAAATTTTTACTAAAGCCATTCACAGCGTCCCTGAAACCGCTATACATTCGGCATTTTATATAACCGTTTGAAAGCAGGGATTCACCTCTATATTGATAGGCCTTAATCAGTTTCATTATTTCAACATCTTCTACCACTTTATCTTTAACCTGGGCGTGCCACTTGTGAGCATGGTAGGATGCCGAATCAAATAGCATAAATTGACCGCTAGCAGCAGAAAGCTTTGGGTTACCGGATAGGCGAACCAGTCTGAGAGGCAATGAGTTCAGTAGAAGAAAGTGCATTAGGGGAACCACCAGGCGCTCGCCTAAGGTGAGCATGACCTGGTTAGTGAACAAACTTAAAAGAGCAAGTTTTCCCTGCCTCATTCGATGAACTGCATTATTAATGAGGTCGTTATAGATAATTTCATCTGCATCTAAAAAAAGCAAATACTTTCCTTTTGCTAGTGAGGCTAATTGGTGACATGCAAAATTTTTTCCAAGCCAGCCTTCATCAAGTTTCTCACCTTGAATGACTTTAAATCGCGAGTCTTTTGCGCAAAATTCTTCACAAAGCCGCAAGGTATTATCAGATGAACTATCATCTAACACCAGTACTTCTATGTTAGGGTAGTTCTGGTTCTTTATAGAAGTTAAAAGAGTTATGATGCTATTCTCTTCATTTCGGGCCGGAACCAAAACTGACACCAAATCGCTATGCCCGATGGGTGAGGCGGGAAGTTTAGGATTTGATATGAAATTAAATAGAGTGACTGCAAACCTGACAATAAGAAAGAAAAAAACTATATAAAATATCAGCATTTGCTATCAAATAAAAAGTTCAAAGCCGGCAACCTGAAAACAAACAATCAGATATCGATCTAAACCGTAATCCGACTTTGTTGTCGTCGCGAATCTTCATAATGCTTGTTATAAGCATCTCTGATTAAAGTAAGATCAAACCGTTCAGGACTGGCCCAGGATTGAAGATAACACGATATTGAAGGCTTTCGTTTATCAAAGTAATCAACGAACGAAGCTGCAAAAAGGTATTGAAATTTTCCGGAAGACGAACTTGCAATCTTCATTAAACCCTTCTGAAATTCGACGTCTTCCACGTGGTTCGAATAAAGTTTTCCTTGCGGAAATATTAAAACCAAATTTCTGGCATCTCTTAATAAATTTCCGGCATGCTCCAAAGATTTAACCAGATTTCTTGAATTTTTCTTTACAGGGAATGCCCCCAAATACTTTAAAAATGAAAACTTTCTG
The DNA here is from genome assembly GCA_965650335.1 of uncultured Pedobacter sp. Taxonomy (GTDB): domain Bacteria; phylum Bacteroidota; class Bacteroidia; order Sphingobacteriales; family Sphingobacteriaceae; genus Paradesertivirga. The sequence goes on along the minus strand of CBFGOI010000017.1, from coordinate 34,099 downwards.
TAATTATCTTCATTAACCATTACATAAAAGTTTCTTTTGAAGTATAGCTTATTCAATTGAAACATCAGGAATCCATCCCACCATGAAAAATGATTGGAGAGTAATAAAACAGACCTGGATCTATCCAATTCAACTTTGTTGTATGAAAAGTCAGCAAAATCTTTATGAATAATGACTTTTATATACCACGAAAAGAATATTGAAATGAGAAGTTTAAGCATTTTTACAGAGTGAACTAAATTTAAATAAAAATGCACTCTTCCCTACAAAAGAGCTCTGCTAACCAAAAGTTTCAAACTTCTCCCAAAACCCGTCCTTTGGCAAGGGCGCCGAAATATCTATTGGTTCCTTCTTTACAGGATGGATAAATTGCAATCTCTTTGCATGCAGACAGATGCTTTTCTTTAAACTCCCACGGGGATATCCATATTTATTATCCCCTACAATTGGGCAGTCTAACGTTGAAAGCTGCACCCTGATTTGATGTGGCCTGCCTGTAATCGGGTCTACTTCAATAAGATAGTAACCGTTTAATTCACCTATAAGTTTATAATTTAATTCAGAACGTAAACTTCCGGCTACTTCTTTATCATGTGCTTTGGTAACATTCTTTTGCGGATTTTTAACCAACCAATGCACCAGGTTTCCACTTTCAGGAACCGGCCTTTTACGCACTACCGCCCAATACGTTTTATGCATCTCACGACCTTTAAACATGGCATTGATCCTGTCAAGGGCTTTGCTTGTTTTGGCAAACAGAATAACGCCGCTTACGGGCCTGTCCAAACGATGAACTACACCAAGAAATGCGCCGTTGGGTTTATTATATTTTTTTGCGAGGTATTTTTTAACCTTCTCATCCAAAGATTCGTCACCCGTATCATCCACCTGCACTATATCACCAGCACGCTTATTTACGGCTATTAAATGATTATCTTCATACAGAATATCCTTGTCGGTGATATCTAAACTTGTATAACGAAATTCTTGTCTCATAGGTAATATTAATACTGCTCCTTCTCGCTCGGGAAGTCATTGCTTTTCACGTCGCTGATATAAGATTTAACGGCACCGTTCATCAGTTCATATAAATTCAGGTATTGCCGAAGAAATCTTGGCCGAAAACCTTTGTTCAATCCCATCATATCGTGAACAACCAACACCTGTCCATCACAATGTGCCCCCGCACCTATGCCGATGGTTGGAATTCGAACAGAGTTTGTTACTTCTGCAGCTAAAACCGCAGGGATTTTTTCAAGGACTACGGCAAAGCAGCCACCTTCCTGTAGAACCAATATATCTTCCTTAAGCTTTTGCGCCTCTGCCTCTTCTTTTGCTCTAACAGAATAGGTACCGAATTTATAGATGGATTGAGGAGTTAAACCCAGGTGCCCCATCACGGGAATTCCTGCAGCTATAATACGCTCTATCGATTCTTTAATCTCTATGCCACCTTCTAGCTTTACTGCATGCGCTCCTGATTCTTTCATAATCCGGATTGAAGAATTAAGCGCTTCTTTAGAGTTTCCCTGGTAAGAACCAAAAGGCAAATCGACAACGATCAAGGCCCTGCTTGCCGCCCGCACTACCGACGCTGCGTGATAAATCATTTGATCTAAAGTAATGGGCAAAGTAGTTTCGTGACCTGCCATTACGTTTGAGGCCGAATCGCCCACCAGAATTACGTCAATCCCCGCTTCATCCACAATTTTCGCCATCGAAAAGTCGTAAGAAGTTAGCATCGCTATCTTCTCGCCTCTCATTTTCATTTCCTGAAGAGTATGGGTGGTGATGCGTTTTATCTCTTTATTTACAGACATGTTAGTAGTTCTACATCTCAAAGGTAGAAAGTAAAATTTAAACAGAAGTTTTTTTCGCTTTTATCGTAAAAAATGTGATAAGTTTTGTACTTTTGTCCCCCGTGAAATTTGAAGTAAACTGCTTCAGCCTGTTGCCCCCAGCAGCCGGAAAATTCTTCCGGGAATCCTCGATTTTTTTATTTTTTTACCTAAATATCAATTCATTTTCACGCAAGCTCTATAAATCAGTAGAACAACTTTATTTAAACAACATAAACTAAAATGACATATTACACCAAATTACCTGCTGTATTATTACTTGAAGATGGAACCGTGTATCATGGTAAAGCTGCAGGAAAAATTGGCACTACTACTGGCGAAATTTGTTTTAATACCGGTATGACCGGCTACCAGGAAGTATTTACCGATCCTTCATATTTTGGCCAGATAATGGTTACCACCAATGCGCACATTGGAAATTATGGTGTGCATGATGATGAAATTGAATCGGGTGATATTAAGATTGCAGGTTTGGTTTGTAAAAACTTTAACATTGCCTTCAGCAGAAAACAATCTGATAAATCCATTCAGGATTATTTTCAAGAGGAAAATATTGTAGGCATTTCGGATGTCGACACACGTTCACTGGTTCGTCACATCAGAGATAAGGGAGCGATGAATGCTATTATCTCTTCAGAAATTCTGGATATCGACGCATTGAAAGCAAAACTTGCTGAAGTGCCTTCAATGGCCGGACTGGAACTTTCTTCGCAGGTATCTACTAAAGAGCCTTATTATTATGGCAATGAGCAAAGCAAGCATCGTGTTGCGGTACTTGATTTAGGTGTTAAGAAAAATATTCTTAGAAACTTTGACCACAGGGACGTTTATGTGAAGGTATTTCCTGCAAAAACTTCTTTCGAAGAAATGGAAAAATGGGGAGCTGAGGGATACTTTATTTCAAATGGCCCCGGCGATCCTTCGGCGATGCCTTACGCTGTAGAAACAGTAAAAAAAGCACTAGCTGCTGATAAACCTCTATTTGGAATTTGCCTGGGGCACCAGCTATTAGCTTTAGCTAATGATATCAGAACTATGAAGATGTTTAACGGCCATCGCGGCTTAAACCATCCTGTAAAAAATATAATCATTGATCATTGCGAAGTAACTTCTCAAAATCACGGTTTCGGAGTTGTTCCTGAGGATGTAGAAAAATCTGATAAGGTAGAAATCACTCACATAAACCTGAATGACAATTCTATCGAGGGAATCAGAGTAAAAAACAAAAAAGCATTTTCTGTTCAGTATCACCCTGAATCTTCGCCCGGCCCGCATGACTCACGTTATCTGTTTGATCAGTTCGTAGATTTGATTGAGAATAAAAATTAATATTAAATACCGCTGATATTAATACATGAGCGGTATTTTTATTTAAGTTTTGATAAATATTCTGTTTGAAACAGATGTAAAATACTATTTTTGGCAACAATTCATTCTTAGTGTCCTTTTTACACTAAGAATACTATTAATGATATAAATAAATCAATACAAAATGAGCTTAATTTTAGACGTTCACGCCCGTCAGATCCTTGATTCCCGTGGCAATCCTACTATCGAAGTAGACGTAATTACAGAAAATGGCATTCTTGGTCGTGCTGCAGTACCGTCGGGTGCTTCAACAGGTATGCACGAAGCAGTTGAACTTCGTGACAACGACAAGGCGACATACATGGGTAAAGGTGTTTTGAATGCGGTAAAAAACGTAAACGAAATATTAGCTAAAGAATTAAAAGGACTTGACGTATTTGAGCAGAATGCGATTGACGCAGTTATGCTTGCCATTGATGGCACCGAAAACAAAAGCAAAATCGGCGCAAACGCTATTTTAGGCGTTTCATTAGCTGTTGCAAAAGCTGCTGCTCAGGAAAGCCGTCAGCCGCTATACCGCTACATCGGCGGTGTTAACGCAAACACGCTTCCAATCCCAATGATGAATATCATCAATGGTGGCTCTCACTCTGATGCTCCGATTGCATTCCAGGAATTTATGATTATGCCTGCGGGCGCTCCATCATTCTCGGAAGCATTACGTTGGGGAACTGAAGTTTTTCATAACCTGAAAAAGATTTTACATGATAGAGGTCTTTCTACTGCAGTAGGTGACGAAGGTGGTTTTGCTCCGACTTTTGATGGTACTGAGGATGCCGCTGAAACTATTTTGAAGGCAATTGAACAAGCTGGATACAAACCAGGGGTTGATATTTTCTTAGCTCTTGATTGCGCTTCTTCAGAGTTTTACAAAGACGGAATTTACGATTACAGTAAATTTGAAGGAGAAAAAGGCGCAAAACGCACAAGCGCAGAACAAGTTGAATATCTTACTCAACTAACAGAAAAATACCCGATCATTTCTATCGAAGACGGTATGGACGAAAATGACTGGAATGGATGGAAGATGTTAACTGAAAGAATAGGTTCGAAAGTTCAGTTAGTTGGCGACGATTTATTCGTAACTAATGTAACCCGTTTACAACAAGGTATCGATACCAATACAGGAAACTCTATTTTAGTTAAAGTAAACCAGATCGGTTCATTAACTGAAACAATCAATGCAGTTTCATTGGCACAAACGAATGGTTATACATCAGTAATGTCTCACCGCTCGGGCGAAACAGAAGATGTAACTATCGCTGACTTAGCAGTAGCTTTAAATTGCGGTCAGATTAAAACAGGTTCTGCATCACGTTCTGACAGGATAGCAAAATACAACCAGTTACTTCGCATTGAAGAAGAATTAGGTGCGAATGCAAAATTCATCGGCAAGGATTTCAAATTCTTAAAAAAATAGTCGAACGTTAATACGTTTATCAAAAGGCCTGCTTGTCGGGCCTTTTGCATTTGGGTTCATCTATTCTTTTTAATAAAGTCGAAGGTATATTGCACACTTAATCGCCCCAAGACAGTTCCCAAATACACATTCTCTTCTGATCTGACCTCATCTACTATTTGAGATGTTCCATCATACATTGTATATCTATCGATTTTCGTGGCTGAGGATTTGCTAACAGGAACAGCGAGACCTGCTTGTGCATTTAACTTAATTTTGCCCAAACAATAACTATAGCTTATCACCGGATCGGCGCTCAAACCGTGCACACCTTCATATCGACTTTGAATATAACGAAAGTTCGGATGGTCATAAAAGAAATCAAAATCAGTATAATTAGCATATCCAACCCGGAGCGCTATGGCATAATCACTTTTTAGCCGCTTTTTACCAGCATTAATTTGACCGAAGACATTCAGATATCGTGCTTGGGTGTACTCAACACCTTCTCCATAATCTATGAAATACCAAGAGTTGTCGACCTTGCTCAAGCCGACACCCAAGTACGCTTCCAAAATCCCAAATAATCGCTTATTTGATTTGGTGTAATATCCAATTCCACCTTTTAAAGAATAATCGTTTTTTTCAATATTATATTTACTTCCCATTATTGTGCTTCTCTTTTTATTTCCGATATCTAAAGTTGCAGCACTAAACAGAGCCAGCCTATTTGTAAATGCATAAGATACATTCAAGTCGAAGCCTCCGCCTCTTCCCAATGATGCATGGAGTTGATTCTTGGCATCATGCAATGGAATGAGCAGCGATTTTGGAGTGTAATAATCTTTTTGTGCGAAAAGAAATTGGGGAAATATAAAAAATATGGGCACAAAGAACCAAAGTCGGTTTCCCATGGCCAGCCGTGTTTCACTTTTCTTCATTTCTAAAATTAACAGAATTTCCTATTGATATAACCCACACTTGTTTCCAAATTAAAAAAACTAATTTTATTGCACCACCTGGTGTTTACATCCTCAGAAGCCTGCAAACAGGTAGCCCATACACAGGGCACACGGTAAATATCGATTTTGAAACCTCCCTAATCTTTTTATATTTGTAAACCATGAGAAGGATTGTAGGGTTATTCAGCCATAAATATTTTTTAGTTAGCGCCTGCTTTTTAATATGGATGTTGTTTTTTGACCGAAACGACCTACTTTCTCAGTATGAGTATCGCACCCAATTAAACAAGTTTCAAGAGGAAAAAGAGTTTTATATAACACAGATAGAACAAGTAAAAAAGGACTTAGACGAGCTAACCACCAACAAAGAACGTCTAGAAAAATTTGCACGGGAGAAATATCTGATGAAAAAAGACAATGAGGATGTCTATGTTGTAATCCGGGAAAAATCTTCAAAAGATTAATCCATCTTCAAACCATTTTTATTTTGAACTTTGCGTATCGAACTCTCAGGATTTTTGGACTTACCTTATTTCTATTACCAACAATAGCGGCTAAAAGTTCCGAAGAAAGCACCCGCAGTTTTCAAAGCAACAATATATCCACCTATCAAAATAAGATAAATTTCAATTTTGTTGGTGAAATTATTGGGCACTCTTATATTAAAATTAACCTCGAGTCTGTATTAATAAAAAGCAAACAAGATCTTCTGCATTTAAAAGGAACATGTTATGAAGCAATTAGCGGACATGAGTACAGAGTGATAGGCAGCTATAACATCAAAACACTGATGTGGAAATTAAACTGTTTCGACAACCGCAATACACATGCTTCGATATTTCTGGGAAAAGAAAATAAAGAAGGCGACATCTCCGGTAAGTGGACTAAGAACAAAGCCGTTCGCAACTTCTATCTTAAAAAAGCTGATTAAACTTCGCCGTTCCTTTTTCTTAAAAACCATTCGGCAGACAGCAATGCAAGGATAAGAAAGAAAAGAATCTTAAGGCTCACCAATTCCTCATATTTTCTATCTTCATATGAAATAGTCTTAATCAACTCATTTCCACGTATTTTGGCCGCCAGACCTTTCATATCTGAAGGATATAGCATCTCCCCGCCGTTTAGCTGAGACAAATTATATAATAATTGATGATTGGCAGTAGTTTGTTTGTACTCTGCCTGGTGTTGAACAATTGCAAATTGTCCTGATGCAGAATGCTTGGCTTTACCAAGCTGCGTCGTTGCAGAATAGGAATATTCGCCTGCCGGTAAAATTCCGGCATCCAAAATATATCCGTTTGCTGTCCTGCTAAAGAGAAAGGGATACTTTTTAGAACCCTGTTTTAAAGTAATGGAAACATCAGGGGTATTAATTAATTCATAAGAATCATTATACAATTCAGCATTTAAGATTATATGCTCGCTTTCATCAAAGGAATTTTTGGCTGAGTAAACTCTAAACTTTCGTTTGTCGTCTTTACTCACCATAAACTGAATTATTTTTGTAACTAATTCATCGGTGGCTTGATGTGTTCCCGACTCTTTAAAATCCTCGAGTCGCCACCTCCAAATACCTTCTCCGGCGAGAACTGCAACTTTTCTGTCTGCATCTTTTGAAAACAGTAAAAGAGGCCTGTTTGTGACCAATTTACCGATTTGTTGATTCAACAAAACAGATGCTTGCGTTTTTATAGCATAATTACCAAAAGGCGAAATTAACGGCGCGAAATTTTGCAGACTCTTAAGGGTTCGCTCGGACAGTGTGAAATCATAAAAGCCAGTGTTCACTTTCGCGAAGACTTCCTCTGTAGCACCTGCGGAGCTCAGAGCCAAAAGATTCTGCATTGACGAGAATGCCGAAAGATTAGTTTGTGCGCCAAGAATAAACCAGACTGGCTTATGCTCTGCCGCCTTCAAAAAGCCGTTTAGGTTTGTCCCTGATGAAGGAAGCTGGTGCAATATCAGCAATCCGGCATCTGCGATATCCGAGGGCTTATAATCTGTCGCCAAAACACTTTTAACTTCATAATTCTTATTGATTTCGATCGACTGCTTGATTGCCGCGATATCAGGATGAGGTGAGTTTGCCAGAATAACGACTCTGTTTTTCCCACCAATAACTTCCACAAAAAATGTTTGAGTATTATTTTGACGGGAAAGCTCTCCGGCTACGGGTGAAAGGTTTACCGTATAACGCTGTATTCCTTTTTTCTTTGCAGACAATGTCACTGGAACGTTTATCCGAAACTCATTCGAGCTGACAATAATCCCTTTACTAAAGACTGTGCCAGCGGCATTCGAAACTGTTAAACGACTCTCAGCTCCCCTGCTTTGAAAAGCTTCTATACTCACTTCCACCTGAAAATCGTTTTCGAGATAAACAATATTGTTATGATTAACATTGGAGATAAGCAAATCCTTTTTAGGTATTGTATCTCCCAAAGCAATAGTATAAATCGGAGATTTGATATTCTGAGCTTCATATTCCGGATTGCCACCTTGATTATAAATCCCATCAGAGGCCAGAATTACGGCACCAATATTCCGGTTGGGATAATGATCATTAATATGTTTAAAAAGCGCGTTAATATCAGTCAGCGATTCCTTATAATTTAAGCTTAATCCGGATTTTACACCTGCGCCCAAGGTAAAAGCCTTCAATTCAAAATCTCTGGAAAGATTTTGTTCCAGTTCTCTCAATCGCGTTGTATAAGCATCTATATTAAAATTGGCTGGCTTCGATAAAGAAATAGAAGCAGAATTATCCTGAGCTAAAATAATCAGTGGTTTTTCGGTGGTTTTCCCGTTGAAGCGAACCATGGGGGCCATTAATAGAAATGCAATAGCAGCAACAGCCATACTGCGCAAAACGAAAAGAGCTTTATTTAGCGAAGAACTTAACTGCGTGGGCCTGTATAATAGAAATGCATAACCAATGCCGAGCAAGATGCAAAACAGCAACCAAAAATAGGTAGTTGAAGTAAACTGAAGCTGAAATAAAAATGGCATATCTACTGAACGTAAATATGCCATTTTTTATTTAAAGACGTTAAAAAACCTTGTCTGTTTGCAATTACAGCATTCCACCATCTACGGCAATTACTTGACCGGTGATGTAAGAACTTAAGTCAGAGGCCAAAAACACACATGCGTTAGCAACATCTTCCGTTTCTCCGGCACGTTTAAGCGGAATACCAGCCTCCCAGCCTTCTACAACTTTGGGGTCGAGTACTTCTGTCATTTCAGTCTTTATAAAACCCGGTGCAACCACGTTTGTGCGGATATTTCTCGAACCTAACTCTTTAGCCATTGATTTGGAAAAACCGATGATACCAGCTTTAGAAGCAGCATAATTCCCCTGTCCGGCATTTCCCTGAACACCAACTACCGAGCTCATATTAATAAAAACACCCTTACGGTTTTTCATCATAATTTTAGATGCCGCTTTGGTTACATTGAAAATAGATTTCAAATTTACTTCAAGCACTTCATCCCATTGTTGCTCGCTCATGCGCATCAACAATCCGTCTTTAGTTATACCCGCATTATTAACCACAATATCCAGGGTTCCGAAATCAGCTACAATATCAGTAATCAATTGCTCGGCCTGGTCAAATTTAGAAGCATCAGAACGATAGCCTTTAACCTTGGTTCCTGATGTTTGCAAGTCCTGCTCCAAGGCAAGACCTTTTTCTACGGAAGATAAATATGTAAAGGCCACGTTAGCACCATGTTCGGCAAACTTCTCGGCTATTTTGCGTCCAATACCTTTTGAAGCGCCTGTTATTAATGCCGTTTTTCCTTCAAGTAATTTCATAAATTTTAATTTTCGGCGTGAAGTTAAAACTTTTTGTAGAAAGAGAGAACTGATTTACGATGGCAAGATTTGGGAATTAGGACATCTATGCCTGATCATTTAACATGCTCAGGTATTCTTGTTTTAGTTCTGCCAAGCAGGATGCGCATAAACAACCGTCATAAGTCTCGCTGATGTACTGGGTTTCGTTTAAGCTTAACTGAACCGCAGCGCACTGACACTTGGTGTATGAGTTGGCCTTGCACTCTATACGTCTTCGGCAGCGTTCACAAGAAATGATTTCGTGTTTAAGCATTTACAAACCCAGCTAATCTACTAAATATTCATTTTCACCCTCACGTTGCGGAGCCCCCCTAAATCGGGGAGCAGTATAACGGTGCGCTGAGATAACCAAGGTATTATAGTTATCCTGAACAGCTAATACATCCTTCCTCCATTGAACAAACCGGACCTTCAGGTATTTCATCCAAAACCGCTTCAACTTCGCTAGGAATTACCGGCTCCATATTTTTCCCGGCCTGATTATCAACAGTAAATTTAACTGCCTGAGAAGCCGCCTGAGTTCGCAAATAATACATTCCGGTTTTTAAGCCTTTTTTCCAGGCATAAAAATGCATGGAGGTAAGCTTCGATGAGTTGGGAGAATTGATAAAGAGATTTAAAGATTGCGACTGGCAAATATATGCACCTCTGTCTGCCGCCATATCGATAATGGTTCTCATTTTAATTTCCCATACAGTTTTATATAAAGCTTTAATTTCAACTGGAATCTCGGCAATATCCTGTATAGAACCGTTAGCTGTAATGATTTTGTTTTTCATGTCAGTGTTCCACAAACCAAGGTTTACTAAATCCTTAAGGAGATGTTTGTTTACCACAATGAACTCGCCGCTCAATACACGGCGAGTGTAGATATTGGATGTGTAGGGTTCGAAACATTCATTGTTGCCAAGAATTTGCGAAGTGGATGCTGTTGGCATAGGCGCAACCAATAAAGAGTTTCGCACACCATGATTCATCACATCAAGTCGTAAATTCTCCCAATCCCATCTGTTACTTGCGGGTGAAACTCCCCATAAATCAAATTGAAATCGTCCCTTTGACAAGGGCGAACCTTTAAAAGATTCGTAAGCGCCATCCTTTATAGCCAGGTCTTTAGAGGCCGTCATCGCAGCGAAATAGATCGTCTCAAAAATTTCCTTGTTTAGTTGCTGGGCTTCCTCGCTTTCGAAAGGAAGACGTAAAAGGATAAAAGCATCGGCTAAACCTTGCACACCTAAACCAACTGGGCGGTGACGGAGATTCGAGTTACGAGCCTCATCAACTGGATAGTAATTATGATCGATAATTTTATTAAGATTTAAAGTAACCTGATAAGTTACTTCATACAGTTTCTCATGATCGAAAACACCATTGTTGATATATCTAGGGAGTGCCAGGGATGCAAGATTACATACTGCAATTTCATCTGCAGACGTATATTCTAAAATTTCAGTACATAAATTAGAACTTTTTATCGTCCCAAGATTTTGCTGGTTTGATTTTCCGTTAGCTGCATCTTTATATAAAAGATAAGGCGTTCCAGTTTCCACCTGCGCATCTAAAATAGCGAACCACAATTCCTGGGCTTTAACGGTTTTTCGTGCCCTTCCCTCCTGCTCATACTTTATATATAAACTTTCGAATTCCTCGCCCCAGCATTCATGCAATCCGGGTGCTTCATGCGGACAGAATAAGCTCCAGTCTTCATTGGCTTCCACGCGTTTCATGAACAGGTCGCAGATCCATAATGCCAGAAACAAATCGCGGGCACGCATTTCTTCCTTTCCGTGATTTTTTCGCAAATCCAAAAACTCGAAAACGTCTGCATGCCATGGTTCCAGGTATACAGCAAATGCACCTTTTCGTTTACCACCACCTTGATCAACATATCTTGCTGTATCATTAAACACCCTCAACATCGGCACAATTCCGTTACTGGTACCATTTGTTCCACTGATATACGAACCGGTTGCCCGAACATTGTGAATACTTATGCCGATTCCACCAGCACTTTGTGAAATCTTCGCTGTCTGTTTAAGGGTATCATAAATACCGTCAATGCTATCATCTTTCATGGTAAGCAGAAAACATGAGGACATTTGTGGCTTGGGAGTTCCGGCATTGAACAAGGTTGGTGTTGCATGTGTAAACCATCGTTCAGAAATAAGATTATAGGTCTTAATAACGCTATCAATATCACTCTTGTGGATACCTACGGCCACGCGCATAAACATGTGTTGCGGACGTTCAGCAATTTCGCCATCAAGCTTAAGAAGATAGGATTTTTCAAGTGTTTTGAATCCGAAATAATCGAACCCAAAGTCACGATCGTAAATTATCGTGCTATCCAGAATTGTGGAGTTTGCATCAATAATTTCCATCACATCATCTGCTATAAGCGATGCAGGCTTACCAACTTTTGGGTCTACATACTGATGCAGCTTACGCATAGTCTCTGAAAACGACTTTGTGGTATTTTTATGCAAATTCGAAACAGCTATCCGCGATGCCAACAAAGCGTAATCAGGGTGCTTGGTTGTTAATGAGGCAGCAGTTTCTGCAGCGAGATTATCGAGCTCTGATGTGGTTACACCATCAAATAGTCCTTCGATTACTTTTTTTGCCACATCGATGGGATCAACCAAAGACGGATTTAATCCATAGCAGAGCTTTTCGATTCTGGCTGTTATTTTATCAAATTTTACGGTTTCTTTTGTTCCGTTTCTTTTTATTACAAACATTGGGAAAGATTAGAGATGTGAGAGATGAGATTTGAGAATATGCGAATCGGGTTAAGTATTTAATTCACTGTTGATAGATAAATTTGAGATGCTCTGCTAGTAGACCTTGTCTCATATCTAAAATCTCACATCTCATATCTATTCATCAGAATTCCTCGTCCAGCGAAAACGCCTGACTGCTTTCACTCACAGACAGCACGCCACTTTTCTGGTAATCGCCGACCCGCTTTTCAAAGAAATTAGTTTTTCCCTGAAGGGATATCATTTCCATAAAATCGAAGGGGTTTGTTGCGCCGAACATTTTATCGTAGCCTAGTTCTGAAAGCCATCTATCGGCTACAAATTCGATATACTGGCTCATCAGCTTTGCGTTCATCCCGATAAGAGCAACAGGTAAGGCATCCGTAATAAACTCCTTTTCGATAGCTACAGCGTCAACAATTATGCTAAAAACTTCTTCCTGAGACAGGCGATTTTTCAGCATACTATATAGCAAACAGGCAAATTCGCAGTGCAGGCCTTCATCGCGCGAAATCAGTTCGTTACTAAATGTTAAACCTGGCATTAAACCGCGTTTTTTCAACCAGAAGATAGAACAGAAGCTTCCGCTGAAAAAAATCCCTTCCACGGCGGCAAATGCCACGAGGCGCTGAGCAAATGTGCCATTATCAATCCATTTTAATGCCCATTCCGCCTTTTTCTTCACACACGGAACGGTATCAATTGCGTGAAAAAGACGGTCTTTTTCAGCATGATCTTTAATGTAGGTATCGATCAGCAAAGCATAGGTTTCTGAATGGATGTTTTCCATCATGATTTGAAAGCCATAGAAACAACGTGCTTCCGGCACCTGAACCTCATTCATGAAGTTTACGGCGAGGTTTTCGTTCACAATTCCATCACTTGCTGCGAAAAAAGCAAGAATGTGAGAAACAAAATGTTTTTCTCCTGAATTCAGGTTTTCCCAATCTTTCAAATCTCCCGAGAGATCGACTTCTTCGGCTGTCCAGAAACTGGCTTCATGTTTTTTGTACATTTCCCAGATAGCGGGATAATTGATCGGCAGGATCACAAATCGATCCTTGTTTTCTTTGAGTAATACTTCGTCCTGTTGCATAAAATTTAAGTTTAATGATGCGAAACAGGAATTGACAAAAGACGGGTATTCCATTAAGCGGGAGCAAAACGGAGACGAGCTTTCGCCAAAACCTTATACGTGAAAGTTTTGACAAAATCATTCTGGCAGGTGTCTGGCTTGTATAAACTTTCCAAAAGTTTGGAACTTTTGGAAAGTTAGGATACTTACAGTTGCACGTCAGCCCGTGATTTGAACACGGTTCCCTTTTAATCATAGCTCGGCATTGCTTAACTATGAACCTCAATGAAATATGTTAAAGAACTTATTGAAACAAATATAGCGGTGATTCTATGAACCGTATCGGGAAGTTTTAAACAGAAGATGAGTTTTAAACAATCAGAATATATTGCTCAGCAATTGAGCGATGAAAGTGCGCTCTATTTCTTTTTATATTTAATTTCCACGGAGGCAACTCCTTCATCCAGCATCCCTATTTTACGGGCTGCTTTTTTCGAAAGATCAATAATTCTTCCCGCCACAAACGGACCTCTATCATTGATTTTCACTTTGACAGACCGGCCATTTTTCAGATTGGTCACTTTTACCTTAGTTCCAAAAGGTAAAGTTTTGTGCGCAGCCGTCCGTTTTGAACTACGGAATTTCTCGCCACTGGCAGTTTTTCTTCCATTAAACTTTTTGGCGTAAAAAGAAGCCTTACCTGTTTGAGTTAGAGTTTCGGAACAAGAAGACAGAAAAAATAAAGACAGCAGCAGGTATTGACATCTCATTCAATAAAAGTAAAGCTTATTAAAAAAAGATAATCCCAAAAGTTTTCCACTTTTGGGATTGAATGTATATAAAATGAGTTGCCCTGTAATTTCCTACTTCTTAGCAGGAATGAAATTCATCGAAATTGAATTAACACAATGACGGGTATTTTTGGCGGTAAATCCTTCGCCTAAAAAGACATGACCGAGATGTGCGCCGCACTTGGCACACACAATTTCGGTACGCATGCCGTCAGGATCAGGAATACGTTTCACCGCGCCTTTGATCTCATCGTCAAAACTTGGCCACCCGCAGTGCGAATCAAACTTGCTATCCGAAAGGTAAAGAGGATTATTACAACGTTTACAGGTATAGGTACCTTTTTCTTTATTATTTAAAAGCTTTCCGGTTCCGGGATACTCTGTCCCTTTATTTACAATTACACGTTCCTCTTCAGGAGTTAATTTATTGTATTCCATGTTTTTTGTGTTATTAACTGTACTTCTCTTTGTCGTTGGTTTTTCCTGTCCACAGGAATAAAATGCCATGCATAAAAGACAGCTTAGTATATAGATTGTTTTTTTCATATCCACGAGTTTAGATCTCTCTTTAACATATACGTCAATGCCCTATGAAATAGTTTTCGCTCATCAAAATTTAAAATATAAGTGCAAATCAATTATAGACGTACATTTGTTCATAATTAAACTTTAGCATGAAGATAACTTTTCTGGTAATAGGAAAAACAGAAGACAGCTATTTAAAAGAAGGCATAGAAAAATACACCAAGCGATTAAAACATTATATTAAATTTGAAATAGTCGAGGTACCAGAGTTGAAGAACACGAAAAGCCTCTCTGAAGATCAACAAAAAACGAAGGAAGCAGAACTTATATCAAAAAATTTAAATAACACTGATTATATTGTTTTGCTGGATGAAAAAGGACAGGAACTGAGTTCTATACAGTTCTCAGGATTTATCAGTAAGAAAATGCTTTCAAGTGTTCAAAACCTTGTATTTATTGTAGGCGGACCTTACGGATTTGATAACAGTTTGCTGACATCATCTAATGAGAAGTTATCCCTTTCAAAAATGACTTTTTCGCATCAGATGGTTCGGTTGTTTTTTGTTGAACAGGTTTACCGAGCCTTCAGTATTCTTAAAGGTGAGCCGTATCATCATGAATAAATAACCACCTAAACACATATTATGCTTCCCTCAGACTACAAAAGAAGGTATAGATACAAAGGCATCAATCCTTCGAAAGAACAAAAGAAATTTTGGTTTATGTTCTTAATCGCCTTGGCAATAGGAGCAATTATACTATATTTTTTTTAACCAGGAAAGCTGAATTACTCAGCTTTCTTGGTTTTTTTAGCCGCTGTTTTTTTTGCAGGCTTTACATTTTCTGCCACAGGGACTTTTTCTTCAAGCACAGGGGCAGCTTCTTCAGCAGGCGCAATTTCTTCTGCAGGAGCTTCTGATTCAGTAAATAGCGGAAGATCTTTAATCAGATTAAACCACGTAATTATTTTCTTCATATCCGAAGCATATACACGATCTTCATCATGCGCAGGGGCCACTTCTCTGAAATATTTCCGCAACGTAGTGCCATCGGATTTTGGATCTGGAATGGATGAAGAACCTTTCATATTTCCGAAAATATCTATCAGTTTCAGATCATCATCTTCCCCAAAAACTGTAATATCTTCTAAGGAAGCTAATTTTGCGGTACTTAAGTTCACTATCAGCTTTACTTTTTGTTCATCCAAACTTTCAAGTACAAATCCTGATTTGTTTTGGCCGATAACTTTATACAAACCGGGTTTACCTGAAACGGCTACTAATCCTTTTAAATTCATTTCTGTGAGATATGAGATTTTAGAATTTAGATATGAGAACAAATCGCATAACTAAATCATTTTCAAAAACGATTAAATGTGAGTAAAGAAATTAGATTTGACATCCAGTGCTCAAATCTCGTATCTCAATTCTCACATCTATTAACTATTCTTCAATTATATCAATTCCTAAAATTTTGTCGCCTGCCCTAATAGCATCCACAACCTCAACATTTTCAATAACCTTACCAAAACAGGTATGGTTTCTATCTAAATGAGCAGTGTTATTGCGGCTGTGGCAAATAAAGAACTGAGAACTTCCGGTATCACGACCTGCATGAGCCATAGACAATACTCCTCTGTCGTGATATTGATTCTCGCCGGTTAATTCGCATTTAATTCTTGTGCCCGAACCTCCGGCACCTGTGCCCGTAGGATCTCCGCCCTGAATTACGAAGTCAGGAATAACGCGATGAAAAGTCACGCCATCATAAAAGCCTTGTTTTGCTAACCCAAGAAAATTAGCCACGGTATTAGGCGCATCTTTGTCGTAGAACTCTACCGTCATGTCGCCTTTTTCTGTTTTAATTATTGCTTTGCTCATAAGTTTCAAATTTAACGAGTGGGCAAAGGTAATTATTTCAGTCACATTGGGTAATGACTTTTTAAAAATCGATTTTCCAAGGCTTAATTTATACCTTTAAGTCCACAATTTACGTTATTGCATTCATGTTGAAATGGCATTTCACCTTCCTTTGTTTAGTAATATTATCTTTTGGTACAAGGGCGGCTTCGATAATTATCCCCATGGATGAAGATCAAAAAAACCACTTGAAAGCCTATGGAATTACGTTCTGGACATTAAAAAATGGACTCGAAGCAGAATGGCTGCTTAACTATCGCGGCGGAAGCTTTTTGATGAAGTATGCTCAATCACTTGAAAACGAATGCAAAATCCGGGGTGTCTCTTACGAGGTGATAAGCGACTCAAAAGTAACATCCATACTTAATGAAATATCTGATCCTTCGGTTAACATGGACATGGTTAAGCTGGAAAAAGCTCCAAAAATTGCTGTATACTCTCCAAAAAGCAAATTGCCCTGGGATGATGCAGTGACCTTGGTTTTAACCTATGCAGAAATCCCTTACGACATTATTTATGATGAAGAGGTATTAAAAGGCAATCTTCCGAAATACGATTGGCTGCACATGCACCATGAGGATTTTACAGGTCAATACGGCCGCTTTTGGTCTGCCTATAAAACATCCAGCTGGTATATTGAAGATGTTAAACAGCAAGAGGCCATGGCAAAAAAGCTTGGTTTTAAAAAAGTATCGGAAATGAAACTGGCGGTAGCAAAAACGATAAAAGGCTTTTGCGCAGGCGGTGGGTTCTTATTTGCGATGTGCTCCGGAACCGACAGCTTTGATATTGCTTTAGCCGCTGATGGAGTAGATATATGCGAAAGCATGTTTGACGGAGACGGTGCAGATCCAAATGCACAGTCAAAGCTGGATTTTAGCAAAACATTTGCATTTCAAAATTTTAAGCTTGATCTAAACCCATATAATTACGAATTTTCGTCAATCGATGTAACGCCCTCGAGGGTTCTTGAACGAAGCAATGATTTTTTCACCTTATTTGATTTCTCGGCAAAATGGGATGTAGTACCGACCATGCTTACGCAAAACCATGATAAAGTTATAAAGGGTTTTATGGGCCAAACCACTGCTTTTAGAAAAGATCAGTTGAAGCCAGATGTATTAATTATGGGAGAAACAAAATCGGCCAATGAAGCCCGCTATATTCATGGAGATCTGGGCAAAGGGCAGTTCACCTTCTATGGAGGGCATGACCCGGAAGACTACCAACATCAGGTTGGAGATCCGCCAACCGACTTAAATCTACATCCAAACTCTGCCGGATACAGGCTTATCTTAAATAATGTTCTTTTTCCCGCGGCTAAAAAGAAAAAGCAAAAGACTTAGGATTAGAAAAGTAAGAATTCAAAAGTAAAAACCGCTTTTTAGAAAGGCAGTCCAGCTTTATAATACTTTAGCTCCCTCTGCTTTGGGGAGGGCTGAGGTGAGTTCCTCTTAATCATAGAAATTCCAGGTGACACCAAACTTTAAAAGAGTATTTGGCATTGGATATCTGTTTACTGTATAATAGCCTTTTGAAAACAATCCCTGGTTTACATAATCGTATCGTACAAATATATTCGCTCTCTTCAATGCAAATTTCGCCCACACATCAATTACCGGGTATGATGAAAATTCGATTGGTTCGCCATTATAAAACTGACTCACATTAATGGCATAGGATGGTGCAGGAAAAGGACTGTTCCAACGAGCGTCAAACCCAAGATTTGTGTTGATGGCTTTAAAGATCCGGGCAGCAAAATAAAAACTGTTATAAGTGTATATTTCCGGTGTCCTTAAGATGCTTGTAAAGTCGGTTTTTTGATAAACGATAAAGTTTTCGAGATTAAACTTACCGAAACGGGAAAACTTGCTTACGGTTAGTTTTAATAAATTGATATTCTTATCAAACTGAACCGGGTTGATTTGAAACGAATCTGCTGCAGCCTCGAAATATAAATGATTTACTATCAGGTAATAATCTGCCTTGGCTCTGAACCCGAATTTCGGATTTATATAAGCAAACGATAAGTTATTAGTTTTTGTGTTTTCAAAGCTCCTGATCCACTGGTGATAAGTATAATTTGTGCGTTCAAAAATTTGTTGGGGAGATTTATTCTGCAAAAATGCGCCCAGCACCACCCGCCCCACAGACCGGCTTAATAATATTTGGGTTTCAGCATTATACAAGTAATCACCAGCATTTTTACCCTGAGCAATTTGTTGAAGGTCACCGGAAATAGAAACTCTGTTACTAAATTGATAACCCACATTTGCTTTGAGAGTAACATTTTGGAATTTGGTAGCATAATCCATTTGGTTGTACCAATACAAATCGTGCTGCAAGCCCACATCAAGCTTTAGCTCATTTTTTATAAAACTTAGGGAGCGCCCCCTTAAATAAAAGCTATACATAAACTCGTTCCGCAGATTTTTTACTTGTGTAGAATCTTGGGTCAGTGGAATTGTATCACCTGAAATTTTGGGGAATACCGGATTTAATGAGCTTTGCAATTCGTTTTTATGGAATTTATAGATATCATTTGAATAGGTAAGCGCATGTGATATTCGTTGAGTCGGCAAAATATTCGAATTCACATCTGCAGTTAAACTGTCCAAGCGGCCTATGTAGTAAAATTGCTTAATAAAGTATTCCTTTTGCTTCCATTCCTGATAAGGCGACTCTGTTCTACTAAAACGACGAACCCCGTTTCCTAATCGCACAATCTCGCTCCCGCTGATTTTCGGCTTTTCTGCAATGAAGATCGAATCGTTAACAAGCGAGCCATTTTCTGCGGCTCTTAAGGTATTAAAAAGCCCATTCGCCAATAGATTATACCGTTTATTTGGGGATTCATACCAGGTAAAAACTGCCGCATTTAAATGATCACCTTTCTGACTCCGGTAAAATCCTTCAGATCCGATTCGAAAATAATTTGCTCCGAAATTCCAGTTGGGCTTAATATTCTGCGAGTGGGTGGCTTTAAAAAATTGTTCCTTCAACTTACCATTGATATAACTTAGAGAAGTAAAAGGAGAACGTGCCCGGTAATATTTTATCGAATCCTGGGTTAAACGATAAACGTCTAAAGAATGAAAGCCGGGATCAAAGCCAATAATTTTTGAGGGGCTAAATAACATGTCGCGATATGCGATTCCCAGATTTCCGAGATTTATTGTTGGTGCTTGGGGTTGATTTAAAGGATTATAATTATGAAAATTACGAAACGTAGTGTCGATAGGCAAGGTTTGCGTACTGTCTTGCAATAATCCTAAAGTGGTATATCGAATGTACTTTGCTGTAATTATGAGCGTATCGCGAGCCTCATCTTCAATTTTTCTCAACGAATCCAGCTCAGCATTAGCATCAGGGGTGCGATTATTTCCACCACGCGGAGCTTGAGGACGCCCATTCTGAGCCATCGAATTCGACACGTTCAAAGCCAGAAGTAACAAAATCACAGCAAAGAAATAGTTCTTCATTATAGAGAGGCAATCAATTCTTTAAGTATAGTCGTCATTTTAGGCTCTGCAGTTTCGGCAACCTTAATTATATCTTCAACAGAAACAGGTTCAAGTACATCCAGGAAGCCTTCATCTGTTAATACAGATATTGCAAAGACAGGTAATCCCATATGATTTGAAACAATAACTTCCGGCACGGTACTCATTCCAACAGCATCGCCACCAATAATTCTTAAATATCTATACTCCGCTTTTGTTTCAAGATTCGGCCCCGCAACAGAAACGTAGATCCCTTTATGACACCTGATGTTATTTTTAGCTGCAATCTCCATTCCCTTCTTCACCATTTCGCGGCTATAGGGCTGGCTCATGTCTGGAAACCGTGGACCAAGTTCTTCAAAATTCCTACCTCGCAATGGATTATCATGCTGAAGATTGATATGATCCTCAATAATCATTAGGTCGCCTGTCTTATAATCAGGGTTTAAAGATCCGCTGGCGTTTGAAACAAAAATCTTTGTTATTCCCAGCATTTTCATTACCCTTACGGGGAAGGTAATCTGCTTCATATCGTAGCCTTCATAATAATGAAGTCGCCCCTGCATTGCTACAACCCTTTTGCCTTCCAGCATTCCAAAAATTAATCTTCCTGAATGAAATTCGAGGGTCGAAATCGGGAAGTTCGGAATATTGGAATACATCAGTTTATGCTCGATCTCTATCTCATCAACGAGAGCTCCCAGGCCCGTTCCGAGGATAATGCCAATTTCGGGCGTAAAATCACCTATTTTGTTTTTAATGTATGCTGTAGTGTTGTATATCTCTTGTAACATAGAGTTCTATTAACTTGTTAAAACGTTCATCATCCGGCTGATGAATTCTGGCGGTAACCGGCAGGTAATAAACCGGTAAACCATTTAAAAGTTCGAGTAATTCCGCCACCTGTAATCGCTGTGCATCTTTCTCCGTTGTGATGATCAACTTGTCGACGGATGCATCTTCATTAAACTCTTCTGCAAGTTTAGCAATATTTTTTGTGCTGAAAGTGTAATGATCGGGGTAATCATGATGGATGACTCTGCCGGTAAAACTTTTAACCTTTTTTAACAGGGGCTCTGGGTTAGCAATACCCGTTAGCAAAAACACCGAAGTTTGGGATGTAATACCCCACAAGAGTTTTTCATTTGAAAATAATTGTTTTTTATCGGCTATGAAGCTTGCATGAGCTTTCTCATTGTATTTTTTAAGCGGTAAACTCATGCAGGTTTCATCAGCGGAAGCTAAGGAAATTAAATTTCCATACTCCAGATAGGAAAAAAACAAATTCTGATGCTTGAAAGGACTGATACGTTCTGTTATTTTTTCTTTTTCGGTCTCAGACAAACTTTCAGGGCATTTTGAAACTACCAGAATGTCTGCTCTTTTTCTGTTGGCAAATGGCTCCCGAAGGTTTCCTGCGGGAAGCATAAGAAAGAAATCGTTCAACCGGGTATAATCGAAAAGCAAAATACTTAAACCAGGCCTTACAGCCCTATGTTGAAAAGCATCATCGAGAATAATCACGTCATGGTTTTCCTGGAGACGTTCGATTCCCGGTACTCGCTTTTCTGAAACGGCAACTGTAACATTGCTGAACTTATGCTTGAACTGCAAGGGCTCATCGCCAACTTCAGCAGCTGTATTTAATGTATCAACTATCCTAAAGCCTTTCGTGCTGCGTTTATAGCCCCTGCTTAGAATCGCGACTTTATATCTTTCCTTCAAAAGGCGCACAATATACTCGGCCATAGGACTTTTACCGGCACCACCAATGGCGAGATTTCCAATGCTTATTACTGGAAGGTTAAATTTGTGAGATTTGAAAATCTTTAGATCGTAAAGCAGATTTCTTATCTGGATAATACATCCATAAATCAAAGAAAAAGGAAGCAACAAAAGTCGCAGGTATTGCATGGGGTAAAGATAACTTATAGAGCTTAGTTCGAGATAAGAATGTTTTTGTTGTTCGAATTATACCCCATTATTCTAGTATTGCAGATGTTATCGTACATTTTGCAGATTGGATTTATTAACCGGTGAAATTTTCGACAGGTTTGCTAAACATTAATATTTGAAATGAAAAGAAACACTGTTATTCTCATACATGCGCTTTACTGGAGTACTATAATAATAAATTTTTCTATATTTCTGTTTTTTAATCGTGACTCATCACCAAGAACGATTATTTCAAACGATATCCGCACAGTCGATTTTTTACTACAGACTAGTTCTAGGTTAATTGCTTTCTACATCGTATATTTCTATTTGTTTCCCAACTTTCTGCCACAAAAGCGTTATTTTAAATTTCTCATCTATAGCAGCTTCACTTTAATTATTGTTTCAGGCATAGCAATTCTGTTCTTCGAACTTTTTGAACAACAATATTTAAACTCACAAGGACTAATTAGCAGCAAACCATTTTTACAACATAAAAGCTATTTATATTATTATTTCCAAAGCATCTTTAATAGTCTGATTCATGGCTCTCTATTAAAAGGTTTTATCTCATGGTATTCCGAAATCAGAGTTAAAGAACAATTAAAACGAAAGAATCTACAAACCGAGCTCTCCCTCTTAAGGGCCCAGATAAACCCTCACTTTCTTTTCAATACACTGAACAACATAGATATACTTATTGAGAAAGAACCTAAAAAGGCATCTGCATATCTTAATAAACTTTCAGATATCATGCGCTTTACAATTTACGATTCTGGCTCAGAAAAAATCCCTCTTCGTCAAGAGCTTGAATACCTTGAAAAGTATCTTGAATTGCAACGGATAAGAACTCGAAATCCAAACTTTATACGATACGAAGTGACAGGGAATACAAAAGGCTTAAAAATCGCACCAATGCTATTTATACCTTTCATCGAAAATGCCTTTAAACATGCTACAAACAAGAAAATTGAACATGCAATTGATATCTCAATTAACATTAATAGTACGGGAATAATTTTTAATTGCAAAAATGCAATAGATTACGCTGTTTTGCCGCAACAAAAAGGTGGTATTGGTCTGGAACTTATTAAGAACCGCTTAAATTTGATGTATCCGAGACATCAGTTAGAGATACAGAAATCGGATGAGCTATATAGTATAAATCTAAACCTCGATTTAAGTGAAGATTAATTGCATAATTATCGAAGACGAGCCGCTGGCACTTGAACGAATCAAAGACTACGTCAAAAAAGTTTCTTTTCTAAGTCTTATTGGCTTTTTTGATAATGGAATTGAGGCAATTGGTTTCCTAAAAACACAAAATGTAGATTTAATATTTCTGGACATCCAAATGGATGGGTTTACGGGTATTCAGCTTATTGAATCATTAAATCAGCGTCCTGAAATTATAATCACGACGGCTTTTGATAAATACGCATTAAAAGGGTTTGAACTTAATGTTACGGATTATCTGTTAAAACCCTTCACTTTTGAGCGTTTTGCACAATCAGCAGGACGAGTGTTTGACAAACTTAATACATCTCAGAAAAATGACAGCAGAACATTTATGTTCATAAAAACAGAATATCGCCTTGAAAAAATCCAGTTTGACACTATCCTTTTTATTGAAGGTATGAGAGATTATCGCAGAATACATACTACTGAAAAAAAGATAATGACCCTACAAACGTTCAAAGACCTGGAACAAGATCTCCCATCCGCAAATTTCTGCCGGGTACATAAATCATATCTAGTTGCCATAGATAAAATCGAGAGTGTTGAACGTGATCGAATTAAGCTCAATGGTGAATATATTCCTGTTTCTGACACATACAAAGGCGATTTTATGAAAAGAATTTATGTTTAATATTGAGACTCCTAAACTCTATTTTATTCATCCGATTTACATGATTTAAAATCCTCTTTGGTATATTTGAGAATAAACATCAAACCAATGACAAAGGGATTTTTTAAAATACCGCCAGCAATTAATGAGCCCATTCTAAACTATGCTCCGGGCAGTAATGAGCGGATGCTTTTAAAGAAAGTTTTGAGGGATGCATATGCTGCCCAAGCTGATATACCGATGTATATTGGAGGCAAAGAAGTTCGAACCACTAATAAAAAAGAAATCCGTCCTCCACATAATCACCGGCAGGTAATCGGGCATTATTATGAGGGCGATAAATCCCATGTGGACCAAGCCATAAATGCTGCCTTATTGGCAAAAGCTGATTGGGAAAATCTGCCATGGGAACAGCGTGCAGCTATATTTTTAAAAGCTGCAGATTTGGCTTCGGGCCCGTACCGGTACAGACTAAACGCTGCTACTATGCTCGCCCAGTCGAAAAATGTTTACCAGGCAGAGATAGACGCTGTTTGTGAACTCGTTGACTTTATCCGGTTTAACGTGCAGTACATGGCTGAAATTTACGCGCAGCAACCTCCTACTTCGGCTAAAGGAGTTTGGAACCGTGTAGAACAACGTCCCCTTGAAGGTTTTGTATTTGCGCTTACACCGTTCAATTTCACTGCAATTGCGGCCAATCTTCCGGCTTCGGCGGCCTTAATGGGCAATGTTGTAGTTTGGAAACCCGCAGATTCTCAGATCTATTCGGCGAATGTGATCATGGAAATTTTCCGGGAAGCTGGCTTACCTGATGGTGTGATTAACTTAATTTTTGTTAATGGTCCCGAAGCGGGAGAAGTGATTTTCAATCATCATGATTTTGCGGGAATCCACTTTACTGGTTCTACTAAGGTATTTCAGGAAATTTGGAAAACTCTTGGAACGAATATTCATAAATACAAAAGCTATCCCAGAATAGTCGGCGAAACAGGCGGTAAAGATTTCATTCTGGTTCATAGCTCTGCAGATGTGCAAGTGGCCAGTACTGCAATTATACGGGGAGCTTTCGAATATCAGGGACAAAAATGCTCCGCAGCCTCGAGAGTATATATTGCCGAATCCTTATGGCCTCAAATTAAAGAGCTGATGCTGAACGATCTTGCGAGCATTAAAGTTGGCCCGGTTGAAGATTTCGGCAATTTTGTAAATGCAGTGATTACGGAAGCTTCGTTCGATAAACTTAGCAAAGCGATTGATGATGCCAAAAGCGATCCGGCTCTTGAAGTAATAGCGGGAGGTAAATATGATAAATCTGAAGGCTATTTTATTGATCCGACAGTAATCGTAAGCAAAGATCCATACTCGTACACTATGTGCGAAGAATTGTTCGGACCGATTCTTACAGTTCATGTTTATAAAGATGAAGAGTTCGAAAAAATTCTCACTGTTGTTGACAATACCTCTATCTATGCGTTAACGGGGGCAATTATAGCCCAGGATCGTTACGCGATACAGCAAGCGACCTATGCTCTACGCAACTCGGCCGGAAACTTCTACATTAATGATAAATGCACCGGAGCGGTTGTCGGTCAGCAGCCATTTGGGGGTGCCCGTGGCTCGGGAACAAACGACAAAGCAGGTGCGATGATAAACTTGCTTCGCTGGGTTTCTCCAAGAACTATAAAGGAAACTTTCGACCCTGCAAAAGATTACAGATATCCTTTTCTTGAGAAAGAATAAAATTCACCTCGCCCAGGGATTAAACTTGGGCAAGTTTCATAAGTAATTTAGAGTGGCTGGTTGTTTAATCCCCAGCCCTTTTACTATGCTGGTTACCCCTGCAAATTTTGACAGAGCATCATCGCCCTTATCCTAAGGGATAATACCTTTATCCCTTTTTCTTGCCTTTGATGTAACTAAGAAATGACACTATAAGCGCGAATACACGTTTAAACATCTAAGCAAATACAGTATTTTTGTTTCAATAATCAGTTTATGAAATTCAGGATTTTAACCATTTTACTTGCCACGGCAACGGCAACAATCTTTTCTTTTAAATCTGCAGCACCCGAGAACTTCGTTGTAGATACTAAAGCATCCTCAATAGAATGGGTAGCTGGCAAAGTTGGAGGCAGTCACAAAGGCACCATTCAATTAGCTTCAGGAACCTTGTCTTTTGTGGGAAAGAGCTTAAAAAGCGGAAGCTTCGGAATTGACATGAGCACTATTGCCATTTCAGATCTAAAAGGAAATTCCAATCAGAATCTGTTAAATCATTTAAAAAGTGACGATTTCTTTTCTGTAGTTAAAAATCCTGCTTCTACTTTTGAAATTACAAAGGTTTCTCCGGCGGGAAAAGACCGCGTGAATATCACCGGAGATTTAACGATTAAGGGAATTAAAAACGAAATAAGCTTTCCTGCTTCTGTTAAAAGAGTAAAAAACACTGTTGCTGCCGTAGCCAAAGGCGTAAAAGTCGATCGTACTAAATATGATATTAAATACCGCTCAAAAAACTTTTTTGGGGATATAGGCGACAAGGCGATTGATGATGAATTTGAATTATCAATTAATCTTGTGGCTAAGAAATAAACTAAATGTTGGTTTATAATTGGTGAGAAAAAACCGGGGCTTGCTCCGGTTTTTTTATTCCTTTTTTTCAAACGGGAAGTATCTTAAACCCTCCATCAATTTCTGCAACCTTTGATATTGGCTGACTTTTGGCATGATAATACAAGCAGGTCCAGTTGTTTTCCGCTGCGAGCTTACCATAAGTTTCGCGCAACTCCATCGACCTTGCCCCGTCAAAATCGTATTTGGCTTTAAATTTCCGAAGCAGCTGTTCGGGTTCAGGCAAAATATCGGCGCCGAAAAACACTTTCTCTTCTCCTTCTTCCACTAAAAACACCTGGTGAAACTCGCAATGTCCGCCTGTTAGCTCGTATGTAATTCCACCTGGTAATTTCCCATTTCCCTCAACAAAATGAATACTGCCACTACGCTGCACCACATCAAATATTTCGGTATGGTAAGATTTAGAACTTGAACTAAAAGCTGCCTCCCATTCCCCTCTTTGAATAACATATTCAGCATTCGGAAATGTGAGTTCCATTTTGCCGTTTTTCTCATAAATCATACCGCCCGAGTGATCGTAATGAAGATGAGACATGAGCAAATAATTAACATCACGAAAGTCATACCCTGCTTTTTTAATATTCTCGTGGATGATTAACTCGCCCTGTTCATTTTTAAAGCCCAAACCCGTATCAAACACAATTAAACCGTTTGACGTTTCGAGTAAAAAAGGCTGAACGTAAACAAACAAGGAGGCCGGACGATCTTTTGGATTATGAATTGCCGGATCGAAAGGCAAAAATTTCTTAGAACTATCTACAGAATAAGACCCTTCGTATAATACATGTACTTTCACAGAAAAAATTGATTATTGACAATGAATAACTTACAAACTGATACGGCATAAATTTCTATTTATATAGTATATTTACCCGTTAGACCCTAACAAAGATATGCAAAAAAGGTGGGCAGAGCAGGAAGTAACTAACCCAAAAGCCATTCAGGAATTGATGCAATCGCTTCAGATTAACGAAGTGTTAGCTACCCTATTGGTAGGCAGAGGGATAACTACTTTTGAAGATGCACGCTGCTTTTTCAGGCCAGACCTCTGTCACCTGCACGATCCTTTCCTCATGCAGGATATGGAGAAAGCAATTCTTCGCATTGAAAAAGCAATCTTACAAGAAGAAAAAATTTTAATTTACGGAGATTACGATGTTGATGGGACTACTTCTGTTGCCTTGGTTTACAGCTTTTTTCGAAAATACCATAAAAAGCTTGATTATTACATTCCCGACAGGTATAAAGAAGGCTATGGAATCTCCTTTCAGGGCATTGATTACGCTGCAGAGCATGGGTATAGCTTAATTATCGCCTTAGACTGCGGCATAAAATCGATTGACAAGATTGATTATGCCAATACATTAAACATTGATTTTATTATTTGCGATCATCATACTCCGGGAAGTATTTTGCCAGATGCTGTTGCTGTTTTAGACCCTAAACGTGCTGATTGCCAATATCCTTACACAGAACTTTCTGGTTGCGGAATTGGTTTTAAACTGATACAGGCATATGCACAGAAAAATGATATTCCGTTTGAAGATATTTGCTGCTATCTTGATTTAGTGGCAGTAAGCATCGCTTCTGATATTGTGCCAATAACTGGAGAAAATCGCGTGCTGGCATGGTTTGGCCTGAAAAAATTAAATGAAAGTCCGTGTAACGGACTGGCTGCCTTAATAGAACTTTCAGGAAAAAAACAGTACACTATTTCGGATGTCGTATTTATGATCGGCCCGAGAATAAATGCTGCTGGCCGTATTGATGATGCTAAGCACTCTGTAAGTTTGCTTATTGCAGACAATGATGTTTCGGCAAAGAATCAGAGTCTGGTAATCAATATCAAGAACACAGAACGTAAAGAATTCGACAGTTCAATTACTGAACAAGCCCTGGCAATGCTGGATTCTGACCCTACTCAAATTAATCGTAAAACCACTGTGGTTTATGATGAAAGCTGGCACAAAGGAGTGATAGGAATTGTTGCTTCAAGGCTTACCGAAAAATATTACAGGCCAACAATCGTGCTAACAAAATCTAACGGGCATGCAGCAGGCTCGGCACGTTCGGTTCTGGGATTTGATCTATATGAAGCATTGAGTGCTTGCAGCGATTTACTGGAACAATTTGGCGGGCATAAATATGCCGCCGGATTAACTATAAAGCCCGAAAACATTCCAGCATTTCAACAAAAATTTGAGGACGTTGTATCCCAATCAATCCCGGATGAATTATTGATTCAGGAAATTAGTATCGATGCTACCATAAAGTTAAAAGACATTGACGGAAAGCTATTCAGAATTCTAAATCAGTTTGCACCATTTGGGCCACTAAACCTTGCACCCATTTTTTTAACAAAAAGCGTTTACTTAAAAGGGCCCGCTACAGTGGTTGGGAATAATCATTTAAAGATGAATATAAGTCAGGATCAATCTCCCGTTTTTGAGTGCATTGGTTTTAATTTAGGCAAACACCTTCCCTTAATCGAAAAAGGCATTCCCTTTGATGTATGTTACTCCATCGAAGAAAATGTTTGGAAAGATAAGCGCTCGGTTCAATTAAATATTAAAGGAATTCGCAGCATCTTAGAATAATAAAATGATACTCAGAGCAGAAAATCTGGTAAAAAAATATAAGCAACGCACAGTTGTAAATAATGTCTCTTTCCATGTAGAGCAGGGCGAGATTGTAGGTCTTTTGGGGCCTAATGGTGCAGGAAAGACTACTTCGTTTTATATGATCGTAGGATTGATCAGGCCTAATGAAGGGCATGTTTATCTTAACGAGGAAGAAATAACTGAAGATCCGATGTATCGCCGGGCACAAAAAGGCATAGGTTATCTAGCCCAGGAAGCCTCAGTATTCAGAAAGCTTTCTGTGGAAGACAACATTCGCGCCGTCCTGGAGATGGGGAAATACACTAAGGAAGAACAGAAAGACAAACTTGAGGAACTTCTTACAGAATTCAGTCTGCACAGAGTTGCTAAAAACCGGGGCGATCTTTTATCTGGGGGAGAACGCCGGAGAACCGAAATAGCGCGTGCGCTGGCAGCAAATCCGAATTTCATTTTATTAGATGAGCCCTTTGCTGGAGTTGACCCCATTGCTGTGGAAGAAATACAGAGTATTGTAGCCAAACTTAAACACCGCAATATCGGGATCCTTATAACCGACCATAACGTACAAGAGACCCTTTCAATAACCGACAGAGCTTATTTGCTCACAGAAGGAAAAATCATGTTGACTGGTACTCCAGAAGAAATCGCGAATAATGAAATGGCCAGAAAGTTTTATCTGGGACAACATTTTGAGCTTAGAAGAAAAAACCTAACCAAATCATCCACCCCTAATGACAATAGTTAATTCCATTGCTACCTGGTTCATTAAAAAAAGAATGCACCAGATAGAATTGTTCATCAAATATCCACACGAAGTGCAAGATGAACTTTTTGGTAATCTTATTAGCCAGGCCCAGGATACCGAGTGGGGTAAGAAACACAATTATGCTTCAATCCGGAACCAGGAACAATTTAAGAACAGCGTCCCAATCCAGGATTACGAATCGTTAAAACCATATATTGAACGTATGCTGAAGGGGGAACAAAATATCCTCTGGAATACCGAGATTAAATGGTTTGCAAAATCGTCGGGAACCACGAACGACCGAAGTAAGTTTATCCCTGTAAGCCAGGAATCTTTAGAGGAGTGCCATTATAAGGGCGGTAAAGACATGTTGTCTATTTATTGTAACAACCGGCCGAATGCTCAAATATTTACAGGAAAATCCCTGACTTTAGGCGGAAGCCATCAGGTTACTCAAAGTGGTGATATTTCCTTTGGCGACCTCTCGGCTGTTTTGCTTAAAAACCTGCCAATGTGGGCAGAGTATATCAGAACGCCCGACTTATCTATTACGCTCATTGAAAACTATGAAGAAAAAATAGAGAAGATCGCCCAGGCTACAATTGGTGTGAATGTAACTAATATGGCTGGGGTTCCAACCTGGACGGTTGTTCTGGCGAAACGCCTGATGGAGATTACAGGGAAACAGAATCTGTTGGAGATTTGGCCCAATCTGGAGCTTTACGTTCATGGAGCTGTTAACTTCACTCCTTATCGGGAGCAATTTAAGAAATTGATCCCTTCAGATTCGATGTACTATCTCGAAACCTATAATGCTTCTGAAGGATTTTTCGGCATACAGGATCAGTCTAATTCGGATGAAATGCTTTTAATGCTTGATTATGGCATTTACTACGAATTTTTACCGATGGAACACTTTGGAGAGGAAAACCCAAAGACATTAGGCCTGAGTGAGGTAGAATTAGGAAAAAACTATGCCCTGATTATCTCGACGAATGGTGGCTTATGGCGCTATATGATAGGAGACACTATCAAATTCACATCGCTTTCTCCTTTCCGGATTCAAATTACCGGCAGAACAAAACATTTTATCAATGCGTTCGGCGAAGAAGTTATAGTGGATAATGCGGAGAATGCATTAGCCCAAGCATGTAAGGAAACAGATGCAATTATTCGGGACTATACCGCATGTCCTATATATTTTCAAGGCAACGATGCTGGCGGCCATGAATGGATTATTGAATTTGAACAAAAACCTACCGATATTGAGCGATTTGTTGATGCTCTTGATAATACTTTAAGAGCGATAAATTCGGATTACGATGCCAAAAGGTTTAATGATATGGCTCTACGGCGACCGAAAGTACATGTAGCTCCAGAAGGAACTTTTTATAATTGGTTAAAGAACCGGGGCAAGTTAGGAGGCCAGCATAAGGTCCCAAGGCTAGCCAATGAAAGAAAATACGTGGATGAGATTTTGGAGATGATGAAAGCTTAATCAAAAAACAGCTTAATGATGATGTAGTCTCTTTTTAGGAAACAATAGAGAGGCTACAATACTCACCGTCAATATCAGCATAATAATAATCAAGGAATGTGAGGTTTTGAATCCCCACTCCTGCAGCCAGTGATGTGCAAGCATTTTTATTCCTATAAACGCCAGAAGAACCGATAAGCCTACTTTAAGGTAATGGAATTTATGGATAATATTAACCAGTAAAAAGAACATCGACCGCAGACCTAAAATCGCGAAAATGTTAGAAAAAAACACAATATAAGGGTCTTTGGTGACGGCAAAAATTGCGGGAATTGAATCTACAGCAAAAATCAGGTCGGTAAATTCTACAATTAATAAAACCAAAAACAAAGGGGTGACCATCCTTTTGCCATTTACGCGAATAAAAAATTTATTCCCAACGAACTCTGGATGTATTGCAAAAAAGCGCGACGCAAGTCTAACAACTTTATGATTCTCGGGATCTATTTGTTCGTCTTGATTGCGTTTTATAAACATCATGACGCCAGTGTAAACAAGGAAGGCACCAAAGACATAAAGGATCCACTCGAACTTATTAATTAAGGAAGCGCCTAAAAAAATAAACATAAAGCGCATCACAACCGCTCCGATGATCCCCCAAAACAGAACCCTGTGATAATATTTTTCATTTACACCAAATGCGCTGAAGATCAACACCATAATGAAAATATTATCTACTGACAGGGCGTATTCAATAACATATCCTGTCAAATATTCAATAGCCAGATTTTGCTTGTAAGCCAGAAGGCTTCCAATGAAATCATCTGGATTAAGTTTTATATCGTGTTTATGCGCTTCGGTTAAGACCTTGAGTTGTGAGAAATTTGATATACCATGTAGCTGATTTCCTTCGGTAAGCAAGAGAAAGTAGAAGCCGATGGCGAAAGACACCCAAACAAAGCTCATTATTGCAGCTTCGCGCAAGCTTACTATATGATCTTTTTTATTAAATAAACCTAAATCAATAGACAACATCAAAACTATGAAGATCAGAAATCCTCCGAAAAACACAAGTTCATTTGACATAGATTATTTCTTTCGCTCTGTAGTAAATCTAACAAGTTGTTCTAAAGCCGTTCTTGCCTCGTGCTCCGGAAATGTGTTAAGCACATTAAATGCTTCCTCCTGATAACGGTGCATTTGCATCTCTGCATAGGCAAGTCCGCCGCTGTTTCTAACAAAATGTATTACTTCCTGTACTTTTTGGGCATCCTCGTTATGGTTTTTAACAAGGTTGATTATTCTATGTTTTTCAGCTTTGGTAGATTTACTAAGAGCATATATAAGAGGAAGGGTAATTTTCTTTTCTTTAATGTCGATGCCAAGGGGTTTACCAACGTCATCGGTACCGAAATCAAACAAGTCATCTTTTATCTGAAATG
This sequence comes from uncultured Pedobacter sp., assembly GCA_965650335.1. Taxonomy (GTDB): domain Bacteria; phylum Bacteroidota; class Bacteroidia; order Sphingobacteriales; family Sphingobacteriaceae; genus Paradesertivirga. The sequence goes on along the minus strand of CBFGOI010000017.1, from coordinate 1,371 downwards.
CTATTCCCGTTTTCTCGCCAAACAAACGCATTTTCTCAACCGCGGCACTATCTGCACCGGCAGAGGCCGCACCACAGGCGCAACAGGAAGCAATCAGAGAAGCAGTTTTTTGCCTGATAACTTCGTAGTAAACAGGCTCATCAATATCAAGTCTGCGGGCTTTTTCAATCTGTAATAATTCTCCTTCGCTCATCTGTTTTACTGCTTCAGACACGATTTTCAACAAATGAAAATCATTATTATTAATAGAAAGCAGTAAGCCTTTCGATAACAGAAAATCACCGACAAGGACAGCAATCTTATTCTTCCATAGAGCATTTACAGAAAAAAAACCCCGGCGTTCATATGAATTATCGACAACATCGTCGTGAACCAGGGTCGCCGTGTGTAATAGTTCGACCAGAGCGGCCCCTCGATGAGTCGCTTCTGTTATGCCACCGGCAAGACTGGCCGAAAAGAACACAAACATTGGTCGTATCTGCTTGCCTTTACGCTTAATAATGTAATGCGTAATTCGGTCAAGCAAGGGAACTGAACTTTTCATCGAAGATTTAAACTTATCTTCAAATAAATCCAGTTCCTTTTCTATAGGTCGCTTTATCTCGTCGAGTTTTGGCATGAATTATCAAATCATGTTGTGAAACATGAAAATATATTTGCTGCAAACATAGGCTAAAAATCGCGATGTTAAGCAAACATCAGGCTTTAAAACCCCATACATTGAAATATTTCCAGTCTTTGTTTAAGTATTATAATTACTAATCAATCAAAGTTAAATACTCCTGAATACACAATCTGACAACTAAGGAGTAAATCACCAGATATCTTGACGAAGTAGAATATTAAACTTAGCGATTAATTAGGCGGCAACAGATAAAGACTTATGCTTTTTAACAGGTGAAAAATTTTAAAATATTTTTTTTTCTTCATCTTCCCTTCATCTTGCTGAGATAGTTTCGTATTCATAATTCGATACTTAAATTAATTATAAACGATAAATCTTAGCAAAATGAAAACAAACACACTCTTAAAAGGACTATCATTTTTCGCAGTTGCGGGACTTCTATCCTTAACTTCATGTGACAAACAAACAACAGAGCCACAAACAGACGCCGCAGAAGAAAGTCAGGCCATCTTAGTTGCCGAAGCAACAACCTCATCAGATGCAGTTTTTATTGTGAACACTGTTCCTGATGGTTGTGAAAAAGATTCGGTTACCGCTGTCGAACTTCCTGCAGCTATAGCCACTTATCTGAATGCTAACTACAGCGGCTATACTTATTTAAAAACCTTTAAAATTCAAAAAAGCGGCAGCCTAGAAGGATATATTGTTGCGATTAAGTATAATGATAAACCTATCGGCTTAAAATT
>CBFGOI010000016.1:0-60147 GCA_965650335.1 uncultured Pedobacter sp. | reverse complement strand
CACTTTCCTAATGCGGATTATTGCGCCAGCGACTTTACTGGCAAGCTTTGCGCTCGCAAATATCCTGATGTGTATTATTGTCGCCCAGAATTTTGGATGGCCATCTTTTATAGCTTTACTGGCTATCAATTTCTTTTTCAGTATCATGTTCCCTACAATTTTCAGCTTGGGTCTTAAAAATCTTGGAAAACATACTCAACAGGCATCTTCCTTTATTTCGATGGGTGTTGTAGGTGGAGCGCTTTTCCCATTTATTATGGGAAAAGTTGCTGATAACGTGGGTGTGGCGCAGGCCTATTACCTGCCTATTATCTGCTATATTGTGATCTTCGCGTTCGGTGCAAAGTTCTATAAAGTTAAACACTAATGCTTAATAAGGTACTTTTTTGTGGGTTTGTTGCATTTTTACTAATTGGAAGAATAAACGCACAGTCCGTAAAAGGGTACGATTTTAAGTTGATCGACAGCAAAATAAAAGGCTGGGTTGATTCCGGATATTATTCAGGTGCTTCGATTCTCGTAGCCCGGGAAAATAAAGTAATCTACAATAAGTACTTTGGTAATTATAGGCCTCAAACTGTCGCGTACATCGCTTCAGCCGGGAAGTGGCTCGCTGCGGCTACAATCGCTGCTGTAGTGGACGAAGGTAAACTATCCTGGGATGATAAAGTAAAACAATGGCTTCCCGAATTTACTGATGTAAAGGGAGAGGCTACGTTAAGACAGTTACTTTCGCACACTGCAGGCTATCCCGATTATCAGCCGAAAGGCGCCCGTACGGATAACTATCAAACATTAAAAGAATCTGTCGCGGAAATTGTTAAGCTTGCTGCAGATACATTGCCTGGAACCAGGTTTAAATATGGTGGACTGGCAATGCAGGTTGCCGGCCGAATGGCGGAGCTTGCCACTGGTAAAAATTGGGAAGTGTTATTTCAAGATAAAATAGCTCGTCCCTTAGGCATGTTCTCAACTCATTTTACTCCGGTAGATGAAACTCCCGGACACAGCCCAATGCTAGGCGGTGGAGCACGAACCAGCCTTTCCGACTATGCCAGCTTTCTGAAAATGATTATGAATGAGGGCCTCTTTAACGGTAAACGGATCTTGTCTGTTAAAGCACTTAAAGAGATGCAGTCGGACCAGGTAGGAAGTGCAAGAGTGGGCCCTGGAGAATATGTGGAGAATACCCGGGCAACAAATCGAAAAGATATTTATGGCCTGGGCCAATGGCGCGAAGAATTAAATGACAAGGGCGAACCAAGTCTGATCGGTAGTCCGGGTTGGGCCGGAGCATATCCCTGGATCGACAAAAAAAACAAGGTCTACGGATTTTTCCTGGCACGCGTAGCAAGCATGAAAGATGGCTTCAACTCTTTTTATGCAAGTCCGGTTTTGCCTTTACTGTTTAGAGATGCAATAGAAGACAGCCGCCACCCCGAAGTTAAACGTGGATACATCGCTGTCGATGGGGGCGGCAGTTTATTTTATGAAGAAAAAGGTAAAGGTGCACCTGTCATTTTTATTCATGGTCATTCATTTGATCATTACCAGTGGAATCCGCAGTTTGAGTCTTTATCTGGCAAATTCAGAGTGATACGATACGATGTCAGAGGTTATGGACGAAGCAGTATGCCGGCAGAATTTTCTAATACCATGCATGCCCGCGATGTTATTCAATTAATGGATGCTTTGAAAATTACCAAAGCTCATATTATCGGACTTTCCATGGGAGGATTCATAGCAACGGACCTTTTAGCTTTATATCCTGAGCGCTTACTTTCTGTAACCGCGGCCAGCGGAGATGTGTGGGGTGGTTCACCCGGTCCGTCGGTGCCATGGACCAGTGAAGCGATTAATAAACGTCGCGATGAAATAGGTCTTTACAGGAAAAAGGGAATTCACGAGAATAAATTGGAATGGTGGCAGGGACTCACCACTCGTAACGGAATAGTTTTAGAAACTATCAGGCGTCCGGTTTGGGATATGATTTATAAGTGGGATGCCTGGCAGCCAACCCATGTAGAGCCACGCTTTTTATTGGGCACATCGGTAATCGACAAGTTAAAGGAAAGACACACTACTGTCCCGGTATTGGTTTTAACAGGCGATGCCGATAGCGGAAAAAAAAATAAGTTATTAGAATTGGTGCCCTCTGCTAGGCAGGCTTGGGTAAAAAATGCAGGCCATGTAAGTAATTTGGAAAATCCGGAAGATTTCACCCGGCAAATTCTGAACTTCCTCAGCAAGACCGGGCAATGAACGCGATTGTTACATTATTTTTTTAAATTTTACTAAATCGATTTAGTATTTTTTCTAAATTGCATGTAAATTATTAACCTTAAATATGCTTGCGCTTCCAAGGAAATTTTCTTGAAAGCAGTTTTAGATAATCCAATTGGAACGTTAATGAAAAGAGTGACCTGTGGCCTGTTTGTATTAATTGCAACTTCGATAGTAGTTAATGCCCAATCGCATTATCCGGGGCAGCATAAAGGTAAGTTCATCATTTCCGATAAATTAGAACCAAGAGTCTCCAGTTTTGATCTGGATGAGGTAAAGTTGCTCGACAGCCGGTTTAAGGAAAATATGAAGAGAGAGCAAAAATGGCTTTTATCCATCGGTGTAAACCAATTGTTGCATAGCTTTAGAACTAATGCGGGAATTTACAGCGGAAACGAAGGCGGTTATTTTACCATGAAGAAGCTTGGCGGCTGGGAATCTCTGGATTGTGAACTCAGAGGGCATTCTACGGGTCATATCCTTTCGGGATTGGCTTTGATGTATGCTTCAACTGGTGATGAAAAATATAAGATCAAAGCAGATAGTCTGGTGACAGGACTCGCCGAAGTTCAAAAAGTATTGAACCAGGACGGGTATTTGAGCGCCTATCCTCAGGAGCTGATAAACCGGAACCTTGAGGGTAAAAGAGTATGGGCGCCATGGTATACTTTACATAAAATTTATTCTGGCTTAATAGACCAATACCTCTACTGTAATAATAAGCAGGCATTAGAGGTGGTCTCTAAAATGGGATCATGGGCTTACAATAAATTGAAACCTGTAACTGCTGAACAAAGAGTGCTGATGCTAAGGAATGAGTTTGGTGGTATTAATGAATCGTTTTATAATCTCTATGCACTTACCGGGAAGCCAGAATACAAGTGGGTGGCAGAGTTTTTCTATCACAACGAGATGTTGGATCCTCTTAAAGAGGGAAAAGATATCCTTGAAAAGAAACATGCCAATACCTATATTCCTAAGCTTCTGGGTATGACCCGCCAGTACGAATTGGAAGCCAAAGGCGACGGGGATAAAATTGCTTCGTTTTTCTGGCAAACCGTTACTGATCACCATTCATTTGTGACAGGAAGTAATAGCGATAAAGAGAAGTTTTTTAAGGCAGATGATCTTTCGAATCATTTAACGGGTTATACTGGCGAGTCCTGCAATGTTTACAACATGCTAAAGCTGACACGGCATCTTTATACACATAGTGCCGATATAAAGTACGCCGACTATTATGAAAAAGCTCTTTTTAATCATATTTTAGGTCAGCAGGATCCGGCCACGGGAATGATTTCGTATTTCCTTCCGATGCTGGCCGGGGCCCACAAAGTTTACAGCACACCCGACAGTTCCTTCTGGTGCTGTGTGGGCAGCGGGTTCGAAAATCAGGCTAAGTATGGGGAATCTATTTATTACCATACTAATAGTGCTGTTTTTGTGAATCTTTTTATTCCTTCTGAATTGAACTGGAAGGAAAGAGGATTTAAAATTAAACAGGAAACTCAATTTCCCCGTGCAGGGATTTCAAAATTTACCGTACTCGCTGCGAATTCAGCTAATACAATATTGAATATTCGATATCCGTCATGGGCAAAAGATGGAGCGATTGTGAAAGTAAATGGAAAAGCTGTCAAAGTAACTCAATCTGCTGGAACTTATATTACTTTATCGCAGAAATGGAAAAAGGGCGACCTGATAGAGGTTCATTTTCCGATGAGCCTTCAGGCGGTGACAGTTAGCGATAATCCTAAAAAAGTAGCATTTACTTACGGTCCGATTGTACTGGCCGGCATTATGGGGACAAAGGATTTTATTCAGAAGGCTCCCTATTCTAATCCGCTCCTTTACAATGACTATTATACCTATAATTATAATGTTCCGACCGACATTATTAAATCTTTAAGCATGGATCTGAAAAGCTTGAATAATGCTATTAGGCCGGTTAGGGGAGATGAACTCACTTTTAAAACAGTTAAAGAAGGTTTGATACTTAAGCCTTTGTTTGATATACACCGGGAGCGGTATGTTGTTTATTGGGATTTAAAAAATTAATATGAGAACTATAGTTTCGTTTTGTATTGCTCTTGCAATTTGCATCATCACAGGAGTTGTTTCTGCACAATCTTTCGTTCATCCTGGAATTCTTCATGGCAAAGAAGATTTAGAACGCATGAAAAAAGCTGTCGCTGAAAAGCAGGAACCTATTTACAGCGGGTTTAAAATCTTTGCAGAAAATCCTGTTTCAAAAAGTACCTATAAAATGCAGGGGCCGATGGAAATGGTGGGTAGAAATCCGACTGTTGGCCAAGGAATTTACGATACAGATGCCAATGCAGCTCATCAAAATGCAATAATGTGGGCCATAACAGGCGACAAAGCTTATGCTGATAAAGCGATCGAAATAATCAATGCCTGGTCATCCACATTGAAGTCGATAACCGGTCGGGATGCAGTGCTGATGGCTGGGTTGGGACCTTTTAAAATGGTAAATGCGGCAGAAATTCTCCGCTACACCAATGCCGGCTGGTCTGATGCAAATATCAAACAAACTGAAAAACATTTTAAAGAAGTTATCTATCCGGTAATTAAAGATTTCGCACCCTTTGCCAACGGAAATTGGGATGCCGCAGCGATAAAAACTGTAATGGCTATAGGAGTTTTCTGTAATGACAGGTTAATATTTGAACGTGCATTAAGGTACTATGTTAACGGTCACGGTAACGGAAGATTAGGCCATTACATAATCAATCAGGATGGTCAGATACAGGAAAGCGGTCGAGACCAGGCGCATACGCAATTAGGAATCGGCATGTTGGCTGAGTCTTCAGAGATTGCATGGCACCAAGGGCTAAACTTATACGGATACTCTGATAACCTTTTGCTTAAAGGCTTCGAATATGTCGCTAAATTTAATCTGGGTAATGAGGTTCCTTTCGTTACTACGTTAGATCGCACGGGAAAATACTTTCACCAAACGATAGCAAGACATGATCGCGGTCCGCTTCGCGCAGTTTATGAGCAGGTGTATAACCATTATGTAAATCGTATGGGACTGCCTGCCTTTTTCACACAGCAGGCGGCAGAGAAATTACGACCAGAAGGTCCCGGACGCCCCGGTGCTGACCATCCCGGTTACGGAACATTGTTTTTCACCAGACCAAAGGAAAATTCAGTTTCTAAAGTTGCAAATGTAAAACCTGCCTCGCCTGGTGCTATAATCGCTGACGGTTCAGCAAAGGAAATAAAGCTGACTTGGGTAGAATCTATCGGTGCTACAAAATACACAGTAAAAAGAGCGACTAAAAGTGGCGGACCGTATAAGATTATTGCTAAAGACATAAATGCAGCGAAGTATACTGACAAAAGCATTAAGTCGGGAAAAGTGTACTATTATACAGTGTCGGCCTCGAATGAAAAGGGCGAGAGTGCTAATGCTTCAGAAACAGGTGTAAGTGCAGGAACTCCAGGCAGATGGAATCAAGCAAGTATTGGAACAGGCAAACTCTGTGGAAATACCGCCTTTGATGGAAAACAATTCACTATTGAAGGAGCCGGAATGGGCTTAGATAGCCTTGCAGATCAATTTCATTATACATATCAATCGATTAAAGGTAATGGAAGTATTGTCTTGAGATTTGTGCCTCAGCCGAGCTCACAGTTCTCCAGCTTCGGAATAACAATGCGTGATGGTCTTTCTGAAAGCTCAGCACATATATCTATTATCATTTATCCGGGTAAAACCTCCCAAATCGAAGCACCCAACTGGCATTTGCAGTTTATAACACGAGAAACTCCGGGAAGCGCTGCCGTTATTAAAAACAAGGGTCCGTTTTTAGCTGATCCGGTAGTAACTCATGGTCGCTTAACCGGATATTACTGGTTGAAATTAGAACGCAAAGGGGATACCTTTAACGCGTTTGGGTCAGCTGATGGCCAAACCTGGACAGAAGTGGGTAGCGCAAAGGCGACATTTAAGAAAGGTATATATGTTGGAATCGCGGCTTCTTCGGGAATTAAGGATAAGACTACAACGTTGATGTTTGATCATGTTAGCCTCAGCAATAAGCAAAAGAACTAATTATCAATGCCCGGAGGTTTTATTCTTTTGTTTTCCGTAATTATAAGTTGTAATAACCTGAATAGGTAAGCTCCAGCCCAGCGGCGGTCAGACAAAGAGATAGCACGTTCACCTCTCGTGCCTTTTGTGTCAAGAGCTTAAATTTTTTTGCCTTGCGTCAAGCACGGGCGTGTTCATAGTGTCGACCGCGGGCTGCTTCCACCCATTTGGGGCATCCGCTAAACTTAGTAAAATTCTGTCGTGTAAGCTTAGAATCAGAAGCTTTCAGTATTTTTTTCTTGCTGGTACCGCCTTTCGTGCGAAGCACGGTTCCATCCGCACCGGGAAGTTTGTAAGCAGAAACACTTCCTATGCTGCATGTAAATTCGAAGTCACTTTTTAAGAAAGCCATAAGATGTTGCCTTGTAAGGCAAGTATACAGCACCGGGCAAGAATAGGAGTTAAACAATGTTAAGCCAAAGGTTAAATATTATTAGAGGTTCTATCAGCCACAGATAAAGCACCTTTTATAAGAGATACCTTATAGGTACTGAAAGGGTACTTAAAAGGTACTTCAACAGTGCTTTAACCCTTCCCCAGTTTATTTGTTGTCTCGTCCTGAATAGCTATAAAAGGGCTAGTCGGTTAATGTATATTTCAGCCGTTCACATTTAGTATAAGACCCGGAAAAATAAAAAATGATTCTTCTTAAAATATTAAAAGTGTATATTAGACACTTGTAAGCAGAATGTTGCAGATCTAACCGATATAAGCTTTAAACCAGTTTAGCTTAGCTGCATTTAATTTCGTCAGTTTAACGATATGAACGCTCGTGATATTAAAATACTAGAGGATGCTCAATTGATGGTGTTGATTAGTGAGGGGAATAAACTTGCATTCGATGTAGTTTATGAACGTTACTGGGAAAGCCTTTTGGTATATGTAGTAAGAGTGATTAAAGATAAAGAAGAAGCAGGGGACATTTTGCAGGATGTTTTTATTTCTCTCTGGAATCGGAGAGCGGAATTAAGTAAAATAGATTGTCTTTCTGCATACCTATTCACTGCAGTTAGATATAAGGCTTTAGTATATCTCAAAAAAGCAGCTGGCAAAAGTAAATTGATGACAATCTTACCAGAGTCTTTTTCTGATATGCAAACTTCATCGGAAGAGCTTTATTATGCTAAAGAACTTTCTCGGCTTATTGATAAGGAAATTGAAAATTTACCATCTAAGATGAAGCAAGTTTTTATTCTTAGCAGGAGAGAAGAGTTAAGCCATAAGGAAATAGCCGAAGTACTTCATATCTCCGATAAGACCGTCAGAAAACAAATTCAAAATGCTTTAAAGGTCTTTCGGTTAAAACTTCAGAAGGAATTTATTACAGGATTTTTGATTTTTGTAAAGTTTTTTCTTTGGTTTATTTACTAATCATTGACTTAGATTGTGTTTGTCGGAAATACTTAGCATAGCCTGTAGAATCCCGTAGAATTCATTTTTCTTATCGCACCCCGAAAATCCTTGAATTCATTCTCAGAGTAATTTAGCATGATCAATTTTATGCGATTTAGATTCACAATAACTAATCAAAATAAATTTAATATTTTTTTATAAAGGCCTACTCCCTATGAGTATCTGGATATACTTGCTTATAATAAACCATTCATGAGAAAAGACGAATTAATAAACCTTTTAGATCGCTTTGAAAAAGGGGAATGCTCTTCGGAAGAATTAAGCCAGCTGGAAGCCTGGTTTGACAGAACTTCTGCAAATGAAGAATTCAATTGGTCTGAGCAGGAAAAACTTGCATTCAATACGGACCTGAAAAAGCGCATTGATGCAACGATCATGAAAAAAGTAGGCATTTCATCCATTAATTGGCTAAAAGTGGCTGCTTCTGTTATTTTAATCGCTTCTTTTTCCTTATTGCTTAATACATACCGCACTCAGCTAAGAGATTATTTCGACCCTGTTATTTATACACAAACTATCGTACCTGTAGGGCAAAAAACGAAATTAACCTTAAGTGATGGGTCTGTAATTGTACTGAATGGAGGATCCAGGCTACGGTATCCTGAAAAGTTTAACCGTGATATAAGAGAAGTTGATTTAATTGACGGAGAGGCTTATTTTGATGTTGCTCATAATAGAGAAAAGCCCTTTATAATCAAAGCAGGTGGAACTCATACACAAGTTTTAGGCACTGCTTTTAATATTCGCTCTTACGCTGGATTTAAGAATATTGAGATTACAGTAAGTCGTGGAAAAGTTGCAGTAAGTAAAGAGCTTTCAGGAAATAAACGCAGTAAAGTTGCACCTGTTTTCCTGTTGCCAAATGAGCAGGTATCTATTGATCGGGTTTCGTTGAAGATGGATAAAAAGAATATTAATGCCAGGGAGATAATAAGTTGGACAGAAGGTAAGTTGATATTTAATAATGAGCTATTAAAGAATGTAGCTTTGGTTCTTCAACATTCCTACGGTATTAAAATCAATTATAAAAATAAAGATATCGAAGAAATTAGGTTCACTGCGAGTTTTGACCAGCATGATACGCTTGATGAAATTCTCTATTCAATTGCTAAAGCCAATAGGCTTAGATATGAAAAACAGGGTAACAATATCTTATTTAGTAAGAAATACGACCTATTCAATTAACCCAAACAACCGAATATAAATATGAAGTAATTATGATTAAGAAATACCGGTAGGAAAGATTTTCCTAACCGGTAAAGATCAGTCTCATAACTCCAATTATCGGCTGATCAGACAGTTTAGAAACAAATAACCATTTATTAACCAAACTTATCAAAGGTATGAAAAAATGTACCATATGGAATTCCTATTTCATAAGACAAACAATGAGAATTAGTTGCCAGATTGTGTTCTTCTTAGTACTTAGCACTCAGCTCCTTCTTGCAAGTTATACGAGCGGCCAGGTGGCGTCTGAAGTGAAAATTAATCTTAAAGTTGATAACGTTCCTTTAAAGGATATACTCAATACTATTCAGCAAAAGAGCAAATTACGTTTCATTTATAATGATAAACTGGTTTCAGCTTACAAAAGTATTTCGGTTTCAGAGAACGATAAACCTGTTGACTTGATATTAAAAGGGCTCTTAAAGAATACACGGCTAAATTATATTGAGCGAAATAGAAAGATAATTATTATTGAAAAGGACGATCCTGCAGCTTTTGGACCAAGCTTTCTAATTAATGAGGTAAAAAAGGATGTAGTTATCAGGGGGACTGTAAAAGACGAAGAGGGGGAATCCTTGATTGGGGTAAGTGTAAAAGTTAAAGGATCTTCTGCAGGTACCACTACAAACCTGGATGGTCAGTATTCTATTTCAGTGCCCGATCAGACTGCAATACTGGTGTTTTCTTACTTAGGCTACAAATCCGTAGAAATTCCGGTAGCAGATAAAACCACAATTGATGTATCGTTGCAGGTTACTGCAGAAAATCTATCTGAGGTAGTGGTAATTGGCTATGGTACACAACGAAGAGCCGATGTTACCAGCGCTGTTGCTACGGTTAAGTCGGAAGATTTTGTGAAAGGACCGGTTCAGGATGCAGGTCAGTTATTACAAGGTAAAGTAGCTGGATTGACAATTGGTGCCCCAAGTGGTAACCCTACAGCGGGCACACAAATATTATTACGTGGAAATACTACGTTATTTGGCGCAAACTCCAATCCTCTCGTTCTGATTGATGGTATCCCGGGTGACCTTAAAACAGTTGCTCCGGAAGATATTGAATCGGTAGACGTTTTGAAAGACGGGTCAGCCGCGGCTATATATGGGGTCAGGGGATCTAATGGAGTAATAATCATAACCACAAAAAGAGCAAAAGGAACTTTTACCAATAGTGTCGATTATAGTGGATACGCAAGTACTCAGACTATTTCGAAAAAGCTTGACATGCTAAGCGCACAAGATTACCGTGATCAAATTAGCGCGGGAACGAGAGCAGCTTCATGGGACGCCGGGGCAACTACAGATTGGTTAAAAGAAGCTACTCAAACGCCACTGACACACGTTCATAATTTGACTATAAGGGGAGGGAATAGCACAACGAACTACCTCGCATCGGCTAACTACAGAGATCTGGAAGGGATTTTTAAAAAGAGCGATAACAAAACATTTACCGGAAGGATAGATGTAAATCATAGTATGTTAGACGATAAACTGAAGTTTAATGTCGGCATTTTAAATCAGACCAATAATTATACACGAAATTCTAACGGAGGAAGCTTCAATGGTTGGATTTACAGGCAAACAGTAATTCGGAATCCAACAGAACCTGTTTATAATGCCAATGGCAATTTTTATGAAAATACAGGAAACTTTGATTATGAGAACCCAATGTCTCTTTTGTACGAGAGCGATGGACAGGCAAAAAATGTAAATTCTCGTATGAATAGTACAATTACTTATGCACCAATAAGTAATGTAAAGCTTTCTGCTTTATTTTCTTATTCAAGATTCAATGGTAATGGCGGATACTCTGAAAGTAAAAATCATATTTCTACTATTAAAAGCAGCTTAAATGGTTTCGCTTCAGTTAATTCTAACCTGTCAATCGATCGTTTGGCAGAATTAACTGCCGAATACTCTAAATCCCTTAAAGATCACAGATTTGTGGCCTTAGGAGGTTACGGTTATCAGGAAAACGAATCGACTAGCATGTATTCACAAAACCAGGATTTTCCTACTGATATTTTCGGATATAATAATATTGGTTTAGGTGAAGGTATTAAAGATAGTAAAGCCACACTTAGCAGCAGCAAATCAGAAACTAATCTAATAAGCTTCTTTGGTAGGCTAAATTATAGTTATAAAGACAAGTATCTGTTGTTGGCAAGCTTAAGGCATGAAGGGGCCAGCCAGTTATATGGAGCGAATAGTCCATGGGGAAATTTTTGGGCAGTATCTGGCGGTTGGAGAATTACTAAAGAAAACTTCATGAGTAAGCAGGTGCTGTTTGATGATCTAAAGCTTCGGGCAGGTTATGGAATCACAGGCAACCCGCCAAACGATGGATTGCTTAGTCAGCCCTTATTAGGATATGGAAACTATGTGTATTCAAATGGGAAATGGATAAGAACCTTGGGGCCTGCTACAAACCCTAACCCGTTTATCCGTTGGGAAGAGAAGCATGAAACTAATCTTGGACTCGATTTTAGTATGCTGCAGGGAAGAATCAGCGGAAATATTGACGTTTACAATCGGCAGATTAAAGATTTGCTTTATAGATACCAAGTGCCGAGTCCACCAAATTTATATCCTGAAACTCAGGCGAATGTGGGTAAGATGGAAAATAAGGGACTCGAGATTATGCTAAATTTCCTGCCTGTAAAATCAAAACAGTTTGTTTGGAATTCAAGTGTTAATTTTTCCACCAATACAAATAAATTAATAAGCTTGTCAAACGATCTTTATAAAACTACTACCAATTACTTTACAACTGGTTTTGCCGGAATTCCAATCCAGACATTTACAAATATTGTATTTATTGGAAAAGGCATAGGCGATTTTTACGGATATAAAGTAATAGACATCGATGACAACGGAGAGTGGATTTATGAAGGCAGAAATGGTGAACCTGTAAAATACGATGATCTGGCGCATAGCTTCGAGGATAAAAAAGTAATAGGAAACGGACTTCCTAAATATTACGCAGGATGGAATAATAATTTTTCATATAAAAATTTCGATTTAAGCATTACGATGAGAGGTGCATTTGATTATCAGATAATTAACTCTCAAAGAATGTACATGGAAAACCCGGTAATTCAGAATTATAATATTTTAAAGTCTGCTTACGATCCGGTTTTTGGAAAAACAAAACTCAATGTGGCTGCTCTTGAATTCAATAGTTATTATGTTGAAGATGGAGACTTCTGGAAAGTGGATAATATAACTCTGGGATATAATTTCAACAAATTTAAATCGAAATATGTAAAAGGTGCAAGATTCTATCTTTCCTCTTTGAATACCCTGACATTCACTAAATATAAAGGTTTGGATCCCGAGGTGAATCGCATGGGATTAAATCCAGGTTTAGATGATCGTGATAAGTATCCTACAACCCGGACATTTACAATGGGTGTTAATCTTAATTTTTAACAATTGGAATGTGAACAGTTAGCCTGCATAAGGATGTTCAACTCTCATTTCATCACAAAAGAATATTCAAATGAAAAATTTAAAAAGACAATATTGGGTTGTTATTCTGTTTGTTTCAATAATAACCATTCCGTCCTGTACCAAATTAAAGGACGATCCATATAGTACAATTATATCCACCAGATTTAATCCAACTAAAGATGATTTAGCAGCTTTGGTTGGTGCCGGATATTCTCAGTGGAGGTTTATTTTGTTGGATTGGAATGGCCTTTGGCGGGCCCAGGAAATTACCGGAGACCAGATCGTTATTCCAAAACGGCCATGGGGATGGTTTGATGACGGCGTTTATCAACGCCTGCATAAACATACATGGACAACGGATGATGAAGTGGTACGAAATACATGGAACAGAACATATGCAGGTATTACCAATTGTAACAGAATTATCTACCAGATAGAATCCGGTTTAATACCTGTAACCGATGGCAGAGAATCTACACTTGCAGAATTAAAAGTTTTAAGGGCTTCTTATTACGCCATTTTGTGCGACTTTTTCGGCAATGTGCCAATTGTAACCCAATTCGATCTTCCTGCAGGCTTCTTACCTAAGCAAAGCACGCGGCTGCAGGTGTATGATTTTATCGTGAAAGAACTTAACGATAATATTCCTCAACTAAGCTCCGAAAATAATATTTCGACATATGGAAAATTCAATAAATGGGCTGCTTATACTCTGCTGGCGAAAATGTATCTGAATGCAGGTGTTTATACCGGAACACCAAAATGGGCTGAGTGTATTGCTGCGTGTAATGCTGTCATCAATTCGGGTGCGGGATATGTGTTAGAGCCAAACCAAAAAAATGTATTCTTAACAGAGAATCAGGGTTCGAAGGAAATAATATTTGCTTTGCCCATGGATGAAAACTATACAGACAACTGGAATGCTTTTGACCATCATATGCAAACACTACAGCAGGAAAATCAGGCTACATATAATCTTAAAAATACTCCATGGGGAGGTATGTGTGCCATTCCTCAGTTTATCAGCACATTTGATCAAAGCGATGCCAGATATGTAAACAACTGGATAAAGGGCCAGCAGTATAATTCATCGGGCCAGATGCTATATGTTGCCCAGGGAGATTTTAAGGGTCAGCCTTTAAGCTTTGTTAATGAGTTACCAGGCCTCGAGAAAGGGGAGTCTGTGCACGGTTTTCGCCTCGGTAAGTTCGAAATCAAAATGGGATCCACTAACCGCTTGAGTAACGATTATCCAATCTATCGGTATGCTGATATATTGATGATGAAGGCCGAATGTTTATTGCGTACAGGCTTATCTGATGATGCAGCCACCATTGTAACCCAGGTAAGGCAAAGAAACTTTGCTTCAAATCCTTCAAAAGCTACTGTTACCGGCGCGCAGTTGCTAATGGGCAGCTCATATGCGTATGGCCTTAAGGATGCTGTAAATAACCAGTTTACCAATGAGGGTGGCGCTGATATTCAATATGGCAGGTTTTTAGATGAACTGGGATGGGAGTTTGACCAAGAAGGGCATAGGCGTACTGATATGATCCGATTTGGAGCGTTCACTAAAAAATCGTGGTTATCTCATTCAGCTACTAATAACAATAACAGAATTCTTTTTCCAATTCCGCGAACAGAGATTGAGAAAAATAATAATCTGGTACAGAATCAAGGATATTAATTTCCATTTTTAAGGATTAGGGATTGTTCCTGGTCCTTAACTTTATTTAACTATTATGAGCCATAACGGAAGTAGTGAGACTAACAACAGTATGCTATACTCGGGCGATTAAGTAAATATAAAAATTTAACAACAGTGGGAGATTCTGGAAAGAAAAATCCATCTTGATTTTATTCGAGGTGGTTTTGGTTAGTTTGGCCATTGGATAAAACCAATGGCTTTTTTAATATCTCTATTGCTAAATCGATTTAGAAATGGTAAAATGATGATAAGAACCCGGCTGCCGGACAAAATATAAATTTAAGAATTCCACTGATTTATATGAAAAAAGATATTTAAGGGGATTTTTTTTTGAGGAATAAATTGAATAAATTCTATTTTATTGAAAAATCGATAAAAATTAATTATTATTTCCTAAATCGATTTAGTACTACTAAATTTGAATTAACCAATAAGTCCTTAAACGAGTATTTAATACAAATTTCTTTTTCATGTCTCAGAAGGGGGAAATAAGAAACTTTACTAAATCGTTTTAGTACTCCAAATTATCAACTAAATAAAATTAACGTATTATGAAGAAATCGTTACATGTAAGAAGGGGAAATGTGATTTTGGTCCTCTTTCTGTTCATTGTGTATTGCAATCCACTGTTCGCGCAGGAACGCCTGGTGAAAGGGAAGGTTATCGATGCAAAAACTAATGAGACAATTATTGGTGCAGCTGTCAAAGTAAAAGGTACCCAAAATGGTGTAACTACAGATGTAAATGGAGCTTTTAGTATAAATGCCCCTGCATCGGCAGTATTGCAGGTTTCATATATCGGATATCTTCCTTTCGAAATCGCGGCAAGCTTTTCCGGTCCCATGACTATCAAAATTGCACAGGATGATATCATGTTAGGAGAGGTTGTGGTTGTTGGTTACGGATCACAGAAGAAAGAGACGCTAACCGGTTCTGTTACTAAGGTTGATGCAAAGGCTTTCGAGGACAAAGGTTCCTTAGCAAGTCCGTTGCAAGCATTACAGGGGCAGGTTCCGGGGGTAATCATAACGCGTTCATCTTCGGCACCGGGAGATGAGTCATGGAGTTTGAAATTGCGCGGTGCTGTTTCGGCAACAGCTACAGAACCTTTGGTGATTATTGATGGGATTGCGGCAAGCAGTTTTCGGGATTTACGTTTGATTAATCCTTCTGACATTGATAATATCAGCTTTTTGAAAGATGCTGCTGCTGCAATTTACGGATCAAGAGCTGCCGGAGGGGTGGTATTGGTTACTACTAAAAAGGCCAAATCCGGTAAGACTGCAATTGAATACAATGGTTCTTATACCCGTAAATTTGTGGGTTTGCAACCTCGTTTAATGAGTATGGATCAATGGGCGAATGGTGTAATTGAGGCTCGTACCAACGATGGTTATGGTTCCGATGATGTTTGGATAAAATATGCTAACCTGGCTTTAGCGAATAAAGGTGGCTATGTTGATGCAAGGGACATCAATAATCAGCCGATTCAGGGAGCCTTTAACGATGTAAAAGATTTTGTTTTCTTAGATAATAACTGGACCGATATTTTATGGGGAGGCGCAAATTCCCAACAGCATGATATCAGTGTGGCAGGAAGGACTGAAAAATCTGGTTACAGGTTGTCCCTGGGTTATACCAATGATGATGGTGTGTTAAAATATGGTAACAATACCAACAAGAGATATAATGTTAGATTAAATAATGACTTCAAAGTTTCTGATAAGATATCGTTTGAGTCTGTCATTGCTTACAACCGTCAGGATCAGGTGGCTCCCACCATGTTGGGCAGTATTGCTAACCAGGGATATCCGCAACCTGGTTTACCGGCACAAACCTTAACAGGCAAGGCTTATGCATGGGGAGGGCAATATACGCCAAACTCTTTTGGGATATATGGTGGCGATAACAGATTAAATGTTTCGGCCATAAATATCAGCGAAACGTTTAATTATCAAATCTATAAAGACTTAAAGTTTGTAACCAATTTGGGTTATAATAATAGTACTGCAACACGTGATGTTCAGCAAAATAGCATAGAATGGTATAATTACGAAGGTGATATATTGGTTCAAACCAACCCCACTCAGGCAAAAAGCTCTTACCAGAAAACTTTTGGCAAAACCGATTTTTATTCCGCAACGGCTTATTTGAATTACAATAAAACCATTGCTAAAAATCACAATGTTGGTGCAACTGTAGGGACTCAATATGAACGCAATGAGTACGATGCTAACGGAACTACAACGTTAGATATTAATAGCTCTCTTTCGGCATCAAATGGAATTGGTTTGGTTACACCGAGTGTTCAAAAAGATCATTACGCTTTGGGGTCGTATTTTGGGCGTTTCAATTACAATTATAAATCAAAATACCTTTTAGAGGCCAATGCCAGGTATGACGGGTCTTCTAAGTTTCTTAGAGCCAACCGCTGGAATTTCTTTTATGGATTTTCCGGGGGCTGGAGATTATCAGAAGAAAGGTTTGTAAACGATTTGGGTATTTTTAACGACCTGAAACTGAGAGCATCCTACGGCATTGTGGGTAACCAATCCGGACCTCGATTATATGATGGCCAACAGCTTTATAATTCTACTACGGGCGGAGGTGCTTATATAGGTAATGGAAAGTTAAATTATATCACCACCGACGGGGGGTTGGTAAGTTTTGAGCGCACATGGGAAAGAATCCATAACTATAATGTTGCTCTGGATTTTGGCTTATTACATAACCGGTTATCCGGAACTGCGGAATGGTTTATAAAAAAGAACAATAATATGTTTTTAAGCCAGACTTATCCAGCGGTATTAGGAGCTGCAGCCCCAACCGCGAACATTGGCGAGTTTGAAGCAAAAGGCTGGGAAGGGATATTGAACTGGAACCATAAAATAGGTGGTTTTTCTTATAATGTAGGAGGCTCAATAACCTATGCTAAAAATAATTTAATAGACTTTGGCGGAAAAAATGTAACAGGTCAAGGGTTTAACGGAGCGGTAGAAGGATATCCGCTTAATTCCATCTTCGGTTTAAAATATGTCGGGCGTATTCAGACCGCTGAACAGGCGCAAGCCTATTTAGATAAGTACAATGTTGGAAACGGTATTGGATTAACCAACAAGATAGGAGTTGGTGATAATATGTATGAAGATGTAAATGGTGATGGTATACTGAATACCAAAGACCTGGTTTATTTGGGGACAGATGATCCTCAGCTTTCTTATTCTGTAAATGCTGGAGCCTCGTATAAAAACTTCGACTTTTCTGTTATTTTTCAGGGAGCAGGAGAACGCACAACTTTTAGAGATGATGTAAACTGGAGAATTCCATTCCGTTCGGTTTATCTCAATACCACTGATCAATCTGTCGGCAATCACTGGAGTCCTCAAACACCAGATGGACATTTTGCCCGGTATTCAACAGATGGCTCTGTAAATAATTATAACTATCAGGCTTCATCCTGGTCCGCAGAAAACGGAGCTTATTTAAGGCTTAAAAATTTGGTTCTGGGCTATACATTGCCGCAGGCTTTAATTACTAAAACAAAGGCGTTTTCCAGACTAAGAGTTTATGTAGCCGGGCAAGATCTGTGGGAAATTAGCCATATCAACGATGGTTGGGATCCTGAAGCTACCAGGACCGTATCTACTTACCAACGTTACCCTTTTAATCGTTTTTTTACAGCAGGTATAAATGCCAGTTTTTAATATAAAAATCATGAAAAGAACATATAAAAAATATATTATAGGATTGTTTATAGCCTTATCTGCAATGCAGTATGGCTGTAATAAATCGCTGGATCTGGATCCATTAGATAAAATTGGAGACGGTAATTTTTGGAAAACCCAAAGTGATTTTAAAATCTTCGCTAATCAATTTTATAGTTGGAGAAGAGATTTTAGCAGTTCGGTTTACGATGCACCGCACAGCGATAGAAGGTCTGATCTAATTACGTCTACAAATGCCAATGTATTCAGCAATGGAACCAATACGATTCCTGCTACCGATGGTACTTATTCAGGTGCTTTTGCCCGCATCAGATTAACCAATACTTTATTAACTAAGGCAGCGGGGTACGGTAAACCTGAAGAAATTGCCCAGTTTGTAGCTGAAGCTAGATTCTTCAGAGCATATATTTATTTTGATTTGCTGCAGTTATACGGAAACGCTCCAATTGTTGAGCGCTTATTGGAAACGAATGATCCGGCACTTTACGGACCAAGAAATGACCGTTCGGAAGTAGCAGATTTTATTATTGCAGATTTGAAGGCGGCTATTCCGGATTTGCCTTTACAAAGTAAGGTGACTGAAGCTGGTCGTTTAAGTAAAGGAGCTGCGCAGGCATTTTTGTCGAGAGTGGCTTTGTTTGAAGGTACATGGCAAAAATTCAGAGGTAACACTCAAAGAGGTACTGATTTATTAGATATCGCTGCAAAAGCTGCAAAAGATGTGATGATCAGCAACGAATACGCTTTGTTTAATCCGGTATCTCTGGGAGATTCTGCTCAGAAATATATGTTTATCCTGGAAGATACGAAGTCTAATCCCGCAGGATTAAAAAAATCGGATAACAAAGAATACATCTTCAGCAACCGCCATGACGAGGTAATTAATCCTATCGGGAGTAACATTACCCAAGAAACTTTTGCCAACGTTCAATGGATAAGCAGGAAATTAGCTACCATGTATTTGAGCAGCAATGGTTTGCCGATAGATAATCCGAACAATACCCAATTTCAGGGCTACAATACGTTGAATTCAGAATTTCAGAACAGAGATAACAGGATGAAATATACTCTGATGCCGGCCTATAAAGCCTATTGGAGAAATACCAGTCCGCGTGTAACCTGGTTAGGCAATGCTGCTGATTTAGCTTCTGCCGCTTTTACTTCATTTCAGCCAACCTATGGTAGCGGCTATCACAATCAAAAATGGGCAGCTGAAAGAGCGGTTCCGGATAGAGCAGAAGGCTACGATTACCCTATTATTCGTTATGCCGAAGTATTATTAAATTATGCAGAAGCCGTTTATGAAAGAGATAATGCTATTTCTGATGCCGACCTGGACATTTCTTTAAATCTGGTGCGCAGACGCGTAAATGTCAATATGCCTAAACTGAGCAATGCTTTTGCGACTACTAACGGCTTAAATATGCGAACTGAAATCAGAAGAGAGCGAACCATAGAATTGTTTAATGAAGGTTTTAGAATTGATGATTTAAAACGTTGGAAAACCGCGGAAACAGAGATGCCTCAAAATATTTTAGGCATTAAATGGGCGGGAACAGAATTTCAAACTAAATGGAGTTCAGTTACAAAACCCAAAAATTCGGATGGTGTGTTGATTATGGAATCCGGACGGACCTGGAACAATAGGAACTATTTATATCCTCTTCCACTCGATCAGTTAACACTAAACCCTGCACTGGGTCAAAATCCTGATTGGCAATAAATATTAAATAATATCCCTCAGTTTAGAATCTGAGGGATATATAAAACGAGTTAATTGATAAGCCTAAAATTAAAATTTATGAAGATTTTTAATACAATAGTAAATAAGGGTAAAATATACCTGGTATTTGCACTTATTGCGTTCTCTTTTACTTCATGTGATGATTCAATAATAGATCAAATCGCAGTTAAAAAGGAACTTTTAAGTACGCTGCAAATTAAAACTACCGCCGAACTTCCCTTGTTAATAGGTAAAGACAGTTTATTAAACATTACATATACACCTGAAGCACCAACTAATCCGGCATTGGTTTGGAAAAGTGATAACGAGGCGGTGGCCACCGTCTCTCAGCAAGGTAAAGTCAGCGCAATTTCTGTTGGTACAGCGGTAATAACAGTAAGTTCAACAGATGGTGGTGCAAGGAAGTCTTCTGTAACTATCAAGGTAATCGATAAGATAGAGTATGTTACTGATATCACTTTAACATCAGGCAGTCAGGAAATTTTTCAAGGCGAAACATTAGCCATTACCGCAACGGTAGCTCCAACAAATGCAACGTATAAAACTTTAAAATGGACTAGCAGCAATCCTGCAATAGCAACAGTCTCTGAAAACGGTTTAGTGACGGGGATTGCTAAAGGAAATGTAACAATTACTGCAGCCTCAACAGATGGCAGCGTTAAGAGCAAAACGATTTCGCTGACAGTGAAAGAGGTAATTCCTGTTACGGACATTTCCATTACAACCGTGGCGAATGAAACGCTCGCTGTCGGTCAGCTGTTTCCAATCGCGGTTGTTCTTACTCCCGCTAATGCCACTGCACAGTCGCTGCAATGGTCATCCAATAACGAGGCGGTGGCTTCCGTTTCTGCCAGCGGAGTAATTACAGCTATATCAGATGGACAAGCGACGATTACCGTTTCAGCCAAGAACAATTCCACTATCCGTGCTACTATTACGGTTGTCGTTGAAGCAGGAAAAATCAATGACACATTTTTTGGTACAACTACTCCATGGCAGGCTGTGACTGCTAATTCAACAGGTGTGATAGAAAACGGGAAATTTAAAGTAACAATGGCTGCTGGCACCAAGTACCGCGGCGATTTTAAACGTGCGGGCGGAGCAATAGTTCACGCAGGTAGTTTCCCAATCATTGCATTCAAGTTTAACCGGCCTTTAGGAACAGGGAATATTATATTCGATACTAATCTCGGTTCATATCTGAACGGGAATAATAAGCTTACTACTCTTGTAGGCAAGGATGGGGTACAAGTGCATTATGCCAATCTGGCCACTGGTACTTTTGGTGGAAGTGCTGTGAAATTATCAACCACAGCAACTACAACATTGTCCACTTTTCAACTTAAAGTGGCCGACTTTGTTTTGACAGCAGACCAAATAGCCGCCGGGGGGTATAAGTATGAAGTTTATTGGGTGAAAACGTTCAAGACACTGGCAGATCTGGAAGCTTATATTAATCAATAAAAATATTTATGCAGCTATCATTGATAGCTGCATGCTTTTATCATAGTAACCAAAAATGATTAAGATGGAATATCCAAAAAGATTTAAGACGGCTTGCAGCCTGATGATTGTAATTTTACTGGGTAATGCCTGTAGTAAAGGGAAAGATCCTGAACCTCAACCTACGCCGGTGACCCAAACTGAAACCATCACTATTTCTCACCCGTGCATGCTGCATACAGCGCAGGATTTCGCATTTGTGAAAAGCAAAGTAGATGCAAGTGCTCAGCCCTGGAAATCAGGCTGGGATATGCTTACTGCCAGTGCTTTCGCATCTGTTAATTATACGCCAAGCCCTGTTGTTACCTTAATAAGAGGAGGAGGTTCAAGAGAAGAACCGAATCCTGATAATTATGCAAATGCTTTTAGAGATGTGGCAGCGGCTTATCAATTAGCCTTGAGATGGAAAATTACCGGTGATAATGCCTACGCTGATAAAGCAGTTCAAATATTAAATGCCTGGGCAAGCACCTGTACCGGAATAAGCGGCGACTCGAACAAATTTCTTGCATCGGGGATTTATGGGTATCAGTTTGCCAACGCAGCCGAGATCATGCGCACCTACTCTGGTTGGGCTCCTGCCGATTTTACTAAATTTAAAAGCTGGATGTTAAGTGTTTTTTATCCCCTGGCTTTAGATTTCCTGGAAAGGCATAATGGAACTTGCAGCTCACATTATTGGACCAACTGGGACATCGCCAATATGAATACAGTTCTTGCTATTGGTATTTTAACTGATGATTTAAGTAAAGTTAACTATGCTATTAAATATTTTAAACTCGGCGCAGGTACAGGAAATATTAACAATGCGGTAACTCACAGGCACAAGGTTGGCGACGAGGATTTAGGTCAGGGCCAGGAATCGGGCCGCGATCAAGGGCACGCCACTCTGGTAATTTCTTTAATGGGGTCATTTTGCCAGATGGCTTATAATGTCGGCGCAGATCTTTTTGCGTACGACAATAATAAGGTTTTAGCTCTGTGTGAATACACTGCTAAATATAATTACGACTTTAGCACTTCAGTACCATTTTCACCTTATAAAAACTGTGATGCCCCTGAACATACATCGATATCTCCGGATGGCCGAGGAACGCTTCGCCCATCCTGGGAATTGATTTATAATCATTTCGCAAAAGTAAAAGGTGTAAAAGCTACATGGTCACAAAAGTTTGCTGAAAAGGTGAGACCAGAAGGGGGCGGCGGCAATTACGGACCTAATAGTGGAGGTTTTGATCAACTGGGATTCGGTACATTAATGTATTCTAGATAAATGCAGTCATTTGCTCAAAATAAAATTATGCCGATGGTGAGTTTTTGCTGATTTGCGTGCCCGGATGCCGGATAAGGGAGGTCTTACCCATAACGAAGTTCGATTTAGATAAAAAATAATTCTCGTAAGATGAATTATAAAAATTAATATTGTAAAAACTGAGTAGTATTAGCACATTCAGTTGTCGTTATGGTATTATCAACTGGGTATAAATGAAAAAGAAGATTTCTATAGGAGATATAGCCAAACATTTAAATATTTCGAAAACAACTGTTTCGTTTGTTCTGAATGGGAAGGCCCGCGAGAAGCACATAAGCGAAAGTCTTGAAGGAAAGGTTTTAACCTATATTAAAGAAGTTGGTTATAAACCGAACGCCTTTGCTCGCGGCTTGCGTACCGGAAAAACTAAGATCATCGGCATGTTGGTTGAAGATATCTCTGATCCATTTTTTGCGAGCATAGCCCGGATGATTGAAGAAGAAGCCAATAAAAAAGGATACAGAATCATCTATAGTAGTACCGAAAACGATACGGAAAGAACAAAAGCACTGATTGATATTTATCGTACCAGGCAGGTTGACGGATATATTATTGCTCCGCCTCCGGGTGTTGAGGAAGATATCAGATCATTAATCCATGATAACCTGCCTGTGATTTTGTTTGACCGATACTTCCCCGAGCTGCAAACTAATAATGTTGTAGTGGATAATTTTCAGGCGACTTATAATGCTGTCCAACATTTTTTTGATAATGGCTATAAAAATGTGGCCTTTGTAACCCTTCCGTCAGAACAAGTTCAAATGAAGGAGCGACTGAACGGCTACCAGCAGGTGATAAAAGAAAGGAAAGACATGGCCTATGTTAAAAAGATTGGATTTCATAATGAGCATAGCCTGATTGTAAGTGAAATAGAAGAATTTCTTAAAGAAAATAAAAGAATTGACGCTGTTTTCTTTGCCACCAACTATCTCGCCGATGCGGGTCTTGAAGCAATAAGAGATTTAGGTCTCTCAATCCCGAATGACCTGGGTGTTATCGTTTTTGATGACTCTCGCCTGTTTAGATTATTTACTCCATCTATTACTGCGATATCGCAGCCGATTAAAGAGATATCGGAGACTGTTATAAAACTTCTGTTAAGTAAATTGACATCTTCCCCAAAAATATCGGAGCCCGGCACCGTAGTAATTCCCACTTCTTTAATCATACGAAACTCTTCTAGACCCGTTTCGATAGAAGTGTAAGCTATTGCTATAAGAAGCTTTTCGGCGGAGATATAGTAAAATTGTTTTTACTAACTAAACCGATTTAGTATTTTTGTTAAATTTTTAAGTTATCTATATAAACATACATGCTATTAATTGCTGACGGAGGATCCACCAAAACGAGTTGGTGCGTGATTGACAGAGTTGGACATAAATCTTATTTCGAGACAGAAGGTTATAATCCTTATTTTGTAACTAGCGAATATATCACGACATCTTTA
Organism: uncultured Pedobacter sp.; assembly: GCA_965650335.1. Taxonomy (GTDB): domain Bacteria; phylum Bacteroidota; class Bacteroidia; order Sphingobacteriales; family Sphingobacteriaceae; genus Paradesertivirga. The sequence goes on along the minus strand of CBFGOI010000016.1, from coordinate 36,210 downwards.
ACGAATAAATTACCAGCTGATCTGAAAAGATCGGATATCACAAATATTTATTTTTATGGTGCCGGTGTTCAGAATGAAGACAAGGCGCTAGTAATAAAAAACGCATTAAAGATTGTCTTTCCAAATAGTGTGAGTTTTGTTGGGCACGATCTTCTGGCATCAGCCAGAGCATTATTAGGAACTAATTCAGGGTTTGCCGCTATTCTTGGTACCGGAACAAATAGTTGCTTATATAATGGGAAAGAAATAACTAATCATGTTGATTCGGGTGCCCATATATTGGGCGATGAAGGGAGTGGTTTTTACATGGGTAAAAAGCTATTGATAGACTATATCAGAGGGCACATGCCCCTTGAAATTTCTGCTAGCTTTAAAGAAGCCTATCAATTGACAGCTGACGATATTCATGAAGCTGTTTATAGCAAGCCTCTCGCAAATCGCTATTGTGCCGGGTTTAGTAAGTTTATTAATGAAGCTAACCTGCATAATCCATACATTCGGGATATCGTTAAAAGCTCTTTTGACGATTTTTTCAGAAAAATAGTGAGTAAATATCCTCGTTTTCAAGAGCACACATTTAATTGTATCGGTTCTGTGGGTTTTAATTTTCGCGAAATCTTAATTGAAGTAGCTACGGAGTGGGGCATGGGCACGGGTAAAATTATTAAATCGCCCTTGCCTGATTTGGTAGACTACCATATTCTAATAAGCGAGACTTCAGAAAATGATTTGAAGGTATAATAGGTATGACTTGAGGAAGGCGTAATTATTATTTACAAGGCCTGAAAAAGACCTCTCTCTCGGGAATATTTGAATTAATGGAAATTAAATAGCACTTCTATTTAATTTCCATTAAAATCGTTTAATTTATTAAAACTCCTGGCGGATGTTTAAACATTAAACCTGAAATGCATTATATCGCCGTCTTCAACTACGTAGGTTTTTCCTTCGATACTTAGCTTTCCATTCTCTTTACATGCGGCCTCAGAGCCATATTTAACAAAGTCATCATATTTGATTACTTCTGCACGAATAAAGCCTTTTTCAAAGTCGGAGTGAATTACACCAGCCGCTTGCGGGGCTGTAAATCCTTTTGTGATGGTCCATGCACGTACTTCCTGCACGCCAGCTGTAAAATACGTGTAAAGGTCTAATAAGGTATAAGCAGAGCGTATCAAACGACTTACTCCAGATTCATGCAGGCCCAGATCGTTTAAAAACATCTCACGCTCCTCGTAGCTTTCCAGCTCTGCAATTTCTGACTCTATTTTTGCTGAAATAATTAAGACTTCGGCGTTTTCTTCTTTGACAGCCTCTTTTACACGCTCAACATAAGCATTCCCACTGATTACTGATGCTTCGTCAACATTACACACATACATCACCGGCTTTTGTGTTAATAACCACAGGTCGGCAAGGTATTCTTTATCTTCTTCGCTGATCGGGGCCGTACGTACCGACTTTCCAGATTCAAGATGAGCCTTTACTATCGTGCAAACGTCAAATGCTTTTTTAGCATCTTTATCACCACCTGTTCTGGCCATTTTTTCAACCTTCTGGATTTTTTTGGTAACGGCATCAAGATCTTTTAATTGAAGCTCCGTATCAATAATCTCTTTATCTCTTATGGGGTCAACAGATCCATCAACATGCACTACATTCCCGTCATCAAAACATCTTAAAACATGTATAATAGCGTTTGTTGCACGGATATTTCCTAAAAACTGATTGCCTAAACCTTCACCTTTGCTGGCGCCTTTTACCAGGCCAGCTATATCAACAATTTCAATAGTATTTGGAACAATCTTATTCGGCTTTACCAGCTCGGCAAGTTTATTTAACCGGTCGTCCGGAACTGTGATCACTCCAACGTTTGGTTCAATTGTACAAAAGGGGAAGTTAGCCGCCTGTGCCTTAGCGTTTGATAAACAATTAAAAAGGGTAGATTTTCCTACGTTGGGTAAGCCAACGATTCCGCATTGTAAAGCCATTTATATTTTAATCTTTTTCCTTGAAAGAATTTGTGGTCGGCAAAGATAGGCTATACTAAATGTAATTGAAAGTTTAAACTGACTAAAATAGACGCAATTAGTAATCTTAAAAAATTTGCTTTTAAAAAATTAAAGTTTTGAAATAGATTCAGAAAAAATTCCGGGCAATTCACCCGGAACTTTTATTTGAATAATCGTCTAATTAATGCTGAATAATGATGCGTTTAGAAAAAACCTCATCGTTTGTAATTAATTTCAGAATGTAAATACCTGATGATAATGTGCTTAAATCAAACTGCTTGGAATAATTCATTCCATCTTTAGAAAAGCCCGTATCCATGGCTTTAATAAGGCCTCCAAGGACATTGTATAAATTTAAACTGTATTTTGAATCTTTGTTCGCATAAAATTTAATGGTTAAAGACGCAGAAGTTGGATTTGGATAGGTTTGTAAGTAGTTGGTGCCATCCGCAGATCCGATTGGGTTTGTCTCAGCGTTGATCTTTAACACACTTCGATCTTCCATCCCTACAGAACTAATTGTAGTACCATTACAGAGACCGATGCTACAGCCATGATCTAAATGGGGTTTAACATCAGAGGAACTGATACAAACTACATTTCCGTAATGACAAACAAGTACCTTGTCGTTCATGTCTCCACATCTTGCGTCTGTTACTTTCATCATTATGGTGTCCGAAGCTGAGCAACCGTACTCATTGATAGTGGTTACTGTAAATGTATAGTCCCCAGCAGCTGTAGGCGTAAATACAGGGTTTGCACTGTCCGTTGAAGAAAGATTTGCTGCAGGAGTCCAAATGTATTGATGAGGTCCTTCAGAAGCTTTATCTACAGCGCTTAACGTTACATTTTGAGCTCCGTATCCCAGAATAATAGTATTTGCATTAGTTCCTGTAAAAGTATTGTCCTGACGCGATACTTCTATTGACAAGTCGGGAATTGAACCGACAACAGTCACAATTGCATTTGCCGACGAGCTATTTCCATTAGTATCTGTCGCCGTGAGTGTTATTGTATGATCACCGATAGACGAGCAATCAAATGTACTTCGACTTAAGCTCATCGTCTTAATTCCACATGCGTCCGACGAACCATTATCTATATCGGAAGGATCAACCGAAGCATGTCCGTTTGACAAGTTCACTGAAAAGTTTATTACCGAAACTACTGGTGCTATGTCGTCCTTTACTGTGATAATTGCAGATGCTTCAGCGGTATTTCCATTAGTGTCTGTTACCTTTAATATAACTGGATTGTCACCCACGTTAGAACAATTGAATGAAGCTTTGTCTAAAGTCATTGAAGCAATTCCGTACCTGTCATTAGATCCATTATCCACCATAGCAGCACTTACCGTTGCAAGTCCCGCCGAATCAAGTGAAATAGATACATTTTTAGAGATTGCGATAGGAGCAACGGTGTCTTTGACGGTGAAAGACCAGGTGTCTCCAACTTCTGTCTGCCCGTCACGCAGAGCATCTACTCGCCAGAAGTATTTTCCTAAGGCTGTAATGCTGTCCAGTTGTAAAGATGATTCAGTTATGCCGGACGCTTTTAACATCAGAGAAGCAGCACTGGTGCCCATGAATACATTATAACTTTGTGCGTCTCCGGTCCACTTTAAAGAAATGCTATCTGGAGAGACGACTGGTGCGGTATCAGCCGGACTAGGATTTGATGCACGCGCAATAACCGGTTGATCAAGGGAAAGAAGCTGTAATACAAACTTTTGATTCTCATTACCTGGATCATAAGCAGCTTGTACTAAGTTTGCACCACAAGTTCCGGAAGCAAATTGTAAATACTTACCGCTATGTTTTGCTATCATGTTATAAATATTGCCGTTTATTTTCACAAGCTTGAATTGTTGGTTGTTAGCTGATGGATTTGGAGTATATTGAATTACTTTTCCGCCATCGGCTAAAGAACTTCCGGATACGTCCATAGACTTGCCACTGTTTACAGCAATAAATGTGTAATATCCATCGCCAAGGTGTTTTACCTTCCATTGCTGATTGGTTTTACCGTTTCCGGGATTTTGAACTATCGAAGCTCCGTTGCTTGTGGAGTTATTATATACCTCCATTAGCTGTTGAGTTTTATTGACTGATCCCGCATTGTATAGTCGATAAGTTCCTGCTTGAAGTTGTAAATCTGCCGCATCTTTGAAATTTACGGCGAAGCTCCGGTCGATCGTATCCATCACAAAGGAGAACATTTTGTTATTCGTAACAGTCGAACCCGTTTCGTCCGTCCAGCTGTCAAATTGATGGGTTGGATGGGCAATACCCTTTAGTGTAATAGTAAGCCCTTTTGGAAAGGTGTTCGAACGGGTAACAACTCCTCCTGTTGGGTTTTTGGATGTGATTGTCACTTTGTACTCGGGTACTAAAAATGGTAGCAGGGTAGCAATTGCAGGATCCGAAGGTTTTTCCTTTAATCCTTCCAATACCAGCTTTGACATCTCTATTGCCCCCATTTCCTGAAAGTGCGTATAATCCGAATAGCCGTTAGGATAATTAGGATACTCTCCCGGCTGCAGGTTGTTAAAAAGGAAATGAGTGGTATAATCGCGACCGACTTTTTCAAATAACGCATCCGATTTGTCTTCAAGATCAATTACAGGAACGTTCATTTCTCTTCCTAAATTGATCATTGCACCTCTGTAATTATTCTTACCCTCTCGAAACACATTCCTCATTACATCACAAAACCAGGTATTCATGTTCATTGGTGTCACCAGAATCGGGTTTGCACCTTTCAACCTGCCTTCGTCGATATATTTTTTTAAATAGGATTTATATGTGGCGGTGTCTGCGTACCTGGCGGCATTGGTAAAATCACGATCGTTGTGACCAAATTGAATCATATAAACATCTCCGGGTAAAAGCACTGCAAGAACCTGTGCCCATTTCCCTTCGTCGTAAAAACTTTTAGAACTTCTTCCTCCAACTGCGTGATTTTGAAATTGAAGACTTGGTTTGCTTATATCCAGAGTTGTATCAAAAAAATAAGGTAAAAAAGCTCCCCAGCCGCCCCATGGATACCACGAAGCGCTATAGGTCATTACTGTCGAATCGCCTATGATATGTACTGTCCGAATAGAGGTTCCGTTACTTTGTATAACTGTTTGTAGACGGGTTACTTTTCCATCCCTGGAAATAGTTTCAACGGTGTAGAGACCAGACTGGGTCACTTTTAATGATTGAGAACTGCCTATCTGTTTATTATTATAATACCATTTATATGTTTGTCCGGTTGGTGCAATAAGCGTGTTTTTTTCAGAAATAACCTGAATGTCTCTTTCACCGGCAAAAAGCCAGGTATTGCTTATGAAAAATAGAATAAAAACAACAGGCTTCAGGATTTGCCTCGAGTTAAATTGGATAGTAAAAGTCAAAATTTTAGTCATAATAGGTTTTTAATTGTAAAACAAATGTGTTAAACCCTATCTAACTCATCAAAATCAGAGCACAGAACTCCCTTGTCCTTTAAGAACTTAAAGGCATGTTTAATAAAAAAGAAAGTCACATTTTAATTTTATCCGACGATAAAATGAGAGCGTTGAATGTGCTTATAATTGATTAAGACTAACATAAATATCGTTCCAGATGTATGCAACCTGTGCTATCCTGACCTAAGGCTCTTTCAATTTCGATGCAAACGTTGGTATCTCGCTTTTCGATATAATTAACTAAATTAATTGCGCCTGAATAATTTCGATATTTTTTTGAAAAAAAATAAAAAATAGAGGAGGGCTATTATTGCGTCATGTAAATAGAGTCGGTTATTGCATAAAAAACTTATAACCAATCAGCTTATAGGCTAGTTTAGCCAAGGTATATTCGGATAAAATTGAACCTTCTATCGGGGCGCATTCTACCACGTCAAAGCCGATTACATTACGTTGTTCAAAAACCTGTTTTAAAAAGGTCAGAGTTTCTGTCCATAACAAGCCATTCGGTTCGGCGGTACCTACAGCCGGCATTATAGAAGGGTCGAAACCATCGGCATCAATACTGATGTACACATTATTGCTCATTGGGGCAATTAATTCGTCCATCCAGAATGGATTGCTACGTATTTGATGGGCATAGAAAGTATGAATATTGTCCGAAGCTTTTATCAACTGCGCTTCTTCAATACTTTGAGCGCGTATTCCGGCCTGGCAGATGGTTAAGCCCATTTCATGTATTCTAGCCATCACAGATGCATGCGAATATAGGTTATCGTGGTAACTATATCGGAGATCAGAATGCGCGTCTAATTGTAAAACTGTAAGGTCAGGGAATTTTTTTGCGAATGCTTTAATAAAGCCATAGGTGACAGTATGCTCTGCTCCTAAAGAAACCACGAATTTATCGTCGTTTAATAGCTTTTCAGTTTGCTCTTCGATGATTGATATCGCATCGGCATTGATGTTATTTCCAAAGTCGATAGGAGGTACTGTGCAGATTCCCACCTTTCCAACAATCTCGGTGTCAAATTCTTCATCGTAGCACTCAACAAAATGTGATGCCCGGATTATAGCCCCAGGCCCTTTGGCCGAACCTTGAATATAAGATGATGTGTGTTCGTAAGGTGCTTGCTGAATAACTACTTTGCTAGTCTGGTATGCATAATTAGCTTCATCAGGTAAGCCAAGAAAGTTTTCATCTTCTGTTAACGCTCTCATTTTGTTATATCCAGGTGTATTTACAGACAAATAAAATGAAAACTAGTTTCAATAGCTGAGTTTGAAGTTCTGGATTTTTAAATAAAAAAAAACCATCCCGCATATACAGAATGGTTTTAATCACATATTTTTTAGGGAAACTATACTTCGAAAGAGAAGTCGTCTGCAGGTTTAGCGGCTTCATAGTTCTCACTAAACTCGTATCTCTTTTCTATAACTTCCTGATTTGCTTTAATATACTCGACAGTGTCTTTTAAACCTTCAGCAAATTTTTCGAAATCTTCTTTATAAAGGAAAATTTTGTGCTTAACAAAAACTCCATCCTCTAAACGTTTTTTGCTTTCTGTTACAGTGATGTAATAATCATTAGAACGTGTTGCCTTTACATCGAAAAAGTATGTCCGTTTTCCGGCTCTTACTTTCTTAGAAAAAACCTCTTCTCTCTCTTTGTTGTCAAAATCTCCCATTTGTTGTTTTTAAAGTTTAGTTCGGTAAATATAAACTATTAATTTTTAAACTTCAAAATACAAAATTATTGTACATGTGTGAGTTAAATGGGAAATTCTTGCTCTTCAAGTAATTGTTTTTCGTGCAAATCTTTATAAATGCCGTTTGCTTCGATAAGTGCGTCATGATTACCCTGTTCTTTAATTTCTCCATCTTCAAGAACCAGTATTTTATCCGCATTTTTAATCGTCGAAACTCTATGAGCAATGATGATACTGGTCTTGCCAGTCATACTTTTGCCCATGTTATTTAGAATCTCTTCCTCTGTTTTTGTATCTATTGCCGAAAGGCAGTCATCAAAAATCAATAATCGGGGCGATTTAATCAAAGCTCTTGCAATAGATACACGTTGTTTCTGACCGCCCGAAAGCGTGATTCCCCGTTCACCTATCATTGTTGCAAAGCCCTCTTCAAATTCGATAATGTTATTGTATACAGCCGCGTCCTTTGCCGCCTGCTCAATTTCAATGCTTTCTGTAGTTGATTGGCCAAAGGCTATATTGTTAGCAATGGTATCAGAAAAAAGAAAAACTTCCTGAGGCACAAAGCCGGTTTGACCCCGATAATCTGTAAGGTTAAGATCTTTTAACGGTTTGCCGTCTATTAAGATGATGCCTGAATCCGGATCATACATCCTCATCAACAGATTGGCCAGAGTTGATTTTCCTGACCCGGTGCGTCCAATAACTGCCAGAAATTCGCCAGGTTTAACTTCAAACGAAAGATTGTTTAAAGCTTTTATTCCAGTATCCGGATAAGTGAAGCTCACATTTTTAAATTCTATATGTCCTTTAAGTGAAAATTTCTCTTTGTTAGACGATATAATTTCGGGCTTTGTATGTAAAAATTCATTGATTCGCTTTTGCGATGCTGCCGCACGTTGGATCAGTGATGTTACCCAACCCAGTGAAGTTACAGGAAACGTTAATTGGTTAACATAAATAATAAACTCTGCTATATTGCCCGATGTAACGGTGCCATTCATCACTTCTATTCCCCCAACATATACCGTGATAATGGTGCTTAGGCCAACCAGTAAAAGCATGGTGGGATAAAATGTCGCCTGCACTTGAACCAATGCCAGCGATTCTTCTTTGTATCCATTACTCTCAGCAGCGAATTTTTCATTAATGTCTTTCTCTCTTACATAAGCCTTTATCACCCTGATCCCTGAAAAGGTTTCCTGAACAAAGCCAGATAAACTTGAAAGGCGTTCTTGTATTTTCTCACTTCTGTGATTAATGATGTTATGGACGTAATAAATAGTGAACGCCAATATCGGCAAAGGCAGCAGACTTAAAATCGCCAGTTTTAGATTGACACTAACCATGGCAATAATCACCAGTAAAAAAAGAACGAGTGTGTTTATTGTATACATTATGGCGGGGCCGACATACATTCGTACACGACTCACATCCTCGGTCACCCTGTTCATTAAATCGCCTGTATTGTTTCGGCGAAAAAAACTCATCGAAAGCTCCTGGTAATGCTGATAAATTTCATTTTTTAAATCATATTCGATATGCCGCGACATTAGAATAATGGTTTGTCTCATAAAGAATAAGAATATCCCCCGTAATAATGCCAGAACTAAAACGGTGGAGCCAAATAAGATCAGGCTGTATCCAAAAATTTGATATACCAGTTCTTGCCTTTCAAAGCCATTAAAAAGCCGGTATGTGCTGATGTTTTCGGTTACGAGATCGAAGGCAATGCGTATAACTTTCGCCGGCAAAACGCCGAAAATATTAGAAACGATTACGAATATTATTCCAGGGATGAGGCGCCAACGGTATTTGTAGAAAAACTTATTTAAATATGCCAGATCTTTCATGTTGTAATATTTGCGTAATGCAGTTTCAATAGGGTTTCTAAACAGACACCCCGAAAGTTATTTGCAAAAATAACATTCCTGTTATAGGATAAAGGTTTATATAGGGAAATTTTACTAGTTTTGCAGGAAGATTCGCACCCTGAATATGGTATCAAAAACTTTCAAGGAAGGTTCATTATTTTACGAAATTAGAAAATGCAATCATCAGCAAGTTGTATTCTGCAACGATGAAGATACCAGCTTAAAAGCAATTATTGCCATTCATGATACCACACTTGGTCCGGCCTTTGGCGGCACCAGAATGTGGGAATATAAAACGGAAGGCGAGGCATTGAGAGATGTTTTACGCCTTTCCAGAGCCATGACTTACAAAGCGGCAATTAGTGGTTTAAATTTAGGTGGTGGAAAAGCCCTAATTATTGGAAACAGCCGGACCGACAAGTCGGAAGCGTTGATGCGAAGATTCGGCCAGTTTATACGAAATCTGAACGGTAGTTTTATTACCGCAGAAGATCTGGGTACCAATAATAGAGATATGGAATACATCCGCATGGAAACCCAGCATGTTATTGGTGGACATGAATCTTCAAATGCCGCAAATGCGCCGGCTGTAGCTGCACGCGGAGTATTTATGGGAATTAAAGCTTGCTTAAAAGAGCTTTACGGTAACGATAGCCTGGCAGGACGATCTGTAGCTGTACAGGGGATTGGTCATGTCGGCGAAAGTCTTGTTCATCTCTTGCGCGAAGAAAATGCTAAAGTTTATGTGAGCGATATCAACGAAGAGCGTTTAGGCCAGGTAGCTAAAAAGTTTGGGGCAAGTCCTATTTCAAATAATAATATTCTTGATCTGGAGTTTGACGTGTATTCTCCTTGCGCCTTGGGCGGAATAATTAATTCTGCAACGATAGATAAGATGAAATGCGCTATTATTGCAGGTTCGGCAAATAACCAGTTAGCAGATGAAAATTTGCATGGTCAGATGTTATTAGAAAAAGGAATCCTCTATGCGCCGGATTACCTTATCAATGCCGGAGGAATGATAAATATGTATTCAGAATTATCGGGATACAGTAAAAAAAGAACTTTGCAATTAGCAGAGAACATATACGAAGTAACACGCGGAGTGTTGAAGAAATCAAAAGCTGAAAATATTCCGACAAATAAAGCAGCAGATATGATCGCTGAAAAGCGCATCTCTGATATAAAAAAAATTAAAGCATCCTATTAAATTAGGTTTATTCAATAAAATCGTTCTTATAACATGTTAAACAGAAGGCAGCTTAGGGTAAAGGTGTTACAAACCTTGTACGCGTACCATTTATCCGAAAACAAAGTGGTTAAATCATTCGAGAAAAAACTTCTTGATAGTGTGGATGATGTATACGAGATGTATATCTGGTTGCTTACTCTATTGACAGAAGTTTCTGATTACGTGTTAAGAGATGCCGATGAACGTGCAAATAAATATTTACCTTCCGAAACAGATTTAAACAGCAATCTGAAACTGAATGCGAATAAGTTTATTCTGGCTTTAAAAGAAAACCCAGGATTTAAAAACGATTCGAAAAAGTATAGTGCTTCCTGGAGTTTCGATCCGGAAATAGTTAAGTCCATTTTTACAGAATTAAAATCCTCACCTCAATATGAAGCCTATCTGGTTTCCGACGATGTGTCGATGCGGGCTGAAAAGGATATCATTAAATACATTTTCAAAAAGATTATATTGGTTGTTCCTTCGGTTGAGCAAGCTTTTGAAGAGAAGTTTATTAACTGGCAGGTAGACCGCCCTGTGTTAGAGGCTATGGTTGCCAAAACGTTAAGTAATTTTCAAAGTGAAAACGGAGCGGAAAATAAATTGGCTCAGATAAGTCCGGTTTGGGTGGAAGACAGAGATTTTATCGTCAATTTATTTCAAAAGACCGTCATGTTCGACGATGAGTATCAAAAGTTAATTTCTGATAAAACTAAAAATTGGGAAGCAGAGCGTATTGCTATTATTGATATACTTCTAATGAAATTAGCTCTGACCGAATTGATTCACTTCTCGGGAATTCCGGTAAAAGTGTCGATGAACGAGTACATCGAAATTGCAAAAGAATTCAGTACGCCTAAAAGTAATTTGTTTATAAATGGTATTTTAGACAAAATTTTAGCGGAGCTAAAAACATCAGGTAAAATTCGAAAATCAGGAAGAGGATTAATTGAATAAATAATGAAAAAAATACTATTAACAATCTTAGGAGCTTCGGTGCTTGCAATTTCCTGCAATAATCCAAAAGCGACAAGTAGCGGAAACGATAGTGTATCTGCTTCTGGGAGTACATCTCAAAGTGGAGCTAGTATAAGCTTCGAAAAGAACAGTTACGATTTTGGTGAAATTAAAGAAGGAGAAAAAGTAACTCACGAGTTTAAATTTTTTAATATTGGTACAGTTCCTTTAATAATTTCGAATGCCACCGCGAGCTGTGGATGTACCGTACCCGAGTATCCTAAAGAGCCAATTACGCCGGGCAAATCCGGAGTGATAAAGGTGATTTTCAATAGTGCAGGTAAATCAGGAATGCAGCATAAAGTAGTCACTTTAACTTCGAATGCAAATCCTGCGACTACTGAAGTGTATCTGACAGGTGAGGTTAAGAGTAAATAATTCTAATTAAATAACAAGTAAATAAATGGTAGCAAATATTTTATTGCAAATGGGTGGTTCAGGAATCGCAAGCTTTATCCCAATGATATTAATCGTCATTGTGTTTTATTTCTTTATGATCAGACCACAGATGAAGAAAGCAAAAGATCAGAAAAAGTTTGTAGAAGAGCTTAAAAAAGGTGATAAGGTTGTTACTACTGCCGGTATCCACGGAAGAATAGTTGATATGAATGAAGCAACTGTTGTTCTTGAAGTAGAAGGCGGAGGTAAAATCAGGTTTGATAAATCAGCAATTTCGCTTGATTCATCTAAGACAACAACCAAAGCCTAATATATTATGCCTCTGGTGAAAATGCCTCGTCTTTCGACGGGGCATTTTTATTGTATAAGATGTTGTAACTTCGTTTCAATTTAGAATATGCCAATAGTTTCGCTAAATAGGATAGAAAGACGAAGAGTATCAGTTTTTTTAAGCTGCTTGCTCATCGCTGTATTTGCCTGGCTGTTCTTCGCATTATCAAACAATTATCAATATCAGGTAAACTCTCAGATAAACTTTATAAATCCACCCTTAAATAAAGCTTATCACCCCTTGCAAGATGATACGATTACTTTAAAAGTGCAGGGAACGGGCTGGCAATTGCTATTCTCCAAATTTAAATTGAGTAATAAAATTGTCAATATCGATTTGAAGGACTTAACTACAAAAAACTTTGTCACTGTTTCAAGTCAGTTGCCCCAAATAAACCGTCAGTTCGAATCCAATCAAAAGGTAGTTTCGGTATTTCCAGACACCTTATTTTTTGATTTTACGTCGAGAATAACAAAGCGGGTTCCTGTGCTATTATTGTATAAACTGTCGTTTCAAAAAGCTTATGGAATATGCGGACAGATAAGGCTAAATCCTGCAACTGTTATGGTTACCGGAGCGGCAGAAGATTTGGAGAAGATAAGTTACTGGAAAACAGATAGTCTTTCAAGGAACGAAATTAATAGTTCCATAAATGTGAAAGTGAGCTTCCAAAAAGGGCTAAAGAATAATGTTGACGTTTATCCCAAATTTGTGAAAGTGCATGTTCCTGTGGATGAATTCACAGAAAAAGTATTAGAAATTCCTATAGAAGTTCAAAATAATCCGGGCAGAGACGTAAAAATCGTTCCTGAAAAAGCTAAAATTACTTTGTTAACCGCACTTGGTAATTATTCTAAGATCGATCGCGAATCGCTCAAGGTAAGTGTTGATCTGGATAAATGGATGAAAAATAAATATGGACAGCTGCCCGTTCAAATAACTAAGTTTCCTTCGTTTTGTAAACTGGTAAAAATCGAGCCCCAAACTGTAGATTTTCTCGTTAAAGAATAATGCTTAAGATCGGAATAACCGGAGGTATAGGGAGTGGGAAAACGACTGTTTGTAAAGTCTTTCAATTACAGCAGATCCCAGTTTTTTATGCTGATTCACAAGCCAAAATTATTATGCAAACCGATCAGCAGCTTGTCAATTCTATCAAGGCTGCATTTGGCAGTGATGTGTACTCTGCAGAGGGAATACTAAACAGAAGCAGACTTGCAGCAATAGTTTTTAGCGACGAGGAAAAGCTTAAGAAGCTCAATTCATTGGTCCATCCGGCTGTTTTTAGAGCTTTTGATAAATGGGTTGAGCAGCAAAATGCTCCTTATGTGATGAAAGAAGCAGCGCTGTTGTTTGAAAGCAATTCTTATAAAGATTGTGATTACATAATTCTGGTTAAAGCTCCGCAACATTTAAAAATTGCCCGAATAATTGAACGGGACGCGGTGCCGGAGAGTGATGTATTAAAGCGCATGAGCAAGCAATTAAGTGACGAAGAAAAAGAGCTGCGCTCAGATTTTATAATTTACAACGATGAACAGCAAATGCTGGTTCCGCAGGTGCTCGCACTTCACGAAAAATTCTTAAACCTTTCATCAAAAATTAAATGATACTTGACGACTTTTTAATTTTTGATGAAAAAGGCCTCTATTGTGTATATGGTGATTTCTACCTCGATCCACAGCAAGCAGTAGATGTTGCGGTGATTTCTCATGCACATGGTGATCACGCCACCGGAGGGAATAATCAGGTTTTTTGTACTCCCGGAACCGCTGCAATTATGCAGTTACGATTGAAAAAGAACGCGGGAAAAGAATTTTTCACTTTCAAATTTGGTGAAGCTTTTAGAATTAAGGATGTATCTATTTCGTTTTATCCTGCCGGTCATATACTGGGTTCGGCTTTGGTACTGATGGAGTACAAAGGAGTGAAGTATTTGTATACCGGCGATTTTAAACTTCAAGAAGACCCGACCTGCGAACCCTTGCAATTTGTAAAAGCGGATGTGTTGATTACCGAAACTACCTTTGCTGATCCGAAGGTAATTCATCCGAATGTAGAGGCAGAAATCAGAAAGTTAAACGCTTCCAATCATAATGTTTTACTGGGAGCTTATTCTTTGGGCAAAAGCCAGCGACTTGTAAGTCTCATAAATAAATACTGCCCCCAACGAAAGGTGTTATTGCATCATTCAATGTTGCCGATAGCTAAAATTTATGAAGATTTTTCATATCATCCGGGCGAATACGAGCCATATAACCGGAAGCTCATGAAAGCCCCTGATCAAGGTTTTGTCTATATTGTTCCTCCTCTTACATTTGAAAGCTACTTTAGGGCTAAAAATGTTTTAAGAGTGTTTGCTTCAGGATGGAAAAAATTGCAACATCAGAATGATCTGGAGCTATATATATCGGATCACGCCGACTGGAACGACATTTTGCATACCATTGAAAGTGTAAATCCCGAACAGGTTTGGACTTTGCACGGCGATGGTTCGTATTTAAAGAGCTATTTTGAAGGAAAGCTACTGGTGAAACTATTAAACTGATGTTGAAGGAGGGAGAGGATTTTTATTTTATTGATGGTGGATACATTGTTTTTACAACAGAATATCATTTAAAGCGAGGTTTTTGCTGTAAAAATAATTGCCGGCATTGTCCATGGAAAAAATCAGATAAGAACGAAACTAAAACAAACAAAACAGATAAAAACAGATTATAGAGATAACATCTAAAATGGAATTGGAAAAAGAGATACATGCCAAGTTTGAGAACGACTATCAAAAAGTTGTTGTCAACACCATTTATACCTATGGCTGGATGAGCGACCTGCTAAGACAGCGTTTGGGAAAACATCAGATCACTCTTCAGCAATTCAATATTTTGAGGATTTTGCGAGGGCAATATCCTGGTCCTGCAACAATTAATCTCTTGAAAGATCGTATGCTCGACAAAATGTCTGATGCTTCCAGAATAGTTGAACGCCTGGTGCAAAAAGGACTTGTAACTCGTTGTATCAACCAAAAAGATAGAAGAGCTGTTGATATTGTTATCAATGAAAAGGGACTTGAGCTTCTTAAGAAACTTGATCCGGTGATTACTCCTATTGATATTTTAAAATCTAACCTTAGCGAAACGGAAGCAAAGCAGTTAAACTTTCTGCTTGATAAACTTAGAGGCCCCGACGGTATTAAGCGCCCCTGACAATATATTTTACTTTCAGTTGCCGACCTAGATTAATGGATTAAGTAATTCCCAAGCGCAATTGCGATTCCCGCTAATACAGCTATTAATTTTCTTAAATTAAAATGATGTTCTACGCTTGATTCAAATAGAATTGTGGTGGAGATATGCAAGAAAATACCAATTACAATACCCATGATGCGATCAAAATACTTATTAAGATCACCTATCGAGCCATTACTTAAACCGTCGCTAAACAAATAACCAAAGGGAGACATCGTTGCGAAAAGGATAAGCAATAGGATTATATGATTTTTGGATACCCTATTTTGCATCAATACACTTGCCAGTGCGAATGAAGCGGGAATGTGATGGAGCCCGATTCCAAATAGCAGTTGATTCTGATGTCCCTGCGCAAGAGGCATACCTTCAAGAAAAGCATGAAGACATAAACTAATCATAATTCCGTAAGGAAAAGCGTAGTGATCATGTTGGTGTTTATGGATATGGCCATGTTCAATTCCTTCAGAAAATTGTTCCAGTAATATCTGGAACAGAAAGCCTCCTAATACAAATAAGCCAATGTTATGATCGTAGTTTTTATAAACTTCGGGTATAAGATGAAGAATTGTGATAGCGAATAAATAAGCACCACTAAAGGAAAGAATCAGTTTTAGCCGCTGTGTATTATCTTTTTTAAAGAAAAAGATTGCCATTCCACCCAGAAGACAGCTTGTAAATAATAGAATCAGTTTCCAGACTTCCACTCTTTTTTGATTTTTAAAGTTAAAAAAACAGTACTGGTCAGATAGCCTATAAGGCAGCCCAATAGTGCGCCTGTAAGTACATCGATCGGGAAATGTACTCCAACATATACTTGTGCAAACGCAACGCTGAATGCCCAAAATAGTGCCAAGGGTGCAATCCACTTCCATCTCGAATAAAAGGTGCCGACAAGAAACATAGCAATTCCGAAATGATTTGTAGCATGTGTTGAGGGGAAGCTAAAACCGCTACCGCATGCCACCCGCGAATTAATCTCGCCTTTTAAGGAAATATCGTTGCAAGGTCTAAGCCGTTCGAAAGCAGGTTTTACTACAGATGCGGAAAAAAAATCGCAGAGGCCAAACGTTAATACGATAAATAACAGGCAGGTTACTCCCCATTTGCCATAGTTTCTGGCCAAAAAGATTATAAGAAACAGGTAAAGTGGCGTCCAAAAATATTTGTTTCTCAAAAATGGCATTAACCAATCGAAAAATGAATTAGATAAATCTTTGTTAATGAAAAAAAAGATTTGCTGGTCAATTTGTATTAAATGATCAAACATCAGCTTTGCTGCAAATAAAAATTAGTCGATCCGAATTCTTTTTGTCAAATGGATCAAGCGAATAACTACCAAAGTATTCATTTATTTTGAATCCACTAGTCTTAAATAATCTCTCAAAATCTGAAAGTGAAAATGCCTGCACGTCTTCCTGGAAGCTCTGTTTCTTGTCTTTATGCTCAAATTCAATCGATTTTATGATTCTGCCCGTTTTCACCCTTTTACTGATATTGAAGTCTATTCCTTCGATAGTTTTAACCTCCTTTTCTGTGAGGCTATTCAGTATTTTTTCGCTGTTAAAATAATCCAGTACAAGTATACCGTCTTTTTTTAACGACTTTCTGAACGATTTCAGTGCGTTTAAGTTGTCTCGTTCACTGGCGAAATATCCAAAACTTGTGAAGAGGTTAAATGCAAAATCAAAGTAATTAATGAAAAACAAATTCCTCATATCATGCTGAAAAAAATGCAGCCTTTCATTTTCAAATTGCTTAGCATGTTTAATACTTGAATAAGAAAGATCTATCCCTGTTACATCAAAACCTTTTTTATTTAAAAAAATAGAATGTCTTCCCTTGCCACAGGCAATATCGAGCATTCTGGATTCTTTTTCGGGTTGAAGATGAACGCAAAGCTTATTGATGAAGTTTTCGGCTTCGGCGTCGTTGCGCTGATGATATAAAATATGATAATAAGGAGAGTTGAACCAATTCTGGTACCATTTACCCGGCATATAAAAAACTTAAGCGTGCAAACTTACGTAAAATTTTGTGCCCTGAATTTCACAGAAATATCAATAAAAAATTTAAACTGTCCGCCAGATGTAATAAGATGTTTGTTTCTGTCAATAAATTGAGATCATTAAGTTTACAGATTTATTATCCTTGGGCAATACCCCTTAATATTGTTATTTTTGGGCAAAACATACAAAAGTGACTCTTATAAAATCAATTTCAGGCATTAGAGGTATTATTGGCGGTACTCCCGGTAACGGATTAACCCCGGTTGACATATTGAAGTTTACAGCTGCTTTCGGAAAATGGACGATGAAGAAAAGTGGCAAAAATAAAATAGTTATAGGTCGTGATGCCCGGCTTTCGGGTGAAATGGTCCGAAATCTGATTGCAGGTACTTTGCAAAGTATTGGTGTTGACGTAATCGATCTGGGCCTTTCAACTACTCCAACTGTAGAAATTGCTGTTCCCGATGAAAATGCCGGAGGTGGAATAATTATTACTGCCAGTCATAATCCCAAACAATGGAATGCTTTAAAACTGCTTAACGGAGACGGCGAGTTTATCTGTGAAGCTGATGGCAAAGAAGTTTTGGAGATGGCAGAGGATATGGACATAACCTTCGCAGATGTAAATCAACTGGGCAACATTACGCTTGATGATACATATTTGCAGAAACATATCGATAAGATTCTTGCCCTTCCTTTGGTAGATGTTGAAGCAATACGCAAAGCAAAGTTTAAGATAGCTATCGATTGCGTAAACTCCAGCGGAGGAATTTTTGTTCCGGCTTTATTAAAGGCATTAGGCGTTGAAAAAGTACATGAACTGTATTGTACACCCGATGGGCATTTTCCGCATAACCCCGAGCCGCTCCCCGAAAACTTGGTTGCCCTGTCACAGGAAGTGCAGAATAAAAGTGCGGATCTGGGTATTGCTGTTGATCCGGATGTTGACCGATTATGTTTCGTATGTGAGGATGGAAGCATGTTTGGCGAAGAATATACGCTGGTTGCTGTCGCCGATTACGTGTTGAAAAATACTCCAGGAAATACAGTGTCCAATCTCTCATCGACACGTGCCTTACGCGACGTTACTGAAGCTTCTGGTAATACGTATAGTGCTGCTGCGGTTGGAGAGGTGAATGTTGTAAACAAGATGAAAGAAACCAGTGCAGTGATTGGTGGCGAAGGAAATGGCGGAGTTATTTACCCCGAGTCGCATTACGGCCGTGATGCGCTTGTTGGTATCGCTTTATTTTTAACGCATCTGGCAAAATTCGGGAAGTCAATTTCTGTTCTCAGACGGTCTTACCCCGGGTATTTTATTTCTAAGAATAAAATTACACTGACCCCTGAAATGGATATCGACGCTTTGTTGAAAAAAGTGGAAAAAAAATATGAAAATCAACCATATTCTACGATCGACGGCCTGAAAATTGAATTCGAAAAACAATGGGTTCATTTACGCCGGTCGAACACAGAACCGATCATTCGTATTTATTCGGAGGGTGATTCTGAAACTGTTGCGGCAAATCTTGCAAATAAAATTATTTCCGACATCAAGGAGATACTTCAACTAAAGGGGTAACATACGATGCGTGTGTATCTGGATAATGCTGCGACTACCCCCTTAGATCCCGAGGTTATTAAAGAGATGTCGATGATAATGGAAAACCATTTTGGCAATCCATCGTCTATTCATGCTCATGGCCGGGAAGCGCGAACGGTAATAGAAAAATCCCGGAAAACGGTTGCATCATTTCTGAATACATCGCCCTCTGAGATATTTTTTACATCGGGCGGCACCGAAGCCGATAATATGGCTATTCGATGCGGAATTGTTGATCACAACATCAAGCATGCTGTAAGCACCAGAATAGAACATCACGCCGTTCTTCATACTCTCGAGGCGATGCAAAAAAGCGGCTTAATTGAATTAAGCTTCGTTGATATTGATTCTAAAGGGAATCCTGATCTGGGTCATCTCGAAGAAATTCTTTCTTTACACGATCATAGCTTCGTTTCCTTGATGCATGCCAATAATGAGTTAGGCACACTCATTGATATTGAATCAGTTGGCGAGATTTGTAAAAAGTATGATGCCCTATTCCATTGCGATACAGTACAAACAATCGGTCACTATCCAATCGATTTGCAGGCACTAAAGGTGGATTTTATTACCTGCGCCGCGCATAAATTACATGGACCTAAAGGCACGGGTTTTTTGTATATTAATCATAATCTCAAAATAAACCCATTTATTTACGGCGGCGCCCAAGAGCGAAACATGCGTGGGGGAACCGAGAATATATACGGCATTGCAGGATTAGCTAAAGCTATTGAAATTGCTTCCCGAGGAATGCTCATGCATCAGGAATATATTCAGGGTTTAAAATCCTATATGATAGATGAACTTATTACGAATATTCCCGGTGTCGAATTTAATGGCGAAACATCTCCCGAAAAAAGTTTGTATACAGTATTAAATGTGTTATTCCCGGAAACGGATCTGGCAGATATGTTGCTTTTTAACCTCGACATTTCGGGGATTTCGGTTTCAGGAGGAAGTGCATGTAGTTCGGGTACAAATATCGGTTCGCATGTGCTGGAAGGAATCGGTTCGGATCCAAACCGGCCCGCTGTTCGATTCTCATTTAGTAAATTCAATACAAAAGATGAGATAGATTATGTAATTACTAAGCTGAAAGGCCTTTTTTAAGGAGTTTCTTATCTTAAACCTTTTTTATTTTTTTAGTTTTTGTAAAACAAAGTAGGTAAGTTCCGCTGTTCTACTAGTATACTATTTAGCTTAAAAAAGAAAGACATGGAACTATTTCGCGAAGAATACTTAACTATTCAGGATGATTATTTAAGAGTAGATCCGTCAAGAGAAGGGTC
The DNA here is from genome assembly GCA_965650335.1 of uncultured Pedobacter sp. Taxonomy (GTDB): domain Bacteria; phylum Bacteroidota; class Bacteroidia; order Sphingobacteriales; family Sphingobacteriaceae; genus Paradesertivirga. Next base: position 16,037 of record CBFGOI010000016.1, on the reverse strand, counting down.
TGATAATGATGTAGATTATAGTAATGACGACCTCGGTGAAAATTCTGAAATTACACCTTTAGGAGACGCGATTGAAGAGGAAGAGGTAAACGACTATAAGATTGATCCTGATGATGACGACGACTTTGATGACGATGATGATGACCTGGACCTGGATCTAGATACTGAAGAAATTGAAGAAGATGAAAGGATCCTGGATGTTGTATCGGAAATTGATCCTGATGATGATTTAGATGATGATGACGACGATGTGTTTGATGACGATGATGATTTGGATGTAGATATAACTCCGGATCTGGACGATGATGACGATTTACTGCCTGATGAGGATGACGATGATTATGAGGATGATGCCATCGCCAGAACATCAATTGATACAAATGCCGATTATTCATCCCGTCCGCACGGACGGGTAACAGGCACAATGATAGATCATGAACCCGGATTGCCAGGTTCGCAAGTCTGATTATACCTGCCGACAGTAAAAGATGTAAACCTGGATAATTGGAATACAACCGACATATAATAGAAAAAGCCCCGTTTGGGGCTTTTTCTATTTGATTTTAATTATTTAACATCCTCAAAAAGGTGGAAAGTTTTTCTTTCATCTGCCTTCTGTCTACTATAAAGTCAAGGAAGCCGTGCTCCAGTACAAATTCAGAAGTCTGAAATCCTTTAGGGAGATCTTTTTTAATAGTTTCTTTAATAACCCGCGGCCCTGCGAAGCCAATTAATGCACCAGGTTCGGCAATATTTACATCGCCAAGCATTGCATACGAGGCAGTAACACCACCTGTAGTGGGATCGGTTAATAAGGATATATAAGGAATCTTAGCTTTGCTCAATAATGCCAGCTTAGCAGAGGTTTTAGCCATTTGCATCAATGAAAATGCCGCCTCCATCATTCTTGCCCCGCCTGATTTTGAAATCATCAAAAACGGAATTCGGTGCTGAATACAATAATCTATCGAACGTGCAATTTTTTCGCCCACTACGGATCCCATAGAACCGCCAATAAAACTGAAATCCATACAGGCAATCACAAGATCCTGTCCCTCAATTTTTCCATGAGCAGATCGTATAGCATCTATAAGTCCTGTTTTTTTATTACTTTCCTCTAATCTATCAGTATATTTTTTATTGTCATTAAAATTTAAGGGATCTCCGGAACGAAGTAGTGGGAAAAGTTCTGTAAATTCATTGTTATCGAACAAAACAGAAAAATATTCTTTAGAACCTATACGCAGATGATAATTGCAATAATGGCATACATATTTAAATTCTACTTGTTCGGCGTAATGTAAAGGTTTTTTACACTCCGGACATTTGTTCCATATACCATCCGGGGCTTCTTTCTTTTCTTCGGTAGAAGTGATAATTCCCTTTTTTTCTCTTTTGAACCAAGCCATATATCTTTTGGAATAAGCGGTTACAAATAAACGAAATTTTTAAGAGAACAACCTTTATTTATCTCTTGTAATGAATAATTCTTAAATCATCTTTAAGCTTGAAAATTTTTTTTATTTTCGGGCTTTTATTATTAAATAATATGAATCTTAAAAATTATAAGGGCGTTTTATACGGTGATGCGGTTCAACAATTGTTCGAACAAGCGAAAAAGCATCAATTTGCTTTGCCAGCTGTGAATGTTATCAATACAAACTCTATAAATGCGGTGATGGAAACGGCAAAAGCTGTAAATTCACCTGTAATAATCCAGCTTTCTAACGGTGGAGCTCAGTTTTATGCTGGAAAATCACTGAATAATGAAAAATTAGAAGCCTGTATATTGGGAGCTGTCTCTGCAGCAAGACACGTACATTTACTTGCAGAACATTATGGTGTTGCTGTAATCTTGCATACAGATCATGCCGCTAAGAAGTTGTTGCCCTGGATAGATGGTCTTTTATCTCATGGTGAACGCTTTCACCAACAAACCGGAAAGCCATTATTTTCATCTCATATGCTCGACCTTTCTGAGGAGTCTATTGAAGAAAACTTAGAAATTTCTAAAACATACCTTGAGCGTATGAAGAAAATGGGGATGACCATCGAAATTGAGTTGGGTGTAACCGGCGGAGAAGAAGATGGTGTTGATAATACTGATGTTGATAGCTCTAAATTATATACTCAGCCATCAGAAGTAGCTTTTGCCTTTAAAGAATTGAGCGAAGTTAGCCCGAGATTTACGATTGCAGCTGCTTTTGGAAATGTTCATGGTGTTTATAAACCAGGGAACGTAAAACTTCAACCGGTGATTCTTAAAAATTCTCAGGATCATATTCGGAAGGAGTTTAATATAGAAGAAGAAAAACCTATCAATTTCGTTTTTCATGGTGGGTCAGGTTCTTCAAAAGAAGAAATCAGAGAAGCAATTTCTTACGGTGCAATTAAGATGAATATTGATACCGATATGCAATGGGCATTTTGGGAAGGCATTAAAGATTTTTACAAATCGAAGGAAGCATATCTTCAGTCTCAAATCGGTAACCCCGAAGGTGCTGATTCTCCTAATAAAAAATACTACGATCCACGTGTTTGGTTACGTAAAGGCGAAGAGAATTTTGTTAAGCGCTTAACTCAGGCATTTGAAGATTTGAATTGTATCAATGTAAATGACAAACTTTAATCGTTAAACGAACGTTATAGAAAAACGCTGGGTTTATAGCCTGGCGTTTTTTTTATGCAGAAAAATTCTGCCTGAATCTTAAATTAGATGGATTAAATTCGGACTACCTATGAAAGGAAGACAACGTAATTTCTTTGAAAAATTAGCTAATGCTGCCACTCGTTTCACAGGCAGCTCTACGGCTTTTATTATTGCCGCGATGATAGTTGTAGTATGGGGTCTTGTGGGACCAGTATTTGAATACTCGGAAACATGGCAATTGGTAATTAATACCGGAACAACGATTGTTACATTCTTAATGGTGTTTTTAATACAGAAATCGCAGAACAAAGATTCAAAAGCCATTCATTTGAAGCTAAACGAATTATTGGCCTCTATCCCCAGAGCAAGTAACAGGATGGTTGATATCGAAGATTTATCTGAAGAAGAATTAGACAGGCTACATAGCTTTTATTTTAGAATAGCAGAGCTGGCCAAAAAAGCAGAACATCTTAAGAAAACCCATACAAACGAAAGTGCCTTAAAATCTCATATCGAAAAGTTGGGAGCAATTTCGGAGGAACTTGAACAAAAGTCTGCAAATGGTAGAAGTAAGGAAAGCAAAGCAAAAAAATGACCTGGATTGTGTTTATGCAATCCGAAGGACAGTGTTTATAGAGGAACAGCATTGCCCTCCTGAATTTGAATGGGAACACGAAGAAGAATCAGTTCATTTTTTGGCTAAGATAAACGATATTCCCGTCGGCACTGCCAGGTGGAGACGAACAGAAGAAGGGTTTAAATTGCAACGGTTTGCTGTTTTAAAGGAATTCAGGAGAATGGGGGTTGGACAGGCCTTGGTTCAAGCGGTTCTTGATGATCTTCCTGCAGAAGCTGACTATGTTTACTTGCATGGGCAGATTCAAGCTTGTGCTTTATATGAAAAATTTGGATTTGAGAAAGAAGGGGAGGAGTTCGATGAGGTTGGAATACAGCACTATAAAATGGTGCTTCATCTTAATGAAAAATCTTAGATGAAAAGTCCATGGCCTTTTCGAAGTTTGACATATTGATTTTTAATTTCTCTTTTTGTTCCGATAAAAACCAAATGAGCTTTTCTGTAGCGATATTGCCTGTGAGTGTATCCGCGGCCATTGGGCAACCTCCATATCCTTTAATTGCAGAATCATAACGCCGGCAACCATTCAGGTATGCGGCATTAATCTTTTCCTCCCAATGTTCCGGAGTACTATGTAAGTGTAATCCGAATTCAACATCACCGAAACTGTCCTGAGCAATTCTATATACATCGCCAATCATCTCTGGCGTAGCTGAGCCAATAGTATCGGAGAGCGAAATGATCGAAACTCCTCTTTTTACCAGCTGTTCGGTCCAGTGGTGTATTAAATCGAGGTTCCATGCGTCACCGTAAGGATTTCCAAACGCCATCGAAAGATAGACCACTGCTTTTTTATCAGATTTGTCGCATTTGGTTAATAGATCTTCAACAATATCTAAGGACTTCCTGATATCAGTGTTGGTGTTTCTTCTTTGAAAGGTTTCTGAAATGGAGAAGGGGTAGCCTAAATACGTGATCGAAGAATGCTTCAGCGCCTCATCAATACCTTTTACGTTTGCCACAATTGCCAGCAAGCTGGTTCTCGAAAGTTCTAGATTCAATCTTTCTAAAACCTCCACTGTATCTGCCATTTGAGGTACGGCTTTGGCCGATACGAAACTTCCAAAATCAAGTGTGTCAAATCCGACTTGCAGAAGCAGATTCAGGTAATTTATTTTATCAGCAGTCGAAATAAAGTAATTGAGCCCCTGCATGGCATCCCGTGGGCATTCAATCAACCGTATTTCTTTGGCACCGTCCATTTGACCTCTTATTTGGTTGTAGTATCCTCGCGCATCGATTCTCTGTTAAATGGTCGGATAATTAGCCGTGTGCCTCTGTCGTAACTGAAATAGCTCCACATCCAGTTTACAAATACAACCAGTTTATTTCTAAATCCAACCAGGCTCATTAAGTGAACAAACATCCAGACAAACCATGCGAAAACGCCCTGAAACCGGATTTTTCCGATATCCACCACGGCCCGGTTTCTTCCTACCGTAGCCATTGAGCCTTTGTCGAAATATTTAAATGGTTCAGGTTCTTCCTTATTAATTATTTTGATAAGGTTTTTAGACAAAAGTTTCCCTTGTTGCATGGCTACTGGCGCAACTCCGGGATGTCCGTTTGGTGTTTCCTCGGTTATCATGGCTGCAACATCGCCGATGGCAAAAATATTGTCATGGCCTTCAACCCTGTTAACTCGATCCACTTTTATTCTGGCCCCTCTAACAATGTGTTCTTTCGAAATACCTTCCGGGAATTCTCCTTTTACACCTGCGGACCACAACACGCTCTTACAAAGAATATCCACACCGTTCGATAGTTTTATCAGGTCTCCATTGTAAGAAACAACGGTAACACCTGTAAGAACGTTTACACCCATTTCTACCAGGAATTCCCTTGCGCTGCGTTGTGCTTGTGGAGACATGGGGCCCAATACGACATTTGCGCCTTCAATCAGATAAATATTTACGTCAGCTATGTTAAGCTCAGGGTAATCTTTTTTCAATACATGCCGCTTGAGCTCGGATAATGCACCAGAAAGTTCGACACCGGTGGGGCCGCCGCCAACTACAACAAAATTTAAGAGTGCCGCTTTCTTAGTGGGGTCGTGTTCAATCAATGCTTCTTCAAGGTTCTGTAGAAGCATACTCCTCAGGTTTAAGGCCTCTGGAATGGTTTTCATGGGCATGGTATAATGCTCTAACTCTTTTGATCCAAAAAAATTGGTATCAGAGCCCGATGCAATAACCAGATAATCATATTGAAATTCGCCAATAGTTGTGTTAATGGTATTTCTCCCGGGAAAAATGGAAAGGACCTCTGCATTTCTAAACAGGAAATTTCTTTGTCCCTTGAATATTTTACGAAGCGGGAATGCGATAGAATCTGGTTCTAAACCCCCAGTGGCTACCTGGTATAATAATGGTTGAAAAGTGTGGTAGTTGTGCCTGTCGAGCATTAAAACCTGAACTTCTTTTTCTTTGAGTTTCTTTGCCAGTTGAATGCCACCAAAGCCTCCACCAATTATAATCACCTTCGGAAAGGTTATCGAAGAATTACTTGATTCCATATTTTGCATATCTGTATAAAACCTCCAATTCGACGAAAAGTTAGTTTTTATGTTTGTTGGGCAAGTTACCAAATAAAAAAAGCACCCAGCAGAGGTATGCTGAGTGCTTTTTTTATTTATGCGATTTGTTATTTTAACGCTGGTTCCAGCTTTTTATCTTTTTTATCTTTATTGCTTTCAAATTCAATAATTACTGGAGAGGCAACACAAATAGAGGAATATGTTCCAAAAATCACCCCTATCAGGAGAGCAAAAGAGAATCCTCTAATTACTTCGCCCCCAAATATGAATAGCACAGCCAGCACAAATATTACCGTTAGGGCAGTTATAATTGTACGACTCAAAGTGCTGTTAATGGCATTATTGATAACCTCTTTCATGTCATCTTTCTTTGAATGGTGAAGACCCAGATATTCTCTGATCCTATCAAATACAACCACCGTATCATTAATAGAATAACCAATAACGGTTAATATTGCAGCAATAAACGCCTGATCGATATCTAATGAGAAGGGAAGTATTCCATTAAATAATGAGAAGAATGACAGTACCAGTAATACATCATGGGTTAAGGCCACTAATGCCCCCACGCTGTACGACCATTTCCTGAATCTCAATAGAATGTAAAGGGAGATTACTATAATTGAAAATAAAACAGAGTAAATGGCAGACGCTTTAATATCATTTGCAATTGTTGGTCCTACTTTTTGAGAGCTTAAAACCTCATTCGAGCCTATTTTCGATAAGCCTTCTTTTAACTTGTTTTCTGCCGAAACGTCCGCATTCTCATTCGTGTCGTCTATAAGATATGAGGTGGTTACCTTAACTTCATCGTTGCCATAACCAAATGATTTAACTTCTGTAGTAGTATTAAATGTATTGGTTAAAACTTCTCTAACTTGTTCCAACTCGACTGGTTTCTCAAATTTAACTACATATGAGCGTCCTCCTTTAAAATCCACACCCAGGCTGAAACCTCTGGTAAACATCGAAATTAAACCCAGGGTAATGAATACTCCGGAGATTAGATAGAAGATTTTCCTGTTTTTAACAAATGCAAAATTTGAGTTTTTAAACGTGTGCGAGCTCCAAGGATTTGAGAATTTAATCTTCATATCTTTCTTCAGCATCCACTCAAAAACCAATCTTGAAATGAAAATCGCGGTAAATAAAGAGGTAATGATACCGACCATTAAGGTCGTTGCAAAACCAAGAATCGGGCCCTTACCGAATATGTACAAAATTACGCCTGTTAAAAACGTTGTAATTTGTGAATCCAGGATAGAAGGCATGGCATGTTTAAATCCGTCTGCAATAGCAAGTCTTGTCGCTTTGCCATGTTCAAGTTCTTCCCTGACCCTTTCATAAATCAAAACGTTTGCATCTACTGCCATACCCATCGTTAATACGATACCGGCAATACCCGGAAGTGTCAGTACAGCTCCTAAAGAGGCGAGTACACCCATCAGGAAAAAGATGTTTACAAATACCGCGATATTTGCAACGGTTCCTGCTCTGTTGTAGTAAAGCATCATGAAGACTAATACTACGATTAATCCGATTACAGACGAATTTAACCCAGCATTTATCGCCGACTCTCCAAGAGAAGGACCAACAATAGCTTCTTCAACAATTTTAGCAGGGGCAGGTAAACGACCCGCTTTTAAAACGTTGGCTAAATCTTTGGTGTCATTTGCTGTAAAGTTTCCTGTAATGGATGACACTCCGTTTGGAATTTCATTTTGCACAGTGGGTGCAGAATAAACATAGTTATCCAAAACAATAGCGATGCTATGTTTTGCATTTTGATCTGATGAAGCCGCCGCAGTGATTTGTTTCCATTTTCTCGCTCCGTCAGAATTCATTACCATGATAACTTCATGTCCGCCGTTTTGGCCAACATCATCACGGGCATCGGTAATTACATCACCAGCTAAAGCTGCTGAACCATCAAATCCGGACGCTTTTAAAGCGTACAATTCATAAACCTCACTTTCCTCGCTCATTGGTTTAACTCCCCAATAAAACTTGGTATTTTGAGGAATCATAGATTTTATAGCGGGACTGCTTAAGTATGAATTCACTTTGGCTGTATCCTTTAGAGCAGAGTAACCTACTACTGCACCGGGTCTAAGAGCTGTTTGTCCATTTTCTCCCTGGTAAGTTGCCGGAGCTAACACTGCAAATAGAGGATTCTTTTTAGCTTGTTCGGCCTGGTTTCCAGCTAATGCTGATGTGTCTTTACTCGCAGAATCTTTTTTAGCGCCAAGATTTGCCAATTTACCACCACTTTTTTCGGCTGGAGCGGCGCCGGCAGCTTTTGCTGTGTCGGCTACTGCTTGCTGGGTTGCAGCTAATGTTTTATTGATATTCTCGAGTAATGGGAAGATCTCCATATTTTCATGGGTTTCCCAAAATTCTAGTTTTGCCGAGCCTTGTAAAAGTTTACGAACACGTTGCTGATCAGAAACGCCTGGCAGTTCAATGAGTATCCGGTTACTTCCTTGTTGTTTTTGGATATTCGGAGAGGTAACACCAAATTTATCTATACGTGTACGAAGAACGTTAAACGAACGGTCAATAGCACTTTCAGATTCGCCTTGAAGAAATTTTAACACTTCCGAATTGCTTGCATCAGGTTTAACTTTTGCGGCATTTTCTCTGGTTGCGAAATAAGTGGCAAGTTTGCCATTGGGGTTTAGCTTTTCAAACTCTTCGCCAAATAAGCTAATAAAATCCTTTTGGCTGTTTTTTAGACGGCCTTCAGCATTTTTTAAAGCGGTATTAAAACTTTGATCGGTATTATTGTTAGCAAGGTTACGCACCAGTTCGGAAAGCGATATTTCCATGGTAACGTTCATACCACCTTTCAAGTCAAGTCCCAGAGGGATTTGTCTTTCTTTGACATAGTTGTAGTTAAACTGAGTAAAACCTAAGTTATACACTGGCTGCGTGCCGATGGAATCGAGATAGGCTTTCTCTTTTAATGGATCGCCCTTGGCATATTCCCTGGCATCTCTTTCAACTTGTTTTGCCACCCACGTAAACGAAAGAGAGTATAAACACCCTATTGTTAACGCTATAGCGACGAATTTAATCAGTCCTTTACCTTGCATTTTGATTTATATTGTATTGTGTTTTTAATTTAAGCCCTTTTTAGATAAGACGGCAAATCTAAGTAAATTTTTAATTTATGAAATTCTTAAATGTATAAATAATAAAGCTTAAAACTTATAGCTTTTGATAAGTTAGAAATGAGTAGGAAAACGGAGTTTTTTCATCGGGCTCAAAATCTTCTTTTTGTATTTCCTGCCATTCGGCAGGTGAGATTTCGGGAAAGAAGGTATCAGCTTCGAAACTTTTATGAATCCTGGTCAGATAAATTCGATCCAGCTTCGGTAAGGCTTGTTTAAATATTTCAGCACCACCAATTACAAACACTTCATCTTCCTTCTCACACAAAGCCAATGCTTCATCCAAAGAACTACTAATTTCTGCCCCAGGCAGGCTTAAATCTGCCTGACGGGTAATTACAATGTTCCTCCGGTTCGGAAGTACTTTGCCCATGCTGTCAAACGTTTTTCGGCCCATAATTATGCTATGGCCGGTAGTGATGTTTTTAAATCTTTTTAAATCTGCGGGAAAGTGGACAAGAAGCTGATTGTTTTTACCTATTCCTGAATTTTGGTCAACGACAACGATGGCGGATATAGTCATTAGTTTTTAGTTCATTAATTTAGTTAGCCTTAGATTAGTTTGGGAGTCATTAGTGGTTAGTCGAAATAATTGAGGCTTCTTTAGTATTACCAATGAATTTTATATAAGAATTAAGCATTTTATGAATTTGGGTAAGTTCGTCTATCAATTGATCAGCTTTTTTTTCCTCGAGGATTTTTCTTGTTTTCAACTTTATTAACCAACTCTTAGTTTCCATAATTGAACCCCTACTGAAATAGCAAAAATTTTTATTTTCTTTGAAATGAAACCTTCCATAACCTTCGGCAATATTGGCTCCTATGGAATCTGCTGACCTTACAAGTTGTTTGCCAATGGTGTCTTTGATGAAATAATCTTTCCATGAAGCTACTTCAAACCAAATTTCATCAGAAAGCTTCTCAGCTCTTTTATAAACTTCTAAGTCATCTAACTTGTATGAACTCATGATGCTAATATAAATTATAATCTAACCTAATTAACATTTTCGGAATAGATAACTAATTACTATTTATTGAAAAAATAATAACTCAAAAACTAATGACTGGTAATTAATTAACTAAACTGCTACAGGTGCTTTAATATGTGGATGCGGATCGTAATTCTCTAAGGTGAAATCTTCAAATTTAAATTCAAAAATATCTTTGATATCCGGATTGAGTTTTACCCGCGGTAGAGGCCGTGGTTCGCGGCTTAATTGAAGTTTGGTTTGTTCAATATGATTGTTGTACAGGTGCGCATCGCCAAGAGTATGGATAAACTCGCCGGGTTTTAATCCGCAAACCTGAGCAACCATCAGCGTCAGCAAGGCATACGATGCAATGTTGAAAGGCACGCCTAAAAATATATCCGCGCTTCGTTGATACAATTGGCAGCTCAATTTTCCCTCAGCTACGTAAAACTGAAAAAAGCTATGGCAGGGAGGAAGCGCCATATTTTCAATTTCGGCGACGTTCCATGCCGATACAATTAAACGTCTGGAATCAGGAGTGTTTTTTATCTGATTAATAACATTGGTAATTTGATCAATATGCCGCCCGTCGGGAGTTGGCCACGAGCGCCATTGATATCCGTACACAGGACCCAAATCTCCATTCTCATCCGCCCATTCGTCCCAGATGCTCACACCATTTTCTTTCAGGTACCTGATATTCGTGTCGCCTTTTAAAAACCAGATCAATTCGTGAAGTATCGAGCGAAGATGAAGTTTTTTGGTTGTTACCAGTGGAAATCCTTCCTCCAGGTTAAAACGCATTTGGTATCCGAACACGCTAATAGTTCCCGTTCCGGTACGATCGTGTTTTTGTGTGCCTGTGTTCAGCACGTGCTGCATCAAATCAAGATATTGTCTCATCTTCTACAAAAGAAATAAATGTATTTTTACCGTCCTACAATTGTGAACAAAATATCGATTGTTTAGAACTCATGCTTACATTTCCAAACGCTAAAATAAATATTGGTTTAACCATTGTTTCAAGAAGAAGCGATGGTTATCATAATCTTGAAACGGTTTTCTATCCTGTAAAGATAAACGATGCATTGGAAATTGTCGAAGCAGATAAATTAAGTTTCGAAACGTCGGGAATTGAAATACCGGGTTATGCCAACGAGAATCTTTGCCTTAAAGCGTATGGATTGCTAAAAGCAGATCATGATATCCCTCCATTAAGAATCCATTTGCACAAACAAATACCGATCGGGGCAGGCTTGGGCGGAGGATCAGCCGATGCGGCTTTTTTTATCAAACTGGTGAATGATAAATTTAATTTGGGATTAAATACCTCAACGATGGAAGCGTATGCCAGGCAACTTGGCGCCGACTGTGCGTTCTTTGTTCAAAATAAACCTGTATTTGCTTTTGGAAAAGGTGATGAGTTTGAAACAGTCGGCTTGGACTTGTCTCCGTATAATCTGGTGCTGGTTATGCCACCTGTTCACGTTTCTACGGGTGAAGCCTACCGGGGAGTAAGGCCACATCAGCCGGTTGAATCTTTAAAAGAGTTAATCAAACTGCCTATTGAAGAATGGCGGCCTGTAATTAAAAATGATTTCGAAGAATCTGTTTTCAGAAATCATGCATCAATTAGAGGCGTAAAAGCCGCTTTGTATGAAGCAGGTGCTATTTACGCTTCGATGAGCGGTAGCGGAGCTTCTGTTTATGGAATATTTAGGAACGACATCGACTTAACAGCGCTTGAGAAAGAGAATCAGGTATTTTACGGTGTTTAATCTATATAGTCGCGATCTTCATCGCTTAAAGCGGAGCGTCTTTCTTCCGGCTCAGCAACTTCAAATTCAGGCTCTTTGTGAACAGATTCTTTCCTTTTAGGTTTGGCTGCCACAATGCCGATGATAAACCCTAACCCAAACATAGTTCCAAGTATCACTAGTTTCGGGATTTTGGTGGCGCCAAATAGCCAGAAGTCTATCTCTTCTGTATTGTTCATTAAAACGATGGTTACCAAAACAGAGGCGATGATAATGAAAATGGTTTTTCCACTCATGATACTTTAGAAGTTATAAATTGCAATCGTCTCGAATATCGGATTTTGTCCCGGTTTTTCGTTAATGAAAATTATCTTTCCTCCAAGATCAAAGTTTGGCAGAGGAAAACGCAGTAAGTTCATGTCTGCGCGAAGTTCTGCACCGAATGAACGAGGCGAAAATGGTTTCTTAGAGTCGATGTTTTCAAAATCAGCGAAAAAGCCCGCTTTTAAACGTTTTATGTATGAAAGTGGGCCAAGTTCCCAGTCGGGGTAAAATAATGGCATACGATAGTCTAATAAGAGCGTATTCCGGGTATTGCCAATCCTCTTCATGAAACTGTAACCGCTTACTCTTGGGATATCTACTGTATTCCGGTATACTCCATTCGACTCCTGGAAATTAAAGGAGGCTTGAAATGAATGGTTTGTTAAGATTCCGGGAAAGTATAATGTGCTTCTAAAGATGAACATTTCACCCCCCAGTTGCTGTTCAAAAGGAAAATGCCGGTATCGTACAAAAATATTTTGACCCCATTTCGGTGCCAGGTCCCGGGCGCTCCTTCTGTTGTTCCTTGATGCGGAGAATTCATAATGCATCGGAAATTTTAAAGTTTGTATCAATGCTGAAAAATTGTTTTCAATACTATACCGGTTTGTATAGCTCGTACCAACCTTGAAATTGAAATTATAGTTGTTATTAAACCGGTTGGCTCGCAGGGGAATGGAAATATCTGCTTTAAATTCATTCTCTCTCCAGCTAACAGGAATAAAAACAGTGTCACGCCCTACTTTCGTTGTCCTGTTTATTAATCGGGGACGATTAAGGTAGGAGAAATTTAGAATCGGAAAATATTTGCTATAGGTTGCGCCGGCCTCGTATTCGCTTTTTCGCAAAGCATTGTTGTATTGATACCCCCCATAAAAACTTAAAGTACTCAACTTATTGTCTGACTGCAGACGAAAGCCGAAATTCTGGTCGTCAAAAAACTGATTGTCTTCGATCGTTGGAAGAATGGTATGGAAATAAAACAGATTGCTTAATTCCCGATAGCGCTTGGTAGGATATGTTCGGGTGGGTAAATCTTCAAATACGTTTTTATTTCCTTCTGCAGGGGTGATCGGGTCGGCGAAATTTACGACCGATTTCTCAATTTGTTTAATCGATATTCCATCAGTGATTTTTAAATTAATAGCTGAAATATTATATCCATCCGGAGAGTAATTGTTGAACAGGAGCTTGCCCGACTTGGCATCGTAAAAAGGATTATGAGCTCCGTACCTGGAGGAAGTTAACTGTTGAATGTCTTTGGTTGCAGGATCTAGTTTGTAGATGTTGTTGATCCCATTGAAATGTGCCTTAAAAATTATCTGATCAGAGGCATAAACCGGCCGGAGAATTTCCTGTAACTGAAATGGTATAAGCTGGCTAAACTTTCCCGTTTGTCTGTTCAACTCATAAAGAGTTTTTCCGCCTGTTGCTACCGCGACAATAATAATTTTATTTCCTGCCTGGTTGAATGCCGGCATCTGCAGCATGTAATTTTCCGGAGCCGGATATCGTCGTTTTTCCTTGCCGGTTTCCGAGTCTAACTCGACCAGCGAAATTTGATGAGATGTTGATACTTCAACTGCCGCAATTGTGCTACCATCGGGTGAAAGGGCCGGAGCGAAAAGCCGGCTTTTATGGGTAAGCTGTTTTTTGATTTTGCGTTTCCTGTCATAGATATTTACGACGTTAAAAGATCGCTGATGAAAGCGCGAATCGAACCGCGATTCGTCCCAAACTATTTTTTCGTTCGAATAGCTGAACCAGGGGATTTCCTGTAATCCGATATTTAGAATTTTAGAAGTTTTGCCGTTTTCAAGCATCTCGTAAATTGCCGGGGTTTCTGCTTTGCTATCTTTCAAGAATATAATGCTACCCGATGAGGTGCTTGCGGGAAGCAGGAAATTTTCAGGTCTTTTATTTTTTCTTTTGTTAAGTGAATTGTAGTCCTGGCCATTCACTTTTTGGAGCTGCCGCGACCAGATATTTTTGAGGTCATTTATTGTAGAATCGTAGAGTTTTTTGGTGCTGAGATTGGTGAACTTTTTCAGTGAATTACTGAAGTTGTATGGGCGCAATGGGTTGCGCGAAATCCGGCTGATCAGGCTGTCGTTGATACTGTTCCCAAAATCTCTTCTCAGCTTGGTGTTCATAAAAAAACCAAGTTGGTAGTAACCGGCAGTGAAATCTTTCACAGACCCAAAATAGTTTTTTGAGTAGCTGTAGTTTTTGTTACTTAGTGTATTTGTTCTTAATTCAATATACCATTCAGGTATGCGGCCACGGCCAGCATTCGTGAGCACTGTTTCTGTGGTTACGGCATCTCCTTCAAAGAACCAGGATGGGAGGCTGATGCCAAATATAGCCAGGGCTATTGTTTCGAAAGGAGGGCTGTTGAATCTACCTGTTAGCTTGTCAAATTGTACTACGTGTCGAAGCTCATGAACGGCCAGGCTGCTTAACCAATCCTGGTAATCGAAGCTTTGAGAAGGTGTGGCAAATAGTTCGGATTTGCGAGGCGCCAGCTGTACAAAACCGTTTGCTGTGGTACCTTGATTTTGAAGAATTATAGAGATTTTTTTTGGCTGCTTTCCTAGTGACCTGCTTACACGGGCAATAATACCTTCAAGTACATTAGCCATTCTTTGGGCCTGGGGTTCAAAATCGGAAGGGTAGATTATCTGAAAATTTTCGGTGTTGATTTGATTCCATTTTAGGGATGGAGGGTTCTGTTCACCTGGAAAAACCTGAGCTTTTGCTTCGAAAGAAGTGATTGTTAATATTATGCAATTAATTAAACTGATTAATAAAGTTTTATATGTTGATTTTTGGGTCAAAAAAGTCATTTGCTAAATATGTTAGTTTTTCGCTGTATTTTTAAATCTTTTTATTTGAATTTTTAATTTATATTTTTTATATGTAATAATTGATAAAGAATAACTTATACTTATGTTTCTTTGTTTGTAATTTGCTCAATTAATGTGCGATTGTTCGAATTTTTTAACCCCCAAAGGCTAATTATCCGGTAATTTTTTATTTAAATAGATGGAAAAGATTCTGGCTAAATATAGTGTTAATATAAATGGATTTTAAGGTAGGCAGTCGGTTAGGGAAAGCTTGGGTTGTCCCACCACTCCCCTTTTGAGTTTTAGGGGGCGGGATCTCAATGTTCATAAAAAAGGTGTTTCAGGCTCGGGGCGCGACTGTCAATGTCAACAAGAAAAACTGGTCGATCTGCATTTTCTAGCCAGAGCTTTAAGACTGCTTGTAAATTATAAAACCTCTTATCAGGTTGCTTTTAATTTCGAATTTTCGTTTATTTATTTTGGCGGAACAGGAAATTATTTTAGCTGGAATTGAACCGGAATTAATGTGAAAGAGCTCTCCAGGAGAGTCGATTGTTTACAAATGAATTTCAAGTTTTGAACGAGCTTTCCCCGGGGCAATAGTTAATTTTCAGATCGGATAGGAGCTCTAGTGTTTTCTTGGAGTCAGGAAAATGTTCGGGTATTTTTGAGAGAAAAAAAATAGACTTAGTGTATTTTAATCTTCCATCTTTCAAATCTACACGAGTGGTTGGGTCCGGCTGACTCTTCTCTTAGAAAGACGATTTTTTAGAAATGGATAGATGAAGATTGCGCTTAGAATTATTGCAGCTCCTGCATAAAAACCTGTGGTCATTTGCTCTCTTTTTCCGAAGAAAAGAAAGGCCAGAATGACGCCGTACACGGGTTCCATATTTGTAATCAGGGCCACCCGGAAAGCAGATAAATATTTCATTACCGACACCCCTGCGACATAGGCGGCGGAGGTGCAAATTGTTCCTAAAATTAAGAGGTAAACCAGGTCGGCAGAATTCAATTTCATGCTGCTATTGAAGCCATCTGTTGAGAATAAAAAGAGCGAAATCCAGACCCATGCGCCAATCAGTTCGTAAAAACTTATGATAGATGCGTCACGATTTTTGATCTGTTTTGAATTAATGATCG
>CBFGOI010000015.1:0-60743 GCA_965650335.1 uncultured Pedobacter sp. | reverse complement strand
CCAATAGGTACCGATCAGGCACGTACCAACGAGGTGGTTAAAAAGGTTGAGGAACAAGTAACAAAGGCCGTGGGCCGCAATAATCCGGATGTCTCTTCTATTATTTCGAATGTTACGATCGGTGTAACCGATCCTCAGGACGAAGATCAGGGGAATTATCCTAATAAGGGAAAAGTAACGGTTGCTTTTGTAGAATATGGTAAGCGGGTTGGCGAACCGACCTCAACATATCTTGATAAAATCCGTGGTGCGGTAAAGGGGATTCCAGGTGCAGTAATATCTGTTGCTCAGGAACAGGGAGGACCGCCGACAGCCAAACCTATTAGCATTGAGATCACAGGTGATGAATTGGATACCTTGATTAAAACTTCTGAAAACTTACTTAAATATATTGAATCAAAACACATCGCTGGTATTGAGGAGTTAAAGTCTGATTTTCAGAATAATAAACCTGAGTTGGTATTCGATATCGATCGTGAAAGAGCTAATCGTGAAGGCATATCAACCGAACAGGTTGGTGGTGCGCTCAGGACAGCAATTTATGGAATGGAAGTGTCCAAATTCCGCGATGCCAAGGAAGATTATGAGATCAATGTGCGATCTCAGGAAAATCAACGGAATAACCTGGAGGCTATACGAAATATGAAAGTGACCTATCGCGATATGGGTATGGGGGGAATAATTCGTCAGGTTCCACTTTCATCATTTGCCAAAATCGATTATGTAAACACTTACGGCGGAATAAAGCGCAAGCAGGAAAAACGGATCATTATTTTGTCGTCTAATGTGTTGGGCGAATATAATCCGAACGAAGTAGTTGCAAATATCCAGGCTGAAATAGACCAATTTAATGCTCCGGATGGCGTGACTGTTAAAATGGCCGGAGAGCAGGAGGAGCAATTGGAGACCGCTGCCTTTTTAGGAAAAGCAATGATATGGGCCCTAGGATTGATATTGATCATCCTGGTAGCACAGTTCAACTCGGTAAGTAAGCCTTTAATTATATTAAGTGAGATATTGTTCAGTATTATAGGTGTACTGCTCGGAATAACGATTTTCCATATGGAAATGTCAATCGTTATGTCTGGTATTGGTATCGTTGCCCTTGCCGGGATTGTGGTGCGAAACGGTATATTGCTGGTCGAATTTACCGACTTGATGATAGAGGAGGGAATGACCGTTAGAGAATCAGTTATCGAAGCAGGCAGAACCCGTATGACGCCTGTGCTACTTACCGCAACAGCTACAATGTTAGGGTTGATACCGCTTGCAGTTGGACTGAATATCGATTTCGCAAAACTTTTAACTACCGGTAATCCTCATCTTTATTTTGGTGGAGATAACGTTGCGTTCTGGGGGCCACTTTCATGGACAATGATATTTGGATTAGCCTTTGCTACATTCCTGACACTGATTTTGGTTCCGTGTATGTATGTGCTGGCAGACAGTAATTCAAAGAGAACCAAACGTTGGTTTAGTCAAGTCTTCAGCTCAAAAAAGGAAGTTAAACATTTGATAGCAGAAACAGAGGAATCTGTTCGATAGGTCTGACGAATTTATAAGAAGAGAGGCTCTGCGGCTATTCGCAGAGCCATTTTTTATGCGAACTTTTTTACTGTCCGGTAAATATGTCCATAATCCGCGTTACTTTAGCTCCCTCTGCCGGATCGCAGGGATTTATTTCTGTTTCTCCTGAAAAATACTTTACCACCTGCTCAATCATGGGTTGTTGAATATGTTGAGGATGTGTAAAATCAAACCTTGAGGCTTCTCCATTTTTAACCAGCATGCAAAAGCTACCGTGAAAAGGAAACACAACTTTGCCTTGTGATCCTATAATTTCGCAAAGATCCCTCGTTTCTTCTTTTGGAACATTGAAGCACCACAGCCCTTTGCAAACAATATTATTCTCAAAGATTAATTCTCCCGACACGATATCGTCGGCTTCGCTCAGTTTTGCCTGGTTGGCCGAATATCCGGAAACCTGAATAGGGTCGCCAAAGAAATAAAGCATTAAATCGATATGGTGTGGTGCCATGTCGTGGAATAAACCACCGCCAGAAACAGATGGGTCTACTCTCCAGTTCACTTCCGAATTTGCTACTAAATTTGATTGGGCAGGTTGTAAAAACTGAATAGAAACAAACCGGATATCTCCTATTTGCGATAAAAGTTCTTTAACTTTTTGAAACATGGGTAATGCCCGTCTGTAATGGGCTACGGTGAGCTTTGCATCATATTTATTCGCAGCTTCGATCATGTGTAAACATCCATTCTCCGAAAGCGCCATCGGTTTTTCCACATATACCGGCTTTCCGGCTTTTAACGCCGCTATAGTATATTCTTCATGGAAAGCGGGAGGCGTGGCAATGTATATTGCATTAATTTCGGAATCAGAAATCAGATCTTCAGCATCTGAAAAAAACTTAGGCACCTGATGACGTTTAGCATAGTCTTCAGCTTTTGATGCATCACGCCTCATTACCCCTACAAGAGTTGAGTTGATTGTTTTGTTAAACGCCGGTCCGCTTTTTACTTCCGTTACATCGCCGCATCCAATAATTCCCCATCGAATTTCCATTTTAATTTTTTTTAACAAATATAAATTTTTACAATACACCGATACCTAAATCAGCACCAAATTCTGAATAAATACCTTTTCTCGTTAGTTAATATTTTAGAGAAAATCGCAAATTTTTATCTCTTTTTGATGGGGATGTAAACTCTTTTTCAAAAAAAGTGTTAGAATAAATATTTATTTCTGAAGCATGTGCATTTAAGGTGCTCCGGAATATTTATGGTTAATAATATATGGAAACTGATAAAACAGAATTGTCTTTTATGACAAAAAACAAATTTCCCAAGATAAATACAGGAATTAAGGGCTTAGACGAAATTACAGAGGGTGGCCTGCCGGCAGGGCGCCCGACATTGGTATGTGGCGGACCGGGCTGTGGTAAAACACTTTTATCACTGGAATTTATTGTTCGCGGAGCAATGGAATATAATGAACCGGGTGTTTTTATGGCTTTTGAAGAAAAGGCTGAGGAATTGGAATTGAATGTAGCTTCCCTGGGCTTTGACCTGCAAAAGTTGCAAACTGATAAGATGGTTAGAATAGACCATGTTCACATAGAGCGGAGTGAAATTGAAGAGACAGGTGAATATGATCTAGAAGGACTTTTTATAAGATTGGGTTATGCGATAGATAGTATTGGTGCCAAAAGAGTGGTCTTGGATACAATCGAAAATCTTTTCTCAGGTTTAGCTAATGAGGCCATTCTTCGGGCTGAACTTCGAAGGCTTTTTCAGTGGTTAAAAGATAAAGGCGTTACCGCGATAATTACGGGCGAAAGAGGTGAAAGTGCACTTACACGGCAGGGCTTAGAGGAGTATGTTTCAGACTGCGTTATTTTATTGGAACATCGGATCATGAATCAAATCTCGACCAGGTTATTGCGCGTGGTAAAATACCGGGGTTCTGTACATGGCACAAACGAATATCCGTTTTTGATTGATAAAGATGGTATCTCTGTACTGCCCGTTACCTCATTGACCTTAAATGCCGACGTCTCATCAGAAAGAGTTCCATCCGGAATTCCGTCTCTGGATAAAATGCTTGAGGGAAAAGGTTTCTTTAAAGGAAGTAGCATTCTGGTGTCGGGCACTGCCGGAACCGGGAAAACTAGTATCGCTGCTTCTTTTGCCAATCAGACGTGTAGTGATAATAGACGTTGCATCTATCTGGCTTTTGAAGAATCACCTAAGCAGATTATCAGAAATATGTTTTCAATAGGGTTTGATCTCCAAAATTATGTCGACAATAACTTGCTGGAATTTCATGCATTCAGGCCAACTTTGTATGGACTTGAAATGCACCTGGTGGCAATTCATAAAATAGTAAAGAGATTCAAACCCGAGGTTGTCATACTGGATCCTATCACCAATCTTATTACCGTCGGTTCGGTTAGTGAAGTTAAAGCAATGTTAATCCGCCTTATCGACTTTTTACAGGAAGAGCAGATTACGGTTATGTTTACGGCGCTTACCTTAAATAATATCGTAAATGAACAAACGGATGAAGGGGTATCCTCCCTTGTTGATGCATGGTTGCTGGTGCGCGATATAGAATTAAACGGAGAACGTAACCGTGGGATGTATATCATGAAGTCCAGGGGAATGAAACATTCTAATCAGGTAAGAGAATTCGTTATAAGTGACAAAGGTCTGGATTTGGTAGATGTTTACCTTGGTCCGGATGGTGTAATGGTAGGCTCTGCCAGAGAAGCCCATAAACTGCTGAAAGAAACCGGCGAGGTTTTACACGGGCATGCATTGGATAGGAAAAATAGGGAAATAATGCGGAAACGGAAGATTCTGGAATCCAAGATCGCTAGTCTTCAGTCAGAATTTGAATCAGTTGAAGAGGAATTAAATAAGGTTTATATCGAGGAGGAACTTAAAAAGGAGATTTTAGAGAAAAACCGGGATCAGGTGACTAAAATCAGGAGAGGTTTTGATGGGAATGATGAATCCGAGCCAACTCAAAATAAATAAGATGGAAATAGAAGAACAAACCTGGGAGCTTAGGTTGTATATTGCCGGCAAAACTCCGAAATCTGTTACTGCGTTAACTAATTTGAGAAGATATTGTGAGGAGCATTTACAGGGAAAATATAAAATCGAAATAATTGACCTACTCGTACAACCACAACTGGCAGAAGGAGATCAGATCTTCGCCGTTCCTACATTGGTTAGAAAAGTACCGGTTCCTATACGCAAGATAATTGGCGATTTATCCAACGAAGAAAAAGTGCTAGTTGGCTTAAATATAGTGCCTTTAAAAAAAATATAACGTGGAAAACGAATCTGGAAGTGAAGATTTTTACCTGACGGAAAATAAAGAATCATATTTTCTGCGGCTATTTGTAACCGGAGCTTCGCCTAATTCTATCAGGGCAATTGCAAATATAAAAAGCATTTGTGAACTAAACCTCGGAACTGCTTATGAGCTGGAGATAATTGATGTTTATCAGCAGCCATTGATTGCAGAAAAAGAACAGATAGTGGCGTTGCCTTTACTCATTAGAAAATTTCCTTTGCCAGAAAGGAGGCTTATTGGCGATTTATCGGATACTGAAAAAGTGTTAAAATGCCTGGGTTTATCAGGGTCTGAATAATTATAGAATGACTAAGTCTGCAGAAGAACTTGAAGAAGAAATACTGGAGCTTCGTTTTAAGCTTGAAGAAGCAAACGAAACTATAGAGGCTATTCGCACCGGCCAGGTAGATGCCCTGATTGTACAAAATGGAGATGGCCACCAGCTGTATACGCTAAAAAATGCCGATCAAACTTATCGTGTCTTTATTGAAAAAATGAATGAAGGTGCGGTAACTCTAAATAGGGAGGGACTAATTGTTTATAGTAATTCCAGCTTTGCCAATGCTCTGAATTATCCACTCGAAAAAGTAATAAGCGCACCTTTTCATGCCTTTGTAACACCTGAGTCGAAGGAAGAATTTACCGCTTTACTCGAATCTTCCTGGACGCGCGATTGTAAGGCAGAGCTTTATCTTTCTGATAGTAATAAATTTCCGATACCGTTTCTTTTATCCTTAACTACATTAGAACTGGATGAAGGCTTATCAATGAGTATCATCCTTACCAATCTATCTATTCAGAAGGCATCCCAAAAAGAATTAAAGCTAAAAAATGATCAATTAGAAGAAGCACAACAAATAAGTCTGGCTCTTAACAATCAACTTGAGGATATTGTTAGGAAGCGCACAAAGGAATTGTTTCTTAGCAGGGAGCATTTTAAAATGTTGTCGAATAATATTTCACAAATAACATGGACAAATCTTCCAACAGGTGAAATTAACTTTTATAATCAGCGCTGGTATCAATATACAGGTTTAACTTTCGAAGAAAGTAAAGACTGGGGATGGAACGAAATTGTTCATCCGGAAGATAAATTGACTACTCTTAATAAGTATCAAAAAGCAATGGAAACGGGTTTAACTTTCGAGGTTGAAAATAGAATCAAAAGGGCGGATGGGACATATCGTTGGCATTTAAACCGGGCGAATCCATTAAGAAATGAAAATGGGGAAATTTTATTTTGGGTAGGAACAGCCACCGATATTGAAGATCAGAAAAAAGCTATGGAAAAGAAAGATGAGTTTATCGGTATAGCCAGCCATGAACTTAAAACTCCGCTAACTAGCTTAAAGGGATATCTTCAGCTAATCGGGAATTATAAAAAAGAGACTTTGCCGGTTACGGTACGGCAGTTTATTGGGAAGGCTGATGAAGCGATCGGTAAATTACAGAATCTGGTAAACGATCTTTTAGATGTAAGTAAAATTCAAAAAGGTAAATTACAGTTTAGTAAGTCCACCCTAAATATCAGTAATGTACTTAACTCTTGCGTTGAGAGCGCAAATCATATATACCCAACGTATAACATCAGCGGTAAAGCTGAAGATGGATTGTTTGTAATTGGCAATTTTGAACGCCTGGAACAGGTATTGATGAACTTCATTAATAATGCGGTTAAGTATTCTCCTATTAATAAGGATATAGCTATCATTGCTGAAATGAACGGCGACAATGTTCAGGTTTCTGTGACAGATAAGGGTATCGGCTTAACAGAACACCAAATGGAATTGATTTTTGAGCGATTTTACCGGGTAGACGATAAAAATTATTCTGCCAGTGGCTTAGGTATGGGTTTATATATATCCTCAGAGATTATAAAAGCCCATAATGGAACAATCGGTGTTCAAAGTCAAATTAATGAAGGATCCACTTTTTACTTTCGATTGCCCTTTTACAAATCTTTCTAGAGTCTTTTTATTCGGAATCTGAGTTCGTCAAAATCTCTGAACTTTATTATATATTTAAGCCGATTTTTGTTGAATTTTATCAATTGATGTTGCGCTTATTTATGCATGTATAGGATATATAATACCGAAAAGCTTTTTAAAGCATTCGTTCTGGTTGTAAGCGTAATCCTTATTTTTAAAACCTCCAATTCCTTTTCCCAGGGAACTTCAAACGAAGGAACAGACTTTTGGGTGGCCTATGCAGGTCACGTAGATGGCACCGGATCGAGATTAACATTGTTTATTACTTCAAAAGTTAATGCCACTGTAAATATAGATTTGGGAGGTTCGCCTTATAAGGTAAATGGTGTGCCCACATCTGTCAATCTTATTGCCAATCAACCGCGTGCTATTTATATAGATCCGAATGCATATACCAACGTGTATGTTGATACAAAAGATAATGTAGAAATTCATAAAAAAAAAGGGATCCATATAACTTCTGATTTCCCGGTTGTAGTTTATTCACATATTTCCCGGAATGCCAGGTCTGCGGCTTGTCTTGTATATCCCACGAAAGCCTTGGGCAATGATTATTATGCAATTTCCTACACGCAATTACCGGATACAAAAAGTGAAACCCGAGCGTCGCAGTTTACGGTAGTAGGTGTTGAGGATAATACAGACATCGAAATTACCGCAACTCAGGATAGCCGATGGTTGCCAAACAGGCCTGCCGGAGTTCCGTTTATCATCAAATTAAATAAAGGAGACATTTATCAATTTCAATCCACAACAGATATCACTGGGTCGCGAATTAGAACAGTTAATGGATGTAAACCTTTTTCTGTTTTTTCTGGCAGCTCCAAAACCGGATTTTGCGAAGATGGAAACGCTGTTTCTGCAAACGATCCCTATGGTCAGGATAATTTATATCAGCAGCTTTTACCTGTTTCTGTATGGGGTAAAAATTTTATTACCGCTCCTTTCTATAATGCCAACCAGGGAAGTGTTGATATATACAGGATTCAGGTTTCGGCTGACAATACAACTGTAACTGTAAATGGCTCAACAACTAACGCAAATACTGTAAATTTATCAAACCCCTATGCCAAAGGTAGTGTAATTACATTTTCAAGTAAAACAGGTAATTCTATTAGCGCTAACAATCCCATAAATGTAACCCAGTTTCAAACTTCTCAATCCTGTAATCCCAATAATTCCGATCCCTTTCAAATGGATGTACCGGCTCCCGGAGATCCAGAAATGACCATTTTAAATCCTATTGAACAAACCTTAAAAGATATTACTGTCTATTCGGCAATATCAACAACAGCAGCTCCTACAAACATTCAAAGCCATTTTATTAATGCGATTATTAAAACTGCGGATGCTCCATCTTTTACTGTAGATGGCCTAAGTTTCGGGTTAAACCCTGCTAATGCCGCATTTGCAACGGGCAAGTTTATAAAAATTGATAATGAATACAGTTACATTACTGTTGATGTAACCCAATCATCTCAAACCGGAAACCCTACTCACCGAATACGGGCCGACGGCGGTTTTGTAGCAATTGCTTATGGCTACGGATTAGTAGAATCGTACGGATACTTAGCTGGATCAGACCTTAAAAACTTAAATCAATACATTCAAACAGAACATGCCATTACAAATGCACCTTTGATAGGGGGATGTATAAAAGAACCGGTTAAGCTTTTTGTGATTTTGCCATATAAAACATCCAGTTTAAAATGGGATTTAGGAAACGGCATTGAAACAGATCCAAATCCTGATGCGCATTATATCACCCAGACAATTAATGGGTCACTTTCTTATAAATATCACTATTTTAATGAGCAGGTTACTTTTAATACAGCCAAAATTTATCAGATAAAAGCCCTAACGGTTAATCCCGCACCTATCGCTTGTGATGCGAATGAAACGGTGGAACTTAGTTTAACAGTTTCGCAGCCCCCCACCGCCGATTTTTCGGTGCTCGCTGACAGGTGCTATGGTGAGCCGGTAACCATTACTGATAAAAGTATCGGCAATGGACTGGATATCAACAAATGGTATTGGAATTTTGGCGATGGTACCCCGGTAGAACTGAGAAGAAGCGCAGCGCCTTTTACCCATACTTATACCAGTCCGGGTAAATACGAAATAACTCTTATTGTTGAAGGTACTTCTGGCTGCCAGTCGGAAATCAGCGCTCCGCAGACTGCTCATGTCTTGGAGCTGCCAAAAACCATGTTCTCGCATGCTTTATGCGATGTGGTTGAATTTAAAGATGAATCCGATCCCGTTGAAGGAATAATAACCAATTGGCATTGGGATTTTGACGATCCGGAGTCGGGAGATAATAATACCTCAGATCTGCAAAATCCGACGCATATTTTCACTAAAAGCTCGGCCTATAATGTGAAATTAACCGTAAAAACAGATAAAGGGTGCAGCAATACCTATGCATCCATTGTTTACTCAAAACCAACTCTCGACGCTGGAGAAGATATCACCATTCTCAGAGGTGGTGAAAAAGGCTTAAATGCCACCGCAACCGGGGCGGCTTTAAAATATAAATGGGTACCATCTGCCGGGCTGGATAACGATAGCATTCCCAATCCTGTAGCCTCTCCGCTTGAGGATACAAAGTATACGTTAACGGTTTCCGCAAATGGGAGCTGTTCAGTTTCTGATGAAGTGTTTGTGAAAGTAGTTGAGCCAGAGGTTCCAAACGCTTTTTCGCCTAACGGTGATGGTATTAATGATAAATGGGCTATAAAGTATTTAGAAACATATGTCAGGGCAAAGGTTAAAATCTTTAACCGTTATGGACAGGTTGTATACGGCTCCGATCAGTATGTAGCCCCCTGGGATGGCACTTACAATGGAAAAGAAATACCTTTTGGAGTTTATTATTATATGATAGAACCTAACAACGGCAGAAAAAATTTGACAGGATCTGTAACTATTGTAAGATGAAAAAAATCATAATTGCAGTCGTTTCCTCGCTGGTGATTTTTGAATCTGTTACAGCACAACAAAAACCCCATTATACTCAATATTTTCAAAACATATCAGTTTTGAACCCTGCGGCAGCAGGTATGTATCATTTCATCAATATTAAGTCAGGTTACCGCACTCAATGGATGGGCCTGGAAAGTGCTCCCAAAACAAGTTATTTCACAATAAGCACCCCTGTCAATATTGGAAACTCGCGGTCCGGCTTTATCGATTATGGAATTGAGGAGCCAGCGACGAATTCAGATAAGCTCGATTATATGTCGTCCTTGTCGCACCATGGCATTGGTTTGGTAGGATTAAATGATCAAACCGGTCCAATCGGCAGAACCACGGTAAACCTTACCTATGCCTATCACATTAACATTAGTGATGTTGCGAATTTATCGGTAGGAGTGGGTGGAGGCTTTAACCGGCTCTCCCTTAATTCAGAAAAACTTCACTTCGAAGATCCAAATGAGCCTGTAACATCAGCCGGTGGCTCAATTACCAGGTGGTCGCCAGATTTAAATGCCGGCTTTTACTTTTATTCAGCAGCATTTTATGTTAGCGGAGTGGTTCAACAAGCACTCAATCAGAATATTTCGTTTGCATCAGAGTACAATTCAACAAAAGAAGTTCCGCATTATTTTCTTGCAACAGGTTTTAGGGTCTGGGTAAAGGAAGATTTCTCGTTCGCTCCTTCTATTATGCTTAAATATCTTCAACCGCTTCCAATGGCTTATGATTTGAACTTAAAGCTCGCGTACAGAAATAATTTCTGGCTTGGAGGATCTTTTAGAAAAAGTGATTCATATTCTGCAATGATGGGTTTTAATGTGGCAAAAACTCTTAGCTTAGGGTACTCATTTGATAACACCATTTCTAAACTTAAAACTGTTTCATCAGGTAGTCATGAAATTGTATTGGGACTGAGTTTATTTTAAAATATTATCACAAGTTGTTTAAACCAATGGCTTTTTTTTAACTCAGAAAAGTAGCGGTGATGTAATATGTTTTTATCGAGATTAGTAAACAATAAATAGTTAACATAATTTCAACCATCGCGTGCAGTTTTTGTTATTGTAAACCTATCATAATCCAGTTGAAGAATTTATACCTTCTTTTTGCTTCCATATCCCTCTTGAATTTTGCGAGCCATGCTCAGCAAAGGCCTCAGTATACACAATACATTTTTAATAATTACCTCATCAATCCGGCCATCTCGGGTATAGAAAATTATATTGATCTGAAGGCGGGATATCGAACTCAGTGGACCGGTTTAGAAGGTGCCCCGGTAACAAATTACATCTCTGTTAATGCTCCTCTAGGAAAAAATTTCTTAGCTGGTGATGCCAATTCTTTCGGCGGACAAGAGAATAATCCCATGAGCAGGAGTTATTTGCAAAATTATATGGCTGCCGAACCGCACCATGGAATTGGAATGCATGCTGTTTTAGATAAGGCTGGCCCTATTGATCGCGTCGATGTGAATGCTACCTATGCTTACCATTTGGGTTTAACTGATAAATTAAACATCGCTTTGGGGGTGGCTGTGGGTGTTTCTAAGATCAGTCTGGATTACTCTAAAATAACCTTAGAGAATAGCCAGGATCCTGCCATTGTGGCCACAGAGACCGACCGGCTTAAGCCCGATCTGGGTGCGGGTCTCTGGATTTATGGTCCCAAATATTTTGTAGGATTATCAGGTCAGCAGCTGTTAGGGCAGACCTTGAATTTTACAAATAATAATCAATATACTCAGGGAAAGGCTGTGCCTCACTTTTTTTTAACGGCAGGATATAAAATTTTCCTGGCAGATGATATCGCTGCAGTTCCCTCAGTCATGATAAAAAAGATATCTCCTGCGCCCAATAGTTATGATGCAAATTTAAAGCTTGCTTTCCGCGATAAGTTTTGGTTAGGAGGCAGTTATCGTCATAACGATTCATTCTCGGTTTTAGCCGGATTTAATATTAGCTATTTATTCAACCTGAGTTATTCGTATGATTTTACGACCTCTGACTTAGCAAATGTGAGCAATGGAACTCACGAAATTGTACTTGGACTGCTTTTAAATAACCGATATAAAGTAACCTGTCCGCAAAGAAATTGGTAAAGTAATTTTCCTTTTACAAAGTTGGCAGAAGGGATCGAATCATCGGAACTTTTGTAGTAAGTATTATCTTTACAAACGCTTAAACGGCACGGTCCGTTAATTATAACCAATAATTTTCAATACTGCTTTTTTTAAGTTTATCGGAATTTAAGTAATAAAGAGATGTTTCTAAGAAGGGGACTGGTGCTGTTATTTCTCTGCTTTTTTTTAAGCAGTTTAAATCAATTTGGCTTTTCGCAGGGCACTTCAAATAAGGGAACAGATTTTTGGGTGGCGTATACGGGGCACATCGATGGAGGCACCGGGGCTAATTCGTCAAAATTAACTCTCTTTCTTACCTCAGAAACGAATGCGATTGTAAATATCAACGCAGGCGGGGTACAGCTCGCACCTGTAAGTTTATCTGCTAATCAGGCCCGTGCTGTACTTCTCGATCCTCTGGTTTATACCAATATATATATCGGAAGTAATAATAAAGTAGAACCCAATAAAGGGATACATGTCACATCTGATAATCCGATTGTCGTTTACTCCCATATTTCACGTAGTGCACGATCTGCCGCTACCCTGATTTTTCCGACAAAGGCTCTGGGTAATGAATATTATTCGATAAACTATAAACAGAGTGGCGGCAATTTTTCTGAATTTACCTTAGTTGGAGTAGAAGATAACACTCAAATAGAAATTATACCCACACAAACAGATGCCGGACCTAATAATAACCGCTCAGCGAACGTTCCTTTCCAAATTACGTTAAATAAAGGCGAGGTTTACCAGTATCAATCGGCAACCGATTTAACAGGTTCTTTGATTCGTACATTAAACGGCTGCCGTCCTCTTGCCGTATTCTCGGGAAGCAGCTTTACAGCGTTTTGTGAGGATAATAGTACACGAAACCCAGGTAGTGGCGACAATCTGTATCAGCAATTATTACCCGTGTCTGCATGGGGGAAAAAGTTCGTTTCAGCTCCGTTCTATAATACGATAAACGGGAACATGGATATTTACCGGATAATTGTGAGTAAAGACAATACAACTATTAAGGTAAATAATTCAACTACGAGCGCAAATGGAATTCCTGTGGCAAATCCGTATACAAAAGGTAGTATAATAACTTTTTTCAGTAATTCGGCGAACGTTATAGAAGCAGATAACCCAATAAGCTTAACACAGTTTCAAACCACCCAGTTATGTAATCTTAATAATATCAGTAATAACAATTCCTCTTATCCGGGCGATCCTGAAATGACTATATTAAGTCCGATTGAACAAACATTAACTGATGTAATTCTATATTCTGCAGTATCTACTCCATCTGCACCGACCAATATCACAAAACATTATATTAATATTATTATTAAAACTGCCGATGCTCCTACTTTGAAGATCGACGGAAATACCATTCCTTCATCTCAATTCGTGCCCATTAATTCTGAATACAGCTATCTTATCCATGATGTAACAACAAGTTCAGTCATAAACCCCTCTCATCGCATCACGGCCGATGGTGGTTTTGTTGCCATTGCTTATGGATATGGGAATGTTGAATCGTATGCCTATCTCGGGGGAGCGGACTTGAAGAACCTCAATCAATTTGTGCAAATTGTCAATCCTGTTACTCAGCAAGCGCTTGGCAGCGGATGTGTCAACCAATCATATAGTCTTGGTTTGGTCCTGCCTTATATTACAAATTCTCTTTCCTGGGATTTAGGTAATGGGGTAGTTCGCAATTATCCGAATCCTGCGTACACAACGGTTACTTCTAATGGATTAGCTGCCTATAGGTATCAATATCCTGATGCAGATGAGGTAAGATATACCAGTTCAGGAAATAAGACCATATCCATCGTGTCCATCAATCCCGATCCTGCAGGTTGCGATGCAACTGAAACGACGAAGCTTTCTTTTGATGTATATCAACTTCCTGAAGCTCAATTTTCAATTCAAAACCAACAAGTTTGTTTAGGTACTGCCATCTCATTAACCGATAAAAGTATTGGAAGTAACATAAAAAAATGGAACTGGGATTTCGGCGACGGACTTACAGAGAGCAGGCTAACTGCTGATCCTTTTACGCATGTATATGCCAACGCAGGCGATTATGAAGTGAAATTAGTGGTGGTGTCTGACGTAAACTGCTCATCTATGGTTTTTTCGCAAGCAGTGCATGTTTCCAAAAAACCCATTGCTGATTTTACTTATCCAACGGTTCTTTGTGTGAACGAACCCATAACATTCACTGATAAGTCTTTGCCTGTTGAAGGGAATATTACCAGTTGGGCATGGGATTTTGATGGAGTGATTCAAACTAAAACTTCCGCAGTGGCTTTCGATTATGAATTTACGACTGCCGGTACTAAAAAGATAAGATTGCAGGTTACGACTGATCTTGGCTGCCTGAGCACCTGGAAAGAAATTAATATCATAGTCAAACCCAAGCCTGTTACCGACTTTAATATTCCTGATTTTTGTTTAGAAGATGCAGTAGCCGTGTTCACAAATACGTCAACTATTGCTGATGGAACGGAAAGCCAGTTTTCCTACACATGGAATTTTGGTGACCCCGATTCGGGCATTTCAAATACATCAACCAGTAAAAATGGCTCTCATGCCTATCAGTCGCGGGGGAATTATATCGTATCTCTAATGGTAACCTCTGCTGCCGGTTGTACAACTTTTCTAAGTAAAACATTTACGGTGAATGGAAGTGTTCCGAAGGCAGATTTCAACGTACAGAACCAAAATAATCTTTGCAGTAATCAAGCCGTTGTATTTGAAGATAGAGCTTTCGTTGACTTTGGTGAGATAACAAAGATAGAGTGGGACTTTGACATAAATTCTTCAGACCCAAATACTAAACTGGTAGACAACTCGCCAAACCTCCGCAGTGCGGCGCCAAAAAAGTATTTATTTCAATATGCGTCGTTTAGCAGTCCCATGATCAAAAACATTACAGTGCGGATGAAAGCATATTCAGGAGAATCATGCGTACACAGTTTAGAAAAAACAATCCTGTTAAAGGCAATTCCACGTGCTGACTTTGAACTACAAGATCAATGTTTAACGAATGGTGTAGCTACATTTATAAATAATTCCGTACAAGCAGGAAGCAATTTGAATTTTAAATGGGATTTTGGAGATCAAAACGCAAACATTTCTTCCAATACCTCCACTCAGCAAAATCCGCAGCATCAATATACTCAGGCCGGATTGTATCAGGTGACATTAATAAGTTCAGGAACAGAAGGCTGTGCCGATACTATGAGGAAAGCAATTGAAGTTTTAGAGAGTACTCCGCTCGCGGATTTTACTGTTTTAAATGGTAGCGATATTTGCAGTTCGGAGCTGGTTGTGTTTGAAGATCGAACAACACTTGCGTTTGGCGAGGTGACAAAAATTGAATGGCATTTTGATAATATAAATCATCCCGATGATCCTCAATATTTAATGTTAGATAACAATCCCAACCTTCGAAATGGGACATGGAAAAGATACTCTTTCCAGTATCCGAAGTTTCACACGCCCTCGACGCAGCTTGTTGAGGTAAAAATGTTAGTGTATTCAGGGACGATGTGCATGGCAGAAGTCAAAAAGCAAATCACCCTAAAGGCAGTGCCAGAAGTGGCTTTTAGTCCTCTCGTCTCCATTTGTGAAAATGCTAACACATATCAGCTCACGGAGGCTTTTGAATTACACGGCTTTTCTGGTAGTGGAGTTTATTCTGGTACCGGAGTATCGGTTTCCGGAATCTTCAATCCACACGCAGCTGGCAAAGGAACACATACGTTGACCTATATGTTCACAGCGATAAACGGATGCACCGATACTAAAACTCAAACGATTGTAGTGTACGAATCTCCTACAGCGAACGCCGGAAATGATTTAAAAGTGTTAGAGGGCGGGCAGGTCCAGTTCGCCGCTTATGCAAGCGGCAATAATCTGACTTATCGATGGTCCCCGGCCAAAGGATTAAACCGGACGGATATTCTCAACCCCATCGCCACACCCGACGACGATATTACCTATACATTAACCGTAACAACATCCGAAGGCTGCACCGCCGACGACGAGGTATTTATTCAAGTTCTAAAGCAACTTGAAATTCCCAACACGTTTACTCCCAACGCCGATGGCGTAAACGATGTCTGGAATATTAAATATTTAGAAAGTTACCCGGGTTGCACTGTCGATATTTTTAATCGCTTCGGGATGAGCGTTTTCAGCACAATTGGCTATGCAACGCAATGGGATGGCAAATTAAATGGGGCGGATCTGCCTGTCGGCACATATTATTATATTATAAATCCGTTGAACGGAAGAAAAGCCGTGAAAGGATCTATTACGCTGATAAGATAGGGTTTTAACGTTCTATGCTACCGTGCGCTCGCGAAGATTATAATTCCCGTCTTAATCTTGCTACCGGAATATTCATTGCTTCCCTGTATTTTGCAACTGTACGGCGAGCAATATTGTAGCCCTTTTCCTTGAGGATTTCTGTCAGCTTTTCATCAGCGAGAGGATGCTGTTTGTCTTCATTTCCAATACATTCCTCCAATATTTTCTTAACCTCTTTATTGGAAACTTCTTCGCCGCTTTCCATCTGAATGGCTTCGGAGAAAAAGGACTTCAAAAGAAATGTTCCGAACTCGGTTTGAACATATTTTGAGTTGGCAACACGAGACACCGTGGAAATATCCATTCCGATTTTATCAGCAATATCCTTCAAGATCATCGGCCTCAAATTACGCTCATCGCCCGTCAGGAAATATTCGTATTGATATTGCATAATCGCATTCATTGTTTTGAGCAAGGTTTGCTGTCTTTGCTTAATGGCATCTATAAACCAACGGGCCGAATCAAGTTTTTGCTTGACAAATTGAACGGCCTCTTTAAGTTTTTTATCCTTCTGAGATGCCTTGTCGTAATGCTCAAACATCTCTTTATACGACCGGCTAACCCGGAGTTCCGGCGCATTCTGAGAGTTGAGAGTTAAAATCAATGTTCCCTCGTTGTTGGAAATATGAAAATCAGGGATTACCTGTAATTGCTTGTTATTGGTTTCGCCGGCATCGCCAGGTTTCGGATTCAGTTTTAAAATTTCAGAAATAACCTCTCTGAGTTCAACGGAATCCATGTTTAAGGCCCGTTCAAGTTTGTCGTAATGTTTACGCGTAAACTCATCAAGGTAGCTATCAACTACTTTAATTGCTTTTTGTACAACCGGCGTTTGTTCTTTTTTTCGCAGTTGTATTAGCAAACATTCCTTTAAATCGCGTGCTGCAACACCTGCTGGCTCAAACGATTGAATCAGTTTCAACATTTCCTCAACTTCCTCTTCTTCGGCCATCACATTCTGTGAAAAAGCTAAATCATCTAGTAATGAAGTTATGGAGCGACGTAAATAACCATCATCATCTAAACTGCCAATTATTTGCTGACCGATTAGAAAATCTTTGTCTGAAATA
The DNA here is from genome assembly GCA_965650335.1 of uncultured Pedobacter sp. Lineage (GTDB taxonomy): Bacteria > Bacteroidota > Bacteroidia > Sphingobacteriales > Sphingobacteriaceae > Paradesertivirga. The sequence goes on along the minus strand of CBFGOI010000015.1, from coordinate 43,331 downwards.
GGGGCTAAATCAAGTTGTTGATGAAGTGTTTCATAAAAAGATGATTGAACGGCGATGGGCATCTCCTTGCGTTCTTCTTCATCTTCACCATTCTGATCATATTTCGAACTGTAATCATTTATGTTATCTTCCTGAAGATAATCCTCAACATTAAACTCATCAAATTCATCCCCGCTTTTTTCATCACCGTTATATTCTCCGCTATCAGGATCTTTATCTGGATACTCTTCTACCGGCTCATTTAAATTTACTAAACTAAGATCTTCAAGCGCAGGGTTTTCTTCAAGCTCTTCTTTGATACGTGCATCTAAACTCACAGTCGGAATCTGCAATAGTTTAATAAACTGTATCTGCTGCGGAGATAACTTTTGAAGTAATTTCTGTTGTAAGTTTTGTCTTAGCATATTTATAGAGCCCCAAAATTACTAAATAACATTATTAAAAGGGGGAAAATTAGCCTTCGTGCTGAAAAAAGCTAAGGAGGTAACGCTTTTTACGTATAAAAGATTTTATTATTTTTTTGAAAATAGATCTTATTTCGCTATTGTATTCACTTTGAGGGATTTATTTTGTCGAAGATTTTCTATTTTATGGACCTAAAACAATTTTAACGGTGCTTGATTTATCAAATATGAGAACAATAAAAACTATTCATCAGGCAAGGTATTCACCCATCGCCGATCTGATAACTTATTCTCCTTTGCCTTCCCGTAGTTTAAATCAAATAGATCCTTTTTTATTTCTCAATCATCACGGCCCTCAAAAGTACCCTGCAAATAATTCCGGTCTGCCATTCGGTCCGCATCCTCACCGCGGTATGGAAACAGTGACATTTATATTGGAGGGAGATATAATGCATAAAGATTCCGGTGGAAATGAAAGTATTATCACCGCAGGTGGCGTGCAATGGATGACGGCCGGAAGTGGTCTGATTCATGCTGAAGTTTCGTCGAAACAGTTCAAGAAGGAAGGTGGGGATTTGGAGATTTTACAATTATGGTTAAATCTGCCATCTTATTTGAAGATGAGTAAGCCTCAGTATAAAGGTTTTCAGAAACAAGACATTCCCTCTGTATCATTATCCGATCATGTGCACATGAATGTTGTATCAGGTACATGGGAAGGAATAGACGGAGCCTTTAAAACGGAGACTGATGTACATTTAAGTACTGTTTATTTTAAATCAGGCGGAGTAGCTTCTTTTGATATTCCTCAGGACAGAAATATCTTTTTCTACATTATAAAAGGCAGGTTGATCGTGAATAATTGTGAAGTAAATGCCTTACATTTAGTTGAGTTTGAAAACGATGATTCCGAAGTAGTTGTTGAGGCTTTGGAGGATAGTATTTTGTTGCTCGGCCATGCCAAGCCCTTAAATGAACCGCTTGTAGCTCAAGGCCCATTTGTGATGAATACACAGGAAGAAATAGAGCAAGCATATGATGATTATCGGATGGGCAAATTTGGAAGCTGGGAATAAACTCAATATCTCATATCTCACCTCTCACATCTCTCATCTCAATACCCATGTCTCAGAAATCCATAAACAAAATATTAGTTGCTAATCGTGGTGAAATTGCACTGCGCATTATGCGTTCGGCCCGCGAAATGGGAATCAAAACCGTTGCGGTGTTTTCCGAGGCAGATAGAAATGCTTTACATGTTCAATATGCCGATGAAGCGGTTTGTATTGGGCCTGCACCTTCCAATCAATCGTACTTGGTTATTGGCAATATCATTGAAGCCTGTAAGCGTACACATGCCGATGCAATTCATCCCGGTTACGGATTTTTATCCGAGAATCCTGCTTTTGCCAAAGCTGTTGCCGATGCCGGAATCATATTTATTGGGCCCTCAGCGGAAGCGATGGAAATTATGGGGAATAAACTGTCTGCCAAAGCAGCGGCTCTTTCTTACGATATTCCTTTAGTGCCGGGCACAGATACTGCCATAACCGACATTGCTGAAGCAAAAATGCGGGCAGAAGAAGTTGGTTTTCCAATTTTAATTAAAGCCGCGGCGGGCGGGGGAGGAAAAGGAATGAGAATTGTAGAAAATTCAAATGATTTTGAATCTCAAATGAAACGGGCAGTTTCTGAAGCCGTTTCTGCATTTGGTGATGGATCGGTTTTCATTGAACGGTATGTTACCTCTCCGCGACATATTGAGATTCAGGTACTGGGAGATTCGCACGGAAATATTGTGCATCTCTTCGAACGGGAATGCTCAATACAACGCAGACATCAAAAGGTGGTAGAAGAGGCACCATCGTCTGTTTTAACGCCTGAGGTTCGCGAGAAAATGGGAAAGTGCGCTGTGGATGCCGCCCGTGCATGTAATTATACCAGCGCCGGAACGGTGGAATTTATTCTGGATGAAAATCTTGATTTTTTCTTTCTTGAGATGAATACCCGGCTTCAGGTAGAACATCCGGTAACGGAAATGATTACGGGAATTGATTTGGTGAAAGAACAAATTAAAATTGCCCGGGGTGAAAAAATCAGCTTTAAGCAGGAGAATTTAAAAATCCAGGGCCATGCTATTGAGTTGCGGGTGTATGCGGAAGATCCGTCAAATGATTTTTTACCCGATATCGGAATGCTTAGCCGTTACAAAATTCCGCAGGGGCCAGGTGTCAGAGTTGATGATGGCTTTGAGCAGGGAATGGAAATCCCCATTTATTACGATCCTATGATAGCCAAGCTGATTGTCTGGGGCGCAAATCGTACTGAAGCAATACAGCGAATGATTCGTGCCATTGATGAGTATCACATTACCGGTTTTCGCAATACTTTATCTTTCGGGAAGTTTGTAATGGAACATGAATCTTTTGTGTCTGGAAATTTCGACACCCATTTCGTAAGCAAGCATTTTAGTTCTGATTCTGCAGAGGAAGATTCTGAAGAGGAGGCTTTTATCGCAGCCCTGGTTGGTCTATACAAATTTAAGGAAAGTCGGATGGAGGCGAATACAACAAGTTTAGCCAGCTTAAATAGTGTCTGGAAAAAAAATCGTAAAGAGTATTGATGCAAACTTTCCAAAAGTTTAGAACTTTTGGAAAGTTTATTTAATTATTTTCGGCCCATGTTCACAGGAATTATAGAAACTCTGGGAGTTGTTAAAAAACTTCAGCAAGACCAGGGAAATCTTCATATAACTATCGAATCTCCTATATCATCCGAATTGAAAATCGATCAGTCGGTGGCGCATAATGGTGTTTGTCTTACTGTAATAGCTTTGGATGGGAATACACATACTGTAACAGCTATAGAGGAAACACTTTCTAAAACCAGCCTGGGGCGATTAGAAGTGGAGAGCTTAACCAATCTGGAGCGTTGTATGCAAATGAATGGCCGTTTAGACGGGCATATTGTTCAGGGACATGTAGATCAAACAGCCGAGTGTATTGATTTGATTGAGCGTGACGGAAGCTGGGAATATATCTTTAAATATGACCCAAAACTAGGGAACGTAACTGTCGAAAAGGGTTCGATTTGTGTCAATGGAATAAGTTTAACCGTTGTGAATTCTAAAGATGATAGTTTTTCGGTAGCTATTATCCCTTACACATACGGGCATACAAATCTTCAACAGGTTAAACCGGGAGACCTTGTTAATCTGGAGTTTGATATTATTGGGAAATATGTGGCTAGGTTGATGAAAAAATAACCCTCTATTTTACCGCCCCTTATTATAGGCTTTTATCGCTTCATAATAGTTTTTTTCTTCCCAAGCTTCCATTGCTTTTCTATTTTCTTCGATTAATGTTTTCAAATAATCGGGCTTCAAAGGAATTATTTCTCCATTGTTTACCTGAATTTGGTTAATCTCTGTGCCATTAATAAAAAAGCAGAAGGCATTGATTTTTCCTTTTATTACCGTAAATCTCCATTTATCACCATTCGGTAAACCTTCAATTTTTTGTTGCATATTAAAAGGGTCCGGTCTGCTAATTTTGAATGTCTCTTCGGCGAAAATCTGTTTTAACGAGTCGCCTTTAGAGTAATAAAGGAAGTGTTTTCCAGAGATGCTATCCTTCAAAATGTCCGAATTAGCCTGAATGCGAGAGCCATCTTTCAGTACAACATCATAAATATATTTCCAAACATTTCTTTTATACTTTCCGTGCTTTTTAATTTTTCGTTCAAAAGGATTGGAATAATTAGGAGCATTTTGGTTAATTCTCGGAACGGGACCAAACTGTCCAAAACAAATCAGGGTTGAACCTAGTAAATAGATTGATAAAAACAATAGACGCATTGATCAAAAGGTTGACCATAAATGTAATATTCTTTTTTCAATTGATTCGATTATGGACTGTTAATCTTAATCAAAATATATTATAGGTCTGGCCCAATATTTTTTACTTAAATCCTAAAATTCAAAAAAACATCGTTACTCGAAGTCAAAAATTTTATCTTTGCCCATGCAAGAAAAAATCATCATTCTTGACTTCGGCTCACAATACACACAATTAATTGCCCGGAGAGTAAGAGAACTCAACGTTTACTGCGAAATACATCCCTTTAATCACCTTCCTGAGTTTGATAATACGGTAAAAGGAGTAATCTTTTCTGGAAGCCCATATTCTGTTCGTCAGGAAAATGCGCCCCAAATAGATTTTAGATTATTTCATAATAAATATCCTTTGTTAGGAGTTTGTTATGGAGCTCAATACCTTGCTCAATATTCGGGCGGACAGGTTGTTCCATCTACAATCAGAGAATACGGTCGTGCTAACCTTCAATATCTAAACGAAGAGCATCCATTACTTAAACATATTCCAAAAGATTCGCAGGTTTGGATGTCGCACGGCGATACCATTGCAGATATCCCGGAAGACTTTGATGTAATTGCCAGTACAGATACGGTTCGTGTTGCGGCTTATCAGATAAACGGAAGTAAAACCTATGGTATCCAGTTTCATCCCGAGGTAACGCATAGTACCGATGGAAAGCAGTTATTAGAAAACTTCCTGGTAGATATTTGTGGTTGTTCTCAAGATTGGACCCCTGATTCTTTCATCGAAACAACTATTGCCTCTTTAAAAGAAAAGATAAGAAACGATAAGGTAGTGCTTGGCCTTTCCGGCGGAGTAGATTCATCTGTTGCGGCAGTATTACTGCATAACGCAATTGGTAAAAACCTTCATTGCATTTTTGTTGATAACGGGTTGCTACGTAAAGATGAATATGAGCAAGTGCTCGATTCATATAAGCACATGGGCTTGAATGTTCGCGGAATTGATTCAAAAGATCGCTTTTTGAGTCAGCTTGCCGGTGTAAAAGATCCTGAGCAAAAACGTAAAATCATTGGCCGGGTATTTATCGAAGTATTTGACGATGCAGCACACGAAGTTCGGGATGTTGCCTGGCTTGGACAAGGAACTATTTATCCCGATGTTATCGAGTCAGTTTCGGTAAACGGTCCATCGGCCACTATAAAATCGCATCATAACGTGGGTGGGTTGCCCGACTTTATGAAGCTGAAAGTAGTTGAACCTTTAAATACCCTGTTTAAAGATGAAGTTCGAAGAGTTGGTAAGGCATTAGGAATTGATGATATCATACTTGGTCGCCACCCTTTTCCTGGTCCTGGTTTAGCGATCCGAATTTTAGGAGATATTACAGCTGAGAAGGTAGCCATTTTACAAGAGGCAGATTCTATTTATATCAGCAACCTGAAATCTTCGGGCTGGTACGATAAAGTTTGGCAGGCAGGCGCAATTTTCCTTCCTGTTCAATCAGTCGGAGTGATGGGAGATGAGCGTACGTACGAAAATGTTATTTGTTTACGTGCTGTTGGTTCTGTAGATGGAATGACTGCAGATTGGAGCCATTTACCTTACGAGCTTCTTGCCAAAATCTCTAACGAGATCATTAATAATGTAAAAGGAATTAACCGCGTTGTTTATGATATAAGTTCAAAGCCACCAGCTACGATAGAGTGGGAGTAGAGCCTCACCTAAATCCTCTCCTAAAGGGAAGGATTTCCATGCGCTATTTTTATCACCAAACTCCTCTCCTTTAGGAGAGGAGCGTAGTCCGGAGAAGTGGCGGGTGAGGTTTAAGCACCCGAACTCCTCTTCTTTTTGGGAGAGGACGTGCCAGCCAAGAGATTGGTGGGTGAGTTTAACATCAAAAGCACATACCTTGGAAAGTCAAAACCCTCAATCAAACCGTTTTAATCATCAGCTAAAAACGTTTTTACGGATCGTAGAATCTTACAAGGAAGATAAACCACTCACTAAATTTCTTCCTGATTTCTTTCGTAAAAACAAGCAAATGGGCTCTACCGACCGTAAGGTGGCTAGTAGTCTGCTTTATAATTACTTCCGCTTGGGCCGGGCTTGTGCTAATCTTCCTACCGAAGAGCGGTTGTTTATTGCCGAATTTTTAGTTTCTACAACGTCTAATCCTTTTCTTCAAAATTTCAAACCTCTTTTTAATGAGCAGATCGGTCTTTCTTTAGAAGATAAAATTGATTTCCTTGAAGCAGAGAATATAGGTTTTTCAATAGATGATGTCTTTCCTTTTCATGAGCATTTTGCAAAAGGTATTGAGAAGGAAGCATTTTTAAAGTCTTTCTTCGTTCAGCCCGATCTTTTTATAAATATTTATCCGGAAAAAACCGCCTGGGTAAGCTCTAAACTAGAAGATGCAGGAATAAACTATAAGGAAGAAGGCGAGCGTTCTCTACGTTTACCAAATGGCACAAAACTAGATCAGTTATTTCCGGATAACAAATATTTTGAAGTGCAGGACTTGTCCTCACAGGAAGCCTGCAAGTTTTTCAAACCACAGAAATACGACTACTGGTGGGATTGCTGCGCTGCGTCGGGAGGAAAATCAATAAACTTGTTTCATCAGCAGCGGGAAATTAAATTGCTGGTTTCCGACATCCGCGAAAGCGTGCTCGAGAACCTTGACGAGCGTTTCAAAAACGCAGGTTTACTGAAGTATCAAAAGAAGATTTTAGATCTCACCAAAGATCCGCAGCCTTTTATCCATAGTTTCGAGTTTGATGGGATTATTTATGATGCTCCCTGCACCGGATCAGGCACCTGGGGGAGGTCGCCGGAAATGATAAATCAATTCCAGGAATACAGAATAAAGGCCTTTCAGAATCTGCAAATTTCTATCGCGAAAAATATTATTAAGTATTTAAAGCCCGGAAAGCCGCTCATTTATATAACCTGCTCGGTTTTTAAAGAGGAAAATGAAGATGTGGTAAATTTTTTAGTTAAAGAACTGGGCCTAAAACTAGAAACGCAGCAAATTTTGAAAGGCTATAACAGAAAGTCTGATTCGATGTTCGTGGCACGACTGATAAAATAGATCCAGATGCTCTCTGTCGATTTAATATTCCAGCAGAGAGATGTATCAGGGAGTTTGCTCATCAATAATCTATCACTCTGCTTTGGTCCATGTTTCTGTTTTACCTATAATGCTTAACCCCAGGTATGATCGGATATTTAATTTATTTCTGTTATAGATTTTGATCATGCCATTATACGTATTCCCGGATTTAATATCATATATTTTCCCTTTTGAGTAAGAGCCTTTACCTGCATAGCTAAAGTTTTTAAGAATTTCCAACCCAACAATGGGCTGAGTCTGCTGTTTTTTATCAGGATTGTTAACATCCAACATGGGTTTTTTAGATTCGTCATCGGCTTCCTCTATCGAAATTAGTTTGCCGAAGTACAAATCGCCGCGCTTAAATATTTGAATTTGCCGGCTTTCGTAGCCAGTTTTCCATACTCCTACAATATCATCGGGAGATTGGGCCGATACAAGAAAAGATATACTAATCAGAAGGCTGGCGAAGAAGATCCATTTTTTCATAACATGATAGGTAACTACTATAGTAAACGAATTTTGCGACTCATATTGTTTTATTTAGAACTATTTAAATCTGATAAAAAAGATTTAACCAATTGTTTTGCATAAAACATTCATTATCAAAAAGGTTTTTGTGATTTTTCTCTAATCATCAATTTATTATTAATTAAAGCAATAGTTTGATATGAGAAATGGTGAGCCATTTAGTATATTGCTTTAATTTGGAAATACAATTAATGGAACCTGGCCTAAATAAGGAAAATCCTGTTGTTAGACTAAGAGCATTTCGGGCAATAGATGATCCCGTAGCGTGTGATTTATTTTTAGAAGGTCATGCGCATGTTTTAACCAGTATAGGAGTTACGAAAGTTACTTCATCAAAGAACGAATGGACCACTAATCCGGCTGCTTTTGTTCTTATTGTGGAGTCTTTGGACGGCAAGAGGGTGTATGGAGGAGCACGGGTTCATGTTTCTGGTGGAAGTCAGCCCCTGCCAATAGAGGAAGCGACCGGGGCATTAGATCCTAGTATTTTCAAATTGGTTTGGAAATTTGCTCAACATGGAACAGGAGAACTTTGTGGTTTGTGGAATTCAAGAGAAATTGCGGGTTATGGAATTGGAAGCATATTTTTAATTCGAGCAGCTGTAGCAATCTCTCATCAAATAGGCTTAGAATCGCTGTTTGCATTGTGTGCTCCCTATACTATTAAGCCGGTTGAATGTTGTGGAATGGAGCTCGAAACCAGTATAGGTAATCACGGTACATTTTATTATCCTAAATTAGACCTGCTAGCTACCACAATGATCTTGAAGGATGTCCCTGTCCTAAGTAAAGCTCATCAGGAGGATAAAGAAGCGATATTGAAAATTCGCGATCAGCCAGACATCGTAAGAGTTGAAGAATTGAGGAAGAAGGAGATCACCATTCATTATAAAACGGACATTCCAGGTTTAGATCAATGGGATTTAAAAGAAATAATAGCTAACACAAATAAATCGCATCCGGTTGCATCTACGCTTAATGAGAACGATTTAAATTTTTTGTAATGTAAGAAAAGCTTAAACAACTTTTTAATCATCTACGTATACCTGAATCACATGAAAATTACTGAGAAATTGCTGGAAGACACCCAACAAATGAGTCAAGTTTATGATCCGTTAATACTTCGGCTAGACACTAATGTAGATAAAGATATTTTTGAAAAGTTATTTACTGATGGGAAGGTGTCATTTGTGCATGATAATATAGTCGGTCAGTTAAAGGAATTAATAAAATGTTCGAATCCGTCTATTAAAATCGAAGAACACGAATACCAAACATTCATCGAAGAAAAGCTTGGCGGCACCAACATGCATCACTATGGAGTTTGGGTTTACTACCCCTGGAGCCAGAGATTAGTTCATTTGCTGGACAAGGAAGAATTTATCGAAGTAAGAACTAACAGGAATCGAAATAAGATTACTAAAGAAGAACAGAGGCTACTTCAATCAAAAAAGATTGGAATTGTAGGGCTTTCTGTTGGCCAGTCTATAGCATTAACCCTTGCAATGGAACGCACGTGCGGAGAAATCAGATTGGTTGACTTTGATGATGCGGAGCTAAGCAATTTAAACAGGATACGAACGGGTTTATTCAATCTCGGCCTAAATAAAACCATTATTGCCGCACGAGAGATAATGGAAATTGATCCTTTTATAAAGATCCGGATTTATAGTGAAGGGCTAAATAAGCAGAATATGGATAGCTTTTTTAATGAAGGGGGTATGCTTGATTTGTTTGTAGAGGTTTGCGATGGTTTGGATATTAAACTTGCAAGCAGATTTAAAGCCAAAGAGCTAAAAATTCCGGTGGTGATGGATACTAATGATCGTGGAATGCTTGATATTGAGAGATTCGATTTGGAGCCTGATCGCAGCATTTTTCATGGCCAATTGGATGCCTTTATTCAGAATGATTCAATTACTGTAACTCCCGAGAATCGTACACAAGTATTAATGTCGATCTTGTCTTACGAGTCTTTATCCGAAAGAATGAGAAAATCAATGGAGCAGATTAACAAAACCATAAACACCTGGCCGCAGCTTGCTTCCTCAGTTGTGCTTGGTGGGGCAATAACAACCGATATTTGCAGGAAGATCCTGCTCGGGCAACATTCTCTTTCCGGACGTTTTTACGTCGACTTAGACGAGATTTTTGAAGCAAAAAATGGTGTCAAACCCATAATATAACTATCTGTATCAGCTAAAAAAGACAAATGAAATACCTCAAAATCTCTATCCTGCTCATTTCTTTTTTGTTTATAAGTATTTTTGGATTCGCGCAAGAGATAGTTTATAATAATGGTGTAACAGAGCAAAGTTATATCGGCAAAAAAGTTTATCTGTATCAAGATACAAGTAGTAAACTTAGCTTTTCTCAAGTAAGAAACAGACCGCAAATTTTTAAATTAAGTACGGCCAATGTCCCCAATTTGGGTGTAAGTGCTAATAATAACTGGATAAAATTTCGGCTCCGCAATAACTCAGATTCGGATAAAGTAATTTTAAATCTTTCAAATCCTATTATAGACAGGGTAAGTTTATACATAATAAGAAGTAATAAGGTTGATAGTATTCATTATACGAATTTTCAACCTTTGGCGCGTCGCAGTTATAAACATCAATATTATTTGTTTGATATCCCGTTAAAAAGAGGTGAGGCGGTAGAATGTTATTTGTCTTTGAATAGTAATCAGCAGATTCTTGCGCCCATTAATATAAGTAATGAAAAGCAAATACTCGCGAGGATAAGCCAGTCTGATATTCGTGGAGGTCTCTATATAGGTATTATGCTGGTAATGCTGTTATATAATTTATTTATCTTTTTTGCAGTTCGGGATAGAGATTATATAGTCTACTGTCATTACATCTTTTGGGTTACACTCACCCAATCAACCTTATTAGGGTATTCCCACCGTTTCTTATGGCCGAATAATACCTGGCTGTCGCAAAATATGCTGATTCTTTGCGGTGCTATGTCGGGAATTGCTACAATACTGTTTGCAAAATCCTTTTTGAGGACTAAGAAGTTTGTTCCCAAGCTTAGTTTAGTGCTCGACATAACTATAGCAATATATATTGTTTCAATAGGACTGCTGCTATCAGGCAATTCTGTAGCAGCTTTTCAGACGGTTAATATGAACGCCGCTCTGGTTTCAATATTAATTATTTTTGTTGCATGGGCAGTGTTTCGAAAAAATTATGCTCCGGCAAGTTATTTTTTACTCAGCTGGTCCATCTTTTTCATCAGTATTCTGGTTTTTGTCTCTAAAGATTTTGGTATCGTTCCCTATAATGAATGGACGGTACATGCGGTTGAAATAGGCTCTGCCCTCGAGGCGATTTTCCTTTCATTTGCTCTAGCCGGTAAAATCAATATTTTAAAGAGAGAAAAAGAGGCATCGCAGGCAGAAGCTCTCGAGATTGCCAAAGAAAATGAACGTATAATTCGGGAACAGAACGTCGTATTGGAAGCTAAGGTGAAAGAGCGCACTTCTGAATTAGAATCATCAAATTCTGAGTTGAACACAACTCTGGATGATTTGAAACAAGCGCAAATGCAGCTCGTTGAATCCGAGAAAATGGCCTCTCTCGGTCAGTTAACGGCAGGCATTGCTCATGAGATTAATAATCCGATAAATTTTGTAACTTCTAATGTTGCGCCTCTGCAAAGAGATGTCGAGATATTGATGGATGCAATCAGCACCATGGAAAACCTCAATTTTTCTGATTCTTCAATTGATGATAAGAAAAAGCAAATAGAAGACTATAAAGAGGAAATTGATTATGACTATCTTAAGATAGAAATATCACATCTCTTAAAGGGGATTAATGAAGGAGCATCCCGCACAGCGGATATTGTTAAAGGACTTCGTGTGTTCTCTCGTTTAGATGAAGATGATTTAAAACTTGCCGATATACATGAAGGCATCGAATCTACGCTGGTAATAGCTAACAATCTTTTAAATGGAATTAAAGTAACTAAACAATTTTCCGAGTTACCAATAATTGAATGCTATCCTGGTAAACTTAATCAGGTTTTTTTAAATATAATCTCGAATGCCTGTCATGCTATCAATAAAAGGCATAATAATCCAGCAGATGGAGAGATTATTATCAAAACACATAGCGACAAAGAGCATGTTTCTATAGAAATTTCCGATAATGGAACAGGTATGGACGAAAATGCCGTTAAGAAGGTTTTTGAGCCATTTTTTACCACCAAAGATGTTGGCGAAGGGACTGGTTTAGGGATGTCAATAGCTTACAATACCATTAAAAAACATCATGGCCAGATTAATCTTAAATCAGAAATCGGGCGGGGAACGAATTTTATTATAAATTTGCCCATCATTAACAAAATAAGTGAAACATAATTCTTCTACCACTGTATAACTCCCCATGCTATCGTGAAGACCAGGAGTGTGTGTAGTCACAAAAATCGACTGATGAATTTAATTAAATGTTTTTGATTCACGGTCTTTATCAGTTCAGTTAAAATGTCGGAAAAAATAAAGATTCTTTATATTGATGATGAACTTAACAATCTTGTAGGATTTAAAGCCTCATTCAGGCTTGATTACAATATTTTAGTTGCTGTGAATACATCTGAAGCAATTGAAATTCTTACAAAACATCCTGATATTCGTATTATTTTTTGCGATCAGAGGATGCCCGACAAAACCGGGGTAGAGTTCTTTGAAGAAATCAGGAGCTGGTTTCCTCATCCTATTCGGATATTAATTACCGGGTATACAGATGTTGAGGCTGTAATTGATGCGATCAACAGGGGGCATATATTTAGATATGTAAAAAAGCCCTGGACAGACTCAGATATTATTTCTGCTATAGAGGAAGCCCATAAGTTTTATATGGCGAATTCTTTATTGTCTATTAAGAATGAGGAGCTTCAGAAAGCTTATAACGAGCTCGATAAATTCGCATATAGCGTAAGTCATGATATTCGCGGGCCGCTTTCGGGTGTAATGGGAGCGATAAAGGTCGTCAGACATCTTGATGATGTTTCGGAAATTAAGGAGATGCTCGCGTTGATGGAAAATTCGGTTAAAAAGCTGGATACCTTCATTCTAAGTATGCACGATTATTACACTGTTCAAAGAGGCGAGTTACGTATTAAAGAAATCGATATCGAGCAAATTGTGTCCGATTTGACGGATATTCACCAAGGTAACATCACAGCCAATAATGTCCAGTTTAGCACCAATATTGATCAGCAGGAACCTTTTTGGTGCGACGAAATCACATTGAAAATTGTGTTGAATAATCTATTGTCGAACGCTATCAAATATCAAAAACAGGAAAGTAATGATAGGCAAATTGAATTAAATATTGGAGTTGCAAAAGGATTGGCCACCATTTACGTGAAAGACAATGGAATAGGTATTCCTGAAAATTATTTGAACGAGATATTTGGTCTGTTTTTTAGAGCCAGCACCCAGGATGCAGGGTCGGGGTTTGGATTATATAACGTAAAGGATGCCTTGATAAAGCTTAATGGCGGTATTAAAGTGAGTTCTGTTCTCGGAGACGGAGCAGTATTTAAAGTAACAATTCCTAATAAATAATGAACAACAAGCCTAGAAAAGTGAATTTTATAATCGTAGACGATAGTGAGTTGGATTGTTTTATAGCTGAAAAGTTGGTGAAGCATACCGTTGCCAGTAATGCCGTAAAAAGTTTTCTACAGGCTTCCGATGCCCTTGATTATATTAAACATTCGCCAGACTTGTCAGAGGATACTGTTAACGTGATTTTACTGGATATCTTAATGCCAATCATGAGCGGAATTGAGTTTGTCGAAGAGTTCGAAACGCTTCCTGCCGAAATTCAAGAGCGGTACATCATCATTGCGTTTACTTCCTCTATGAATAAGAAAGATATGAATCGTATGAAGAGTTTTAATTCAGTGAAACATCTTTTTAATAAGCCACTTAGTCCGGAAATTTTACAACCTCTATTGCAGGATTATATATAATTCCCGAGTTTAGGATAAAAGTTTTTGTCTTAGTAAAAACTCAAACTGGTCGTTTGATACAACGAGTTTTTCGTTCATTTCTTTTATTTTGAGTTTCTCTTCGTAAACTTCATAGGCTCTTTTAATTGTCATATCGAGTTCCTCTTCGTTCCATGGCTTGGAGAGGTAATGGAATATTTTACCTTTATTAACGGCATCAACCACTGCGCTCATATCTGCATAGCCCGTCAACAGTATTCTCATAGGATCGGGTTTCTTTTCAAGAACCTGCTCAAGAAACTCAACCCCCGTCATATTAGGCATCCGTTGGTCTGTAATTATAATATCAACATGTTTGCTTTCTATTATTTTCATGGCTTCGTCGCCACTTATCGCGACCAGAACATTGTATTTTATACGAAAGTTCGCCTTAAATGAGATAAGATTATTCTCCTCATCATCTACGTAAAGTACCGTAATTTTTTTTTCTGGCATGATTTTTCTGATATTATTATTGTCTCAATTTGTATGTTAATATATACAATTTTTTTCGGTCTGCAAAGCTGTTAAAATGTTTTGATGATTTAAAGGGAATTTTAAAACTTATTGTCAAAAATGATTGATCCTAAGTTGATTAAATCTTGCTTCACCCAAATGTCCTCCTGTTTTGGACGGCTTGTTACCCGTCACTCCTATAATCTTAAAGATTTTCTCAATCTGACTATACGAATCTTGTGCGCGAAAGTTTAAACAATTATTCGATTTCTAAAACGAATTTTTAAATACACATCTTTGGCATTTAATCCGTTATATTATTGAAACAAACACATTAAGATATGAAAAGTATAATTTATGTAAGCGCACTATTGCTGTTCATATGCGGCTGTACCGGCCTTAATAAACAGATGAACCAGATTAAAGCACTCGAAGATTGCAAATATGAGATCAGTTCGGCAGATAGTATTTATGTAGCAAATGTGAATATGAAAGACCTGATAGGAAAAGAAGAGATTGATATTACCAAAATGCCCAGATTGGCACTGGCGCTTTTGAGACAAAATGTGCCGATGAAAGCCCGGGTAAATCTAACAATTAGTAATCCCTCGAGTAAATTGGCGGCTATTAATCAATTCGAGTATAAGGTTTTGGTTAAGGATCGCGAACTTGCTGGAGGTTTCGTAACCCAAAATATCTCAGTGAGCCCTCATGGAGGTACAATTACGGTTCCGATACAGGTAAATTCAAATATTTATCATGTTTTATCCGATGATAAGGCTATGGCTGCTATCACCGACTTTTTAATAGGAGCTCAGGATGGGGAGGAGAAAAAGGGACTTGTCACTTTTAAAATTAAACCAACTTTGGATTTTGGTAATAAGCAGATTAAATATCCCGGTTATATTACAATTAACAAAGAAATAAGCAGTAAGAAGTTATTCGACTAAACCGCATTGAAACACCGGTATTGTACTTCGGATATTCTTTCTTCGGAAGCCCCGGATAGCGCATGAAAATCTTGATTGATTTTTTGCATTATTTGGGGTTTTGAATATATCGAGCAATATTTTGTGTTCTAATTTGTGTATTGTTGATTGTTGATTCGGTTTATTTTTAAAAAAGTTGCATTTTTTTTTAAAAAATTCAAAGATTATTATAATTTCGTGCAATTATTGATGAGTATTTTATTTTATAGTGCAAATTTGCAACCGGATTACCCAAACAAATAAATAATGGCAGCAAAACTAGAGTACATTTGGCTGGATGGTTACAAACCAACTCAAAGCCTTCGTAGCAAAACGAAAATTGAAAAAGATTTCAGTGGAAAATTAGAAGATTGTCCTTTATGGAGCTTCGATGGTTCATCAACAGAGCAAGCACCAGGTGGTTCTTCAGACTGCGTTCTTAAACCAGTATTCATTTGCCCTGATCCACAAAGAAAAGAAGGTTATTTAGTAATGTGTGAAGTGTTGGATTCAACAGGAAAAGCACATGAGTCTAATGGCCGTGCATTAATTGAAGATGATGATAATGACTTTTGGTTCGGTTTTGAGCAAGAGTACTTCCTTTGGGATGACGAAAGTAACAAACCTTTAGGTTTCCCGGCGAACGGTTATCCAGCACCACAAGGTCCATACTACTGTTCAGTTGGAGCTAAAAATGCTTATGGCAGGGAAATAGTTGAAGAGCATTTAGATGTATGCTTAGAAGCTGGCCTAAATGTTGAAGGTATCAATGCAGAAGTTGCTGCTGGGCAATGGGAATTCCAGATTTTTGCAAAAGGAGCGAAAGAAGCGGGAGATCAAATTTGGATCGGTCGTTATTTACTTGAAAGAATCGGAGAGAAATACGGAGTATCAATCAACTGGCATTGCAAACCTTTGGGTACATTAGACTGGAATGGTTCCGGAATGCATGCTAACTTCTCAAACTCTGTTTTACGTACTTGCGGTAGCAAAGAAACTTACGATAAAATCTGTGAGGCATTCCGTCCTGTAGTTAAAGAACATATTGAAGTATATGGTGCTGATAATCATTTACGTCTAACTGGTAAACACGAAACTGCATCAATTCATGATTTCAGTTACGGAGTTTCAGATCGTGGTGCTTCAATTCGTATACCACTTTATACCCTTGAACATGGTTGGAAAGGTTATTTAGAAGATCGTCGTCCAAATTCAGCTGCAGATCCTTATAAAGTAGCAGCTCGGATTATTAAAACTGTTAAGTCGGTTTTATAATCGAAAACAAATATAATTTCATCCCCTGAGCCGCAAGTTCAGGGGATTTTTTGTTTTAAACCCGTTTTAAATTCGCGCCCTTATCAAAGACGTTCTGAGGACTTTACTTTTTTAATAAATATTCCTCATAGTTGCCGGATTCGATGCGAGTGAAACTATTAACAGGCAAATTGTATAAATAAGTCCAGCATTGAATCAGGTGACTTTGAGTTTCGACTTCAATTAATTGTCGAATAAACTCATTCGGCACTGGATAATCAATACCATAACCTTCATACTCATCTAAAATATTCCAAACCTGTTCATTATTCGCTATCGAAAATAAGTGTCCAGAAACCTTGGTATCTGCGGATCTGTCAAATATAGCACCCGGATATTCTCCGATATCATATAAAAGACCTCTAAATTTTGCTGCGCTTAACCAGGTGCTATTATTCTTTAAATAGGATCCCAACGGATTATCCAATTGTAGTAATGTACCGTAGACGAATAGTAGATTCATAAACTTAGATTCCGATCTTCGCAATATTATAAAAAACCTTTTAGAACTGTTTGTCTTATTACAGAACAACCTTTATAACGATTTTAACTTATATTTAACACGTATTTATTCCTTATTAGCTGCATGGATAAAGTTCAGATTATTAAATATTTGGATGATAATAAAATTGAAAGAGTAAAATTCGCTTTCGCAGATATTGATGGTGTTTTACGTGGAAAAGTGATTCATTGGAAAAAATTCTTAGAGGGACTGGAAAGTGGATATGGTTTTTGCGATGTGGTTTTTGGATGGGACAGCAACGATGTTCTTTACGATAATGTAAAGATTACAGGTTGGCATACCGGGTATCCTGATCAGCCATGTCGAATAGATCTCTCCACATTTCGTGTCATTCCCTGGCAGGATAATATTCCTTTTTTTATTGCCGATTTCAGTAAAAAAGATTCAACGGGTCTTGCTGCTTGTCCACGTACGCTTTTAAAAAAAATTGCTTCAGAATGCAGCGATATGGGTTTCCTGCCTGCATTCTCGCAGGAATTCGAGTGGTTTAATTTCAACGAAACACCAAAATCGCTGCAAGAGAAAGAATTTACTAAAATTCAAACTATCACGCCCGGAATGTTTGGGTATTCAATTATAAGACCTGCTTTATATGCGGATTATAACAATGATTTATTCAACCTTTTAACTAAGTTCGACATCCCTATCGAAGGTTTGCATACAGAAACAGGACCCGGTGTTTACGAAGCTGCTATCATATATGATGAAGTACTAAAGGCTGCAGATAACGCTACCCTTTTAAAAACTGCAGTAAAGGAAATAGCCTATAAGCATGGTATTATGGCGTCGTTTATGGCAAAATGGAATATGAGCCTTCCGGGATGCAGTGGTCATATTCATCAGAGCTTATGGGACAAAGATAATTCGGGAAATCTGTTTTTTAGTTCGGAAGATCCACACCAGATGAGCCTATTAATGAAGCAGTATCTGGCTGGCCAGTTATACTGTCTTCCGCATATTTTGCCGATGTATGCACCCACGGTTAATAGTTATAAGCGTTTAGTGGAAGGAGCATGGGCTCCGACAACGCTGACCTGGGGAATTGAAAATCGAACAACAGCGATTCGGGTAATTAATTCGGCGCCTAAGTACACCCGGATCGAAACCCGGGTTCCAGGGGCTGATACGAACCCCTACCTAGCCATGTCTGCCGCTTTGGCTTCCGGCCTATACGGAATAAAAAACAAGCTTTCGCTGGATAGTCCTCTTACGATAGGTAATGCCTATGCAAATTCTCAATATGTGAAATTACCGTCGAATCTTTACGAGGCAAGTAATGCGATGAAAAAATCCCATGTTGCCCAAGAACTCTTTGGTGAAGATTTTGTTGAACACTTTACCCAAACCCGCTTATGGGAATGGAAACAATTTTCTCAACATGTAAGTGATTGGGAGCTCAAAAGATATTTCGAAATTATTTAAGTTATTTTAAACCGATTATTAATAATTGCGACATCTTTGCGCAATTAATTTAAAGCAATGGATTTTTCCAGAATAATAAAGAAGGCGTGGGAAGGATATGATGATTCTAAAGTAATCAGCGACATCGAAGACATAAGTGCACAGGTTTCAACCAATCATGTTTATCGTATAACCTTTGAAGATGAGGATATTATAATTGCAAAACTTTCAAACTTTGGTAAGTTTGAACACTTTCGCGAGGATCATCGAATTATACAGTCATTATCCAACAATCTTCTGTATCCCTTTGAAAATCTTTTGGCAAAATCTCTGTTGAAAAATAACAGGGTATATACCTTTCGTTTCAGAGAAGGCAAAACCGATGCGTGGGTTGTCTTTTATAATCCATCGAGGGCCATACAGCGCTTTCCGAAAAGATTGGAAGAAAGTCACATTAGAAAGTTTGGTCAGCAAATAGGCAAATTTCATAAAGCTTGTTCCCGGTTGAAAAATGTGCTTCCTAAGTCGTCAAAGACTTTGCGCACTGATATCCAAACTTTAATCAAACAAATTGGACGTAACGAAAAACAATTTGGTTCTCGTTTGCAAGCCGATTATTTGAAATATCATTGCGAGTTGTTTTTGAAAAATCGATTGAAGTTGAATGCAGGTTCCTTCGAAAATATTCCTGTATTTATCGATTGGAATATTGGCAATTTTTCGGTCACCAAAAACTTTGAATTGTACTCCAGATGGGATTACGATTGGTTTAGGATGAGTTCAAGAATGATGGATTTTTATTTCTTTAGTCGGGTTGTGTCTAATGTCGGCGATCGAACGGTATTTAGTTATGTTATTGATACGCTAAACGAAGATCGTTTTATGATCTTTTTGGAGGAGTATCATAAAGTCAACCCTTTAACTGCTAATGAGATTCGTTTTATGAAAGAAGCCTACAGGTTTTTCATTCTCAATTACGTAATAAAAGACGGCAAGTACTTTTTCAATGAGCAATATGCACAAAAACTCCAGTCGGAAGCTTTCGAAATCTATTTGCCATCAGTTGACCGGGATTTTGACGCTCAAAAGATTCTTGACGTGCTTAAACTAAAATAGCAGATTAGCTATTGCGTGATTGTGGACCTTTTAACCCTTGACTTTGGAAAAAAAATGATAAATTTCATTTTTCCTGTTAAAAAAAATAAATCCGAAAAGATAAACATCCTGAATGTTAAAAATTGACAATTTTAAATCCATCATTGATAAATATGAAGTGATTTTTTTTGATGCTTTTGGTGTTTTGAAAAATTACAAAGGGTTATTACCCGGCATCGAAAATACTTTTGCCTACATTAAATCGCAAAATAAGGAGTATTATATTGTTACCAATGATGCGTCACGAAGTCCAGTGCAGTTGGCAGAATCTTACCACAGGATGGGACTTGCAGCTGCTTCTGCTGATAGAATTATTTCGTCAGGAATGCTTGCCAAAGAATATCTTGATTTAAAAGTGCATGAAGGAATCGTTGCTTATTTGGGAACCGAAAACTCTGCCCATTACTTGGATAATTCAGGTCTGCACACCCTGCCAATCAGTGAAATCGATCATACAAATATTGAGCGCGTTAATGCGTTGGTGTTTCTCGACGACGAAGGTTTCGATTGGGCCAGAGATTTGAATATAGTTGTAAATTTACTCAGAAAACGCCCTATACCTGTTATCGTAGCCAATACGGATTACGCATATCCAGTAAATAAAAACGAGGTTGCAATTGCCGTAGGCGGTGTTGCCAAAATGATTGAGAATATTGTGGAGCGTGAGTTTATTCGATTCGGAAAGCCTGATTCTCAAATGTTTATGTTTGCTTACGATTTAATAAGAGAATACAGAACAATAGCGAAAAAGGATATAGTAATGGTGGGCGATACATTATATACGGATATTTTAGGTGGAAATAAGTTTGGCTTAGATACCGTGTTGGTGTTTTCTGGTAATACATTGGCAGACGACGCCGAAACAAAGATGAAAACTAGCGGAATTGTACCTACATATATTTGTGAATCGGCGGTGGTAGATTCTGGATTGATTTTCTAATACTGCTCATTTTATCCCTTTGCAGGTAAACTATTCCCGTACTGTATCGCTGTTATTCATAGCCAAATCGCGTATTGTAATCTGGTAAATCAAATCTTCTATCACCCGCTCCAGCTTTTCCCTGGCATTCAAAAAGTGCTCAGAATAATAATCTTCTGTAATTTCGCCGTTATCATCATGTTCCGACATTTGATTTATGTCTGACGCAATTTCCAGCCGTAGGTCGGTTTTATAGTCAATGTCCTCTCTTTTTCTACTGCGGAAGTAAACACTTAAAAACAGCTCAAACTTTTGATATGCGAGGCGTAGATCATGCGCATTGTCGTGTGTGTATGACTGCATGTCTTTAGTCTCTCTTTCAATTTGCTTGCATAAGCTGATAAATGTTTTATCGTCAAAATAAAACATTTCGAATCCTTTAGTCAACATATATTTAATACAAATAATATCGCTTTTGAGTTTAAGTTATTTTTTGCTTCCGGATAAACCGGTTTGCAGCTAATGAGATATTGAAAACTTAAAAAACATAGAGTTGTTGTATGTAAAACCTATAAAAAACATTCGTTATGACAGAACTACATGTGCAACGCAAAAGGAAAACAGCCTGGTGGCTTTGGTTGATTATAATTTTGATTATAGCTGCGGCTTTCTATTATTGGTATGTAAATTATTATCAGGGCGGTAATAATCTCACCGGATTTGATCAAACCGGTCTATCCCCATGGATATAATCTATAATTTTTAATTTAACTAATAATGCCATGAGTAATACAAATAACTCCGAATATGTACGCCTTAAAGAATTGGGCAAAAGTAATTATGAAGTAGCCAAGAACGAATCGGACATCAGAGGCTGGACGGTGAAAAACGGTAACGGCCGCATTCTGGGAAAGGTAGATGATCTGCTTTTTGATATAGAATCCAGAAAAGTATTATATATGGTTCTGGATCTTGAAGGAAATGAAATGCACCTGAGAGATAGAAAAGTGCTTGCTCCCTTAAGTGTCGCTGAGATACATGATTCCTATCAAAACCTAGTATTACCGGGTATTATGGCTAACGAATTAACTGAATTGCCCACCTATGAAAAGGGCAAGATCAGCACAAGGGTAGAAGATCTTATTCAGCACGCGTTCTCTGACACTCGCAAAGAAACAGTAAGAACTGAGAGCCAGGCGCCCATGGAGACGAACGAACGTTTATATGATCGAAACGCGCCGGTCGGTGTAGGTATTCAGTCTTCAGGTACAAACACTATGCATAATTCAGATACAGCAGGATCAACAGCTGCCTCAAGTCAATCCAGACCGCAAACTGTGGTGGGAGTTTTTGAACATACCAATCAGGGTCAGGTGGCGGTTGAATATTTATTAGATCATCAGTTTAACAGAGACCAAATAAAGATATCCAGTAGGGCAGCAGATTATAAAGAAGCAGATAATGACGATCATGATAGCAGCGTAACAAATTGGTTTAAATCTGTTTTTGGAAATGATAATGATGCTAAAACTTATTCGGAGGCAGCCAAAACCGGATGTGTGGTTACAATTCAAACATCCTCAGTTGGTGAAGCTGAAAGAGCCGCTGAGATTCTTGACATGCACGGCGCTTTAAATATGAAAGACAGCCTTGATGAGCAAAAGAAAAGATATAAAAGCAGAATCTTTGATCGCCATGGGGATAATGGAGGGTGGAGAAGCTAAATAATAAAATAAGCTAACATTAGTATTACATTTTCTCAGGCGCTTAATTGTACCTTTGTAGAAATTTTATAACGTTAATGAAGATATTTATCAAAGGGCTCCCTGTTAAAGTAGAAGAGTCAGAATTAAAAGAGGTTTTTGGAGATTTTGGTTATGTGAAATCTTTAAGAATCATCAAAGATCGCGAAACTGGCGAAAGTCGTGGTTTTGGATTTGTGGAGATGCCGAATGATGCTGAAGCAAAGGAAGCTATTGCAAACATGAATGGTGGTGATTATTATGGCCAACGAATCTTAGTTTCCGAAGCGAAAGAAGATCCTGGTTTTGGTAATAGTCGTCCAGGAGGGGGTGGCGGAGGTTTTAACCGCAACAATAAAGCAACAGGAAGTTATAATAGATAACATATAAAAACCGGCATTTAGACCGGTTTTTTTGTTTTATAATCCTTGTCTGGGACTGTAAATTAACATTTCCTGAATGTAATAATTTACGTTCACTCCCTTTGATTCTAACGATTTAATATTGTTAATAAACATTCGTAGGTCTGGGCTTAGTGTGCGGTTTGAAAGATGTATTGACCTCAGTCTTTCTAACTGACCCTCAATACTTTCAATCTGAGAACCCAATTTCCTTTCATTTTTATCCGGACTCTCCGAAAGTTTTTTCAACGTTTCTTTGGGAGTTCGCAAAACTACATAAGTAGTATCTCCCTCTTTTAATGGTTCTAATTTCCCATATTGAGCAAAACCCGAATAGGAGATACTGAAAAATAATAAAAGAAAAAATACTCTTTTCATCTTGATTCTTTGCCCTAAAATACCAATTGGTTTCTTATCTTAATAACAATGTATATAATATTTTATTATGATTTGGGTTATTCCAAAGATATTTTAAATGTTTAAAGTGATGGATTTTTACGAAAAACAAACTCTTTTTGAATTAGAGATCTGGAAGAAGGGAATGCTTAAAGATCCAACGTTCACAGATGTGCTGGCTAAAAATATCCAGACACGGTTAAATAATGTTATACCTGATAGAATACATCAGGCAATCACTATAACTATAAAGAAAATGGTTCAGGCCGTGCTGTTTGGCTCAGCATATAGCACTTCTGGACCTCTGAAAGACGCGTCCTTACAATACCGGGAAGCCTTTGTTAAAAGGCAAATTGAAATTTATAAGAAAGCTGCTTCTGTAGAAGGCGGTATCACGGGTGCTGGTGGAATATTGTTGGGCCTTGCTGATTTTCCTGCTTTATTGGGTATTAAGATAAAATTGCTTTTTGAAATAGCCTCCTTGTACGGATACGATGTTAAAGACTATCGCGAGCGTTTATTTATTTTATATGTTTTTCAATTGGCGTTTTCGAGTCGCAAAAGGCAAACGGAAGTATTTGAATATGTGTCGCGGTGGAATTTATATCAACAATCGTTGCCGGCAGATGTTGAAGAGTTTGATTGGCGTACATTTCAGCAGGAATACAGAGATTATATTGACTTAGCGAAGATGGCGCAATTGATTCCTGTTATCGGGGCTGCAGTGGGCGCAATTGCGAATTATAAATTAATTACAAAGCTTGGTCTTACGGCCATGAATTGTTATAGAATGAGAAACGAAATACTCCTCAAATGAAATGAGACCTCCTGTGACTCATTTCGAAGCTAAGTCGGAATGAATAAATGAATATTTACTAATAAATTGCAGTGGTTCTGCGTTAGAATCTTTTTGAATTAATTGAGTAAACATAAATGAGTTAATTTAATTTTAAACGGTAATTTAAGGATTGAAAATGGTGAAATTGTCTGGAGAAGAAAAACCAGCATCGACGGTTAATGTAGTTTTAGCGTTTGCCATTGTTTATATAGTTTGGGGCTCGACCTATTTTTTTATCCAAAAAGCAATTCATAGCTTTCCTCCCTTCATGCTGGGTGCTTTGCGATTTTTCGCAGCAGCACTAATTATGCTTGCCTGGTGTATTTATAAGCGGGAAAAGGTATTTGTTGCTAAACAAATAATGCACGCCATAGTAGGTGGTTTGCTTTTATTGTTTATTGGAAACGGTGCGGTGATCTGGGTTGAGCAATATATGCCAAGCGCCATAGTTGCAATAACGGTTTCCTCATCTCCTTTATGGTTTGTATTGCTTGATAAACCAAAGTGGAATCAAAATCTGAAGAGCAGATCAACGCTTTTGGCGCTTATAATGGGGTTTTTTGGAGTGGTGCTTTTGTTTTATAAGAGCATAGTTGCCAGCATTTCCGGCGAATCAACTTTTGAAGCTGGAAGTATGCTGCTGGTGACTTTGGCCGCAGTCTCATGGGCGGGAGGATCACTATATTCAAAATACTATAGTTCAAAAAGTTCTGCAATCGTGAATTCCACCTGGCAAATGCTTGCAGCTGCTTTGGCTTTTGCAGTTGGCGGATTAATGAGAGGTGAGCAAAATGGCTTTGAAGTAGAATCTGTAAGTACTGAAAGTTGGTGGGCAGTAGCGTACTTGGTATTATTTGGCTCAATTGCCGGGTTTAGTGCTTATGTATGGTTGTTGAAAGTTAGACCCGCCACGCAGGTAAGCACCTATGCCTATGTGAATCCGGTTGTTGCGGTTTTATTAGGCGTTTTATTTGCCGGTGAAAAAATATCCGTTTTACAAATTTCGGGGCTTGCAGTGATTCTATTAAGTGTGATGATGATAAACTTCGTGAAATACAGAAAAGAAAAAAACTCTACACAATAAAGTTAAGCTTCCTCTCCTTGAATTACTTCTGTAACCTGATATTTGAAAGCCTCTTTCACTGGCCGTATTGGTAAATTCAAATCATCACTTATTACTTTTATGAAACAACCTCCGTAATAAAAAATAAGAGATGAATAGAACACAAATAGCAATATTAACACTATAGAACCGGATGCTCCATAAATATTGCTAATATTACTTAGAGATAAAAGCCATTTCAAGAGTACTTTTCCAAATGAAAATAGTATGCCCGTGAAAAACCCTCCTGCCAGGGCTGGTTTCCATTCCGGTCGTCCATCTGTAAGGAAACGAAATATTATGGAGAACCAGGTAGTGACAACTATCACAAAAATTATTTCGCTGACAAGACCGTTAAGGTAATCACTGGCTGTAGGTCCCAGGTAATTTATATAGTCACCTAAAATCGCCTGCAAACCTTCAATAAAGATGAGTATAAGGAACAGCAAACCGCCAGCAACTATCACTATTAATGAGCGGCCCCTGAGTTTAAGATAGAACCACAATCCCGGATGGGCCTTAACCCGGATCTTCCAAATTTGATCAAGTGAATTTTTTATTACCGAGAATAAGGTTGTAGCAACAAAAAGAAGAAAAATAAACCCGATAGTAAGGGCAAATAAATTTTCAGAAAGCGAATTAAAATTTTTTAATACCTGCTGAACCTGTAATGCACTGGTTTTACCCATAAGATTAGCAAGACGGTTGATTAATTGCGAACTCAGCTCATTTCTATTCAGGAACAACCCGAATAACTGGATGAGAATTATTAAAATAGGAGGTAAGGCAAAGGTTGAAAAGAAGGCGGTAGCGCCGGCAAGTCGTAAGGGATCATTCTTCTTTAACTCCGTAAAAGATTGACGCATCCATTTTATGGTTAGCTTTATTTTCAAAAACAAATAAAGTGAATTTGATATTTCGGGTTTTGCCAATTTCAGTGTTGAGAATAATAATCGAAATTAATAGAAAGAATTGATGTTTTTAAGAAAAAAAGTCCAGGCATTGTTCTTTGGCACCTAAATGTTGTTTTTTTTCGTTGAAAAAACGTATATCTATTCTTTAATAAAAATTATACTTTTTTAACTTATAAGGGTCTTTACTTAATGGATGTTAAATTTATTGTTTAATTTGTGCGTATAAACGGCCAAAGTTGTATTTTTACCCTATAAACCCTCAGCGCAAATTAGCCTGAATCATAAGGGTGGAAATCTACTGAGTTTTAAAGTATTAATGCTACTATCTGACATATGAAATGCTACATTCTTGATGATAACACAAGTATTAAAATCATTTCTAAATATATATCGACACACAAGGAACTAAAGATTGTAGGTAGTTCCAGTAATACGCTGGTTGCGTATAATGAAATCATGACATTGATGCCTGATATTGTCATTATTAGCAGTTCTTTGCCAAAGTTAAATCTTGAGAATCTTGATTTTGTAACCTCTTTCATTTATACAGCAGATGCTCCTCATTTCGCTGCCGAAGCCTTCGAAAATAATGCGGTGGATTATTTAATGAAACCATTTTCACTTGAGCGATTTTCAAAATGCATTGAAAAAGCTAAACAGCGGCAGTTAGATGTTAATGCGGAAATTGTAAAGGATAAAAAACCTGGAAGTGATTACTTCTTTGTGAAGAACGAATCGAGAGGAAATAAAGTTATCAGAATAAAATATGATGATATTATTTATATCGAAGCGTCTCAAAACTATGTAACTATTCATCTGACGAATAAAAGCCACCTTATTTACCTGACGATGAAAGAACTGGAGGATTTTTTGCCTTCGGATCGATTTATTAGAGTTCATAAATCATATTTAATTAATGAACAAAAAATTACTTCTATCGACGGAAATAAAATTTGCCTGGAAGATATGTACACCATCCTATATAGTGGCTCTTATAAAAAAGAACTTCTGAATAAAGTACATCCCAAATTAATAACATCTAAGAGAAGGTTTGATAAGCCTTTGAATGATCAGTCCGATGAGGGTCAGAATTACGAGTGAAAAATGATCAATATTTTCATTACTTATACCGCTCGTTAAATTGGTCTTATTTAGTTAAAAGCCAACAAGAACAAAATCAATAGACGCATGTTTGTATAGTACCTATAAACATAGCTATGATTATGCACCCAAATGAAGACTGGGAAGACAATCTCGACCCAGATCCAAATAACCAATCCAGTAACGAGGATACTCCAAGTTTAGAAGAGCAGGAACAATTAAATTCTGCGGATTTGAGCCAGCGTATCGAAGCTGAGAATATGCCAGCTAATACCTATTCTGATGAAAACCAAACGATTGATCAAACTTCTGAACGGGAGGAGGATTTGACAGGTTTTCTTGAAAGAACTATTCCAGAACCTAATGCAAATATTTCTGCGGAAAATGAGAAACCTGTAACCAGGAATTTATTAGGAGATAATCCTCCCGGAGCCGAAAAGGCTGTTTTTGAATCTGGCAACTCTGGCGATGCAAGCTCGAAGGACTTCAAATATAATGAAGATAATCTAGTAGAGGGGTTTCGCGAAAACCTTGATAAAACAGAGAAACAACTCAATATTGATAAGAAATTGAGAGAAGATACAACCGATTGATGAAAAATAAGGTACAACCAAATTCGACAATCACCTTGAAAAGGTTGAAATCGATTTTATTGAAAATCATTTCGTGTACGCAGAATGGCATTTCGTCACGGCAACTGACCCATTCGTGTAATAAATTTAAAAATATCTAAATTTTTAAACACCTTGCGTGCATGGAAAGGATGTTAGATTTTAACATCTTAAAACTGAAGGCCCTACATCTACCGAAATACTGTAAGCCTGTAAAAAAAATCCTACCATAAAAACATCAAATAACAAAGGAAAGGCAACTTTCCTTTGTTGCTTTAGAGCGGACTACTTTAAATTAATTCACAAACTTTGATTTTTCCACAATCCTGTAATATCCTTCATAATAGCATAATTTAGCTGGTTAATAATTAGAATTATATTGGTTAAGAAAGAAGTTAAAGAAACTCCTTTAATGCAGCAATATAACAGCATTAAGACCAAATATCCAGGTGCTTTGCTGTTATTCAGAGTTGGAGATTTTTACGAAACGTTTGGCGAAGATGCGGTAAAAGCTTCTTCAATACTTGGAATTGTTCTTACTAAGAGGGCCAATGGCTCGGCATCTCATATAGAGCTTGCAGGGTTTCCTCATCATTCGCTTGAAACGTACTTGCCTAAATTAGTTCGTGCCGGACAACGTGTAGCCATTTGCGATCAGCTGGAAGATCCAAAAACAACGAAAACCATAGTAAAACGGGGGGTTACAGAGCTGGTTACTCCGGGGGTTTCGTATAGCGATAACATTCTACAGCAAAAAGCCAATAATTACCTGGCGTCGGTATTTTTTGAAAAGAATACACTCGGAATAGCTTTTTTAGATATTTCTACCGGAGAGTTCTTAGTAGCCCAGGGCAATAGTGACTACATCGATAAATTACTTCAAACTTTTAAGCCAACAGAAGTCATTTTTCCTAAAAATCGAAAGCGTGATTTTGTGGAAACCTTCGGAGATCGTTTCTATACCTACACTTTAGACGAATGGCCCTACACGGGCGATTATGCGACCGAGTCTCTATTAAAGCATTTTGAAGTTAAATCACTCAAAGGTTTTGGTATCGATCGCTTACCTGTTGCCATTATCGCAGCAGGTGTGGCACTTCACTATCTTAACGAAACCGAGCATCGCAATCTTCAGCATATTTCTTCTATATCCAGAATCGAGGAAGAGCGATATATGTGGCTTGATCGTTTTACAATTAGAAATCTTGAACTTATTGGCTCGGCGAATGAAAACGCCGTTACTCTGGTGGATGTCCTGGATCAAACTTGTTCGCCCATGGGAGCCAGGATGCTGAGAAGATGGATTGTAATGCCACTAAAGGAAAAGAAACCTATTGAAGCCAGATTAAATGTGGTTGAATTTCTTATAAACGAGGAAGAGATACGCGACTCTTTGCTACATGAAATAAAGCAGATAGGCGATCTGGAAAGGCTGATTTCGAAAATCGGCTTACTCAAGGCAAATCCTCGTGAAGTTTGCCAGTTGAAACGAGCTTTATTTGCAACCGAATCGATTAAAAAACTCTGTGAGGCAACTGATAACCTGGCTTTAAAGACGATTGCTGAGCAATTAAATCCCTGTGCCTTAATAAGAGAAAAGATCGAAAGGGAGTTAAATCCAGAGCCGCCCGTTTTAGTTATTAAAGGTGGCGTAATAGGAGAGGGGATTGATGAAGAGCTTGATAGGTTAAGAAAGATAGCATTTGGAGGAAAGGGGTATTTGGTAGAAATACAAAAGCGTGAAGCGGAAGCTACCGGTATACCTTCACTAAAGGTCGCCTTCAATAATGTTTTTGGGTATTATTTGGAGGTAACAAATTCGCATAAAGATAAAGTCCCTTCCGAGTGGATAAGGAAACAGACCTTGGTTAACGCCGAAAGGTATATTACACCCGAATTAAAGGAATACGAAGAGCAGATTTTAGGTGCAGAGGAAAAGATTCACGTAATCGAGAACAGACTTTACAACGAACTTGTGTTCGCTCTTTCTGAATATATAAAACCTATACAGTTGAATGCCCAGCTAATTGCTCAGTTGGACGTGCTTCTCTGTTTCTCAACGCTTGCTATTAAAAATTACTACGTTAAACCTCAGATCGATACTACCAATGTATTGGATATAAAGGGAGGGCGTCATCCTGTAATAGAAAAACGGCTTCCTGTAGGCGAGTCGTATATTACTAACGATGTGTTTTTAGACAGCGAAACCCAACAAATCATCATTATAACCGGGCCCAATATGGCGGGTAAATCAGCTTTGCTTCGTCAAACTGGTTTGATTGTCTTGATGGCTCAGATGGGTTGCTTTGTTCCCGCCAAGGAAGCAAAAATAGGTGTGGTTGATAAGATATTTACCCGGGTTGGTGCTTCGGATAACTTATCCTCAGGCGAATCGACCTTTATGGTTGAGATGAATGAGACTGCCAGTATTTTGAATAACCTGTCAGACAAAAGCTTGATTCTGCTGGACGAAATCGGACGTGGAACGTCCACCTACGATGGAATTTCTATTGCATGGGCCATCGCAGAATTTCTGCACACCAATCCAGCCGCAAAATCAAAAACCCTGTTTGCAACGCATTACCACGAACTTAATGAGCTTAGCAACTCTTTTAACAGGATCAAGAACTTTAATATTTCGGTAAAGGAAGTTGGAAATAAAGTTATTTTTCTCCGAAAGTTAGTTCCGGGTGGCAGTGAGCATAGTTTCGGTATCCATGTGGCAAAAATGGCCGGGATGCCCCCAAAGCTCATCAATCGTGCCAACGAAATTTTAAGGCGCCTGGAACAGGAACGAACAGGCGGAGAGCATATCAAAGATAGTATCAAGAAAGTCCAGCAGCAGGCTTATCAATTACAGATGTTTTCTATTGATGATCCGGTTCTGGTCAAAATTCGCGATCTCCTTAATAATCTCGATGTTAATACGCTGACTCCTGTAGAAGCGTTGATGAAGCTTGATGAGATACAGCGTGTTTTAAAGACATAATATTGCTGATTTTTATCGAATGACAGAGGGGTTATCCACCTCTGTTAAAAACTTCTGTCAATTATGCAATCCATATTTTAGGATATTGGGATTGTTATGATTTTTACAAAGAGACAATCAATTCTACTATCCATTTTGTTTTTTGGCTGCATTGCTTTCTCGTCCTGTAAAAGTTCAAAAATCCTTACCGATGTTTCGAGCGCCAGAAACAAATCATTTAATGGCTCTATAAAAGAGCGTTATGCTTCTTTACTGAATGTTAGCGAAAAAGACATCGCAAACGAAAAACTTTACAGGTTTATAGATAATTGGATGGGGGTGCCGAATGTTCCCGGAGGAATGAATAAGAAAGGGGCTGATTGTTCGGGTTTTACGATTTTATTGCATAAAGAGATCTATAATCGCCAGCTTCCAAGAACTGCGAGGCAAATGGCGGAAAGTGTAAAAAAGAAATACGAAGAGGAATTGCAGGAGGGCGACTTAGTGTTTTTTGATTTCAGTGGGCAGAAGTTTAGTCATGTAGGGGTTTACCTGCAAAATAATCGCTTTGTGCATGTTTCCACCAGCAAAGGAGTGATTGTGAGTAATCTCAAGGACTCCTGGTATTATAAGTACTTTTCGCGTTGCGGAAGTGTAAAACCGGAGATTTCTCTAACAGGTTTTTAGTTCGATTTCGTTATGCAACCTCTCTTAAGTCCACGGCTACTACTCTTGAAATCCCCTGCTCGACCATAGTTACTCCATATATAATATCTGTGCTGGCAATGGTCCGTTTGTTATGTGATACTATAATGAATTGCGACTGATCTGAGAATTTGCGGATGATGTTATTGAATTTATCAATATTGGTGTCATCAAGCGGCGCATCAACTTCATCGAAAATGCAGAATGGAGCAGGTTTAAGCAGATATAATGAAAAAAGCAATGCAGTGGCTGTAAGTGTTTTTTCACCTCCTGAAAGCTGGTTAATAGATAATGGTCGTTTCCCTTTCGGCCGTGCAATAATGTCAATGTCTGATTCGAGCGGATTCTCCGGGTTATTTAGAATTATATCGCAACTGTCTTCTTCATTAAAAAGAGAACGGAACACCTTGATGAAATCTTCCCGTACGTGAGTAAAGGCCGCCATGAATTTATCCTTGGCGGTGTCGTCAATCTCTTTTATTGTTTCAAGAAGGGAAGCTTTAGCAGTCAGCAAATCTCTTTTTTGGGTTTGAATAAAAGTGAAACGTTCATTCATTTCCCGATAGGCTTCCATTGCCATCGAATTGATCCCACCAAAATCATCAAGCTGCTGCTTTAATTTATCGGTTTTTTCCTTTAAGTCCGCTTCACTATTATTTTCAAGATCCTCAGTCGTGTTTTCCGACTCAATCAAGTCATTAATATCAATGGAAAATTCTATCGAAAGCCGCTCTTTTAAAGCATTTAATTCCAGCTTCAGATTGGTCTTTTTATCTCTCAGTTCATTAGAAATTAGCTCAGATTGCTCTTTTGTTTTCCTCAGGTCCGAAATTGAAATTTCAAATTCTGTAATCTGGTTTTTTGCCCTATAGTATTCTTGTTCTGATTCAGTAACGCCTTTTTCAAACTCCTCCTTTTGAGCATACATGCTAATCAAGTCTTCATCCGAATGATCTACATGCTGTAAGGTGTCAGTAATTTCAGACTTTGTTTTACTAAGCTCCGTTGAATTAAGATCAATTTTATTTTCCAGAGATCTTTGCTGGCTGTCGCGGTATTCTAAATCTTTTTCAATGCCCGAAACTTTGTTTTGTTGCTGGTGAAAACGGATGTTTTCCTGGTTAAAGGATGTGGATTTTTCGGTAACCAGTTCTGAAAGTTCATGAAAAGCTTGTTGTTTTTCGATAAGCAAATTCCCCGCTTCTAACTTTTGCGACTTTAATTCAGCAAGCTTTGGTTCAGCTTTCAAAAACTCTTCTTCAATTGACTGTATTTTGTGCTCAATGTCTTTTTTTCTGTTCTGACTGTTTTGAATGAAAGCTGCATACTGCTCCTGTCGCGTTTTAAGGGAGATGAGTTCATTATTTAAACGATTTATTTCTTCTTGTAAAATCTGAATCTCCTGCTTCTTCAATGAGGCCTTGAGGGCTATCACTTTCTGGCTTTCCTGTTCAATCGAGGTCTTTAATGTGCCGATAGAATTTTCCAAAGAACGGATCTCTTTTGCCAGATTTTCCAGGTTTTTCGCTCGTCCGATACGCTTTCCTTCAAATAGCCCAACAGACCCGCCAGTCATGCTTATTCTGTTTTTGGTAAATTTTCCGCTGCTGCTAAGAATTACAAGATTATTTTCCGGTAAATCATTTCCCAATTCTTCTTCTTCACCTGTAACCGAGAGGTACACGTTTTTAAGAAGATACCTGCACAGACGGCTATATTTCTCATCAACATCAATAATGCTCAGTGCTGAAATGAAATTACTGCTTGCGATGACCAACTCCTCCGGTTCGGGGTTTTTCTCCAGAGCTTCCAGGATGAAAAAGTTTGCCCGCCCTTTCGCAGAATCACTTAATAGTTTGATTGCCTGAATAGCTTCGATTTGAGTATCCACGACGTAATGATTCATTACCGGTTCAAGGTAATTTTCTATAGCAATGCGATATTCTTCTTTACAAAAAAGCACATCGGAAAAAAGCGGAGCTTGCTTAGCCCAGCCAGCATTTTTCTTGAGAAACCGAATCGATTCCGGGAAGCCTTCCAGATTATCAACTAAAGATTTGATCAGGTTGTATTCATTTTGCTTTGAATCCAGCTTTCGGCTTTCGCCAGATAATTTTTCCTTGTTTTGATTTATTTGTTCTTCAGTAGTACTGATTTGAAGCTGAAGTTGTTCTTCATGTTGAACCAATTCGTCCGTTTCTTTTTTCCTGATTGATACTTTCTGTTCTAATTCCAGAATAGCCCTGTTAAATTCATTCAGCTCGGCCTCTTTTGATTCAGCATCACTGGTATTCCTGCTGATCTCCTGGGTAAGGGCATCTTTTTGAATGTTCAGTACGGTCAGTTCTTTTTCCGAGTTGTATAATTGATTTTGGAGATCGTTGTTCTCTTTTACCAATCCGTCCAACCCGGCTTTAGCCGATTGCTGTTGAATTCTTAATTCGTCAAGTTCTTCTTTTTTATCAGCAAGAATTATTTTGATCGAATTCAGATGTTCAGTTTCTTGTAATTGCTCTTCGTTAAGGCGTTTAACATTGTATAAAACGTGATTAAGCTGATTTTTGTCTTTCTCAAGCTCTTCATTCAACCGTTTTTCTTTCTCCTGTAAAAACCGGAGTTGTTCATTTTTTATCTTTTTATCGCTTTCATAGGCCCTTATTTTCGAGGTAAATTCGTTGGCTGCTTTCTGTTGCGCAGAAAGATTTTTCTCTTTGGTAAGTGCCTCTGTTTTTTGCTGCTGAAGCGCCGCTTCAAGTTTATCTATTTCTGTCGTTATCGCAGTTTTATCAACCGAGTGCTTCAATTCCTCTTCTTCGAGCTTTTCCAGCGATTCTCTGAACCCTGTTATTTTGAAAGAGGCCAGCAGAATACTTAAAGCCTTGTACT
The DNA here is from genome assembly GCA_965650335.1 of uncultured Pedobacter sp. Taxonomy (GTDB): domain Bacteria; phylum Bacteroidota; class Bacteroidia; order Sphingobacteriales; family Sphingobacteriaceae; genus Paradesertivirga. The sequence continues at coordinate 9,033 of CBFGOI010000015.1, read as the reverse complement.
GTTCTTTTAATTTGTAATACCTTTCTGCCTTTTTTGCCTGGTTTTCTAACGTTTTAAGGTTCTTTTCTATCTCGTATAATAGATCTTCAACACGACTTAAATCGGCCTCTGTTTCTTTCAGTTTACTGAACGTTTGCTTTTTACGCAGCTTATATTTAGATATTCCTGACGCCTCTTCAAACAATGCACGCCTGGATCCTTCTTTATTGGCAATGATTTCATCAATCATTTTAAGTTCAATGATTGAATATGAGTCGGCGCCTATACCGGTGTCCAGAAATAAATCAGTTATGTCTTTTAAACGGCACTGTACGTCATTAAGTCGGTATTCACTGTCGCCACTGCGGTATAGTTTTCGGGTGATGGTTACTTGAGAGTAGTCGGTAGGCAGGATATTTTTTGTATTGTCGAAAGTCAAAGATACTTCAGCAAGTTGAGAAGGTTTACGGGTTTTAGTGCCGTTAAAGATTATATTCTCCATTTTTTCCGACCGAAGCATACGCGTGCTTTGTTCGCCTAATACCCAGCGAATCGCGTCTACTACATTGGATTTTCCGCAACCATTCGGACCAACAATGGCGGTAACTCCTTCATTGAAGTTTATAGTTATTTTATCGCCAAAGCTTTTAAAGCCTTTTATTTCCAGCCGGTTTAATTGCATCTCTCTCTAAAAAGGCACATTGCCTTATACTCAACACTTTATTGGAATAGCAATTTATAGATTTTATGGAGCTTTTAATATTTTTTGTGTTAAAAATTTAAATTATTGTACTTTGCTTATATGGATAACATTTTACCGTTTCTTGCTGCATTGGCATATATGGCATATAAAATATATGAGAATTACCAAAAGGGGCAGGAGGAAGCTCGCACACGTAATCCCTCACGACCCTATGTAAAACCCAACGAAGAAGCCTACACGAAATGGGATGATGAGCAAACTTATACCCCTGAAAGGTCGATTCTTGATAAAGAGCCCTCAACTCCGGAAAAATATCATGAGCCCAAGTATAAGCCTATGATCGAAAAGCCCTATCGTGAGCAGATTCAAAAAGAAGAAAAAGTTATAATTCCTAAGGTTGTTGAGTTATACAATCCTGAGATACCTGCGGAAGAGGTAATTAGAGGTCGGGAAATTCACGCCCCTCATAAGCATAAATTTGTGGCAAGTGAAAGAGCAGAAGAAAAGTATTCTGAATTCGACCTTGAAGATGCTGTTATAAAAGAGGCCATTTTAAACAGGCCGCAGTATTAATAGTTAACCCCGTCCCTTCTTTTTTAGACATCTCGTCTTTTCTGATTTTTTCAGTCATTTCTGTTTCGAATGCTTGCAGATTGCTGATTAAACTTTTGTTATCGCTTACAAGTGCTATCTCATAAACCTGTCAGGATTTTTCGTCGTTGCTGTACGAAACAGATCCATGTAAAGAGAAATTTTAGTTTTAAGCTAAATGTTTGAAGCTTAAATACTTGGAACATCTTTTCTTGCTTTTTCGTATCAGAGGTATATGGATCCACCTTGTGGGTTCTGTCTTGTACATCTCAAAATAAATGATTGAACTTTAAGTATGAAATTTATCTACCATATTTCATGTTTTTTGCTTTTGGTTAATAGTATAGGTGCCAGTGCACAAACAACCTATACCTGGAATCGAACAAGTGGTGGGAGTTGGGTAACATCAGGAAACTGGACTCCCTCGCGGTCATCTCCTGCTACTACAGATCTGTTAGTAATTAGTAACGGGGCGACTCAGACTATAACTAATGTTCCCGCCGCAACGATCGGACGTTTAACAATAAGCGGTAATTCCAATGTAACTTTAACTGCCACAGCAGCTAATACTTTAACGATTGGGAATGGTACAGGTACCGATCTAACCGTAGCAGGCGGATCAACACTCACATTGAGCACGAATACAAACGTGACTCTTGCTGCAAGTGCTACAGCAGATATTAGTGGTACTTTAGGAATTAATTCGGGTTCAACTTATAATACCAATGGGGCATCCTCTGTTACTACTGTTGCTGGTACCCTGCAAAATAGCGGCACAGTTACAAACGCTACTTCAGGTAATCTTATTTTTTCAAATGCTTCTAACTACGTTCATGCTATGGACTGGGGTACTATACCTACAGCCACCTGGAATACTGGTTCTACCTGTAAAATTACTGGCGTCGTATCCGGCACTTCTTTTGCCGGAGGGGTCAATCAGACATTTAGCAATTTCACCTGGGATTGTCCCTCGCAAACCGGTACGTTTTCTTTGGCGGCAAATGGTGGCACCATGGATATTGATGGTACTTTAACTGTAAATCGTACGGGTACCGGGGCTCTGGCTACCGGAGTAAGTTTTCAACCCAGTTTAACTGTGGGCAACTATGCTCAAACCGGCGGTACAGTGTATATCTGTAATAATGCAAGCGGTCAAACCCGGACATTAACTGTGGAAGGTAGCTTTACACTGAATCAAAGTACTACAACCAGCGCATTTTATGTAAGTTATTCAAATGGTAACGGAATACTTAATCTTAAAGGTTCTTTAACTATTACCGCGGGAACTTTAACCCAAAGTGGTACCAGCAGCAATGTAAATTTCAGTGGTACTACCACTCAGACGTATTCAAAAACCGGAGGTACTATTTCTAATGCTGTAAATTTTACTATAAACAGTGGGGCTACGGTAGATCTTGGTACTTCCGTTTTAGATGGCTCGAGCGGAACTTTTACGATGGCAAGCGGGGGAAGTATTATCACTGCGCATGCCAGTGGTCTTTCAACTACCGCAGCAACAGGATCTATCCAGGTTACGGGTACAAAAACCTATAATACCGGGAACTATACCTATAATGGTTCATCCGCACAAGTTATTGGTAACGGGCCATCAACAGTCACAAGTATGACTATCAATAATGCTGCAGGAGTAAGTCTTTCAACAACAGTAACTGTTACGGAAACACTAACTTTAAGTGCTGGTTCTCTTACTGTAAGCGGAACTTTGATTTTCTTAAATGGATCAACTTATAACCATGCGATAGATGGGGGAACCATACCTACAGCCACCTGGAATACTGGTTCTACCTGTAAAATTACTGGCGTCGTATCCGGCACTTCTTTTGCCGGAGGGGTCAATCAGACATTTAGCAATTTCACCTGGGATTGTCCCTCGCAAACCGGTACGTTTTCTTTGGCGGCAAATGGTGGCACCATGGATATTGATGGTACTTTAACTGTAAATCGTACGGGTACCGGGGCTCTGGCTACCGGAGTAAGTTTTCAACCCAGTTTAACTGTGGGCAACTATGCTCAAACCGGCGGTACAGTGTATATCTGTAATAATGCAAGCGGTCAAACCCGGACATTAACTGTGGAAGGTAGCTTTACACTGAATCAAAGTACTACAACCAGCGCATTTTATGTAAGTTATTCAAATGGTAACGGAATACTTAATCTTAAAGGTTCTTTAACTATTACCGCGGGAACTTTAACCCAAAGTGGTACCAGCAGCAATGTAAATTTCAGTGGTACTACCACTCAGACGTATTCAAAAACCGGAGGTACTATTTCTAATGCTGTAAATTTTACTATAAACAGTGGGGCTACGGTAGATCTTGGTACTTCCGTTTTAGATGGCTCGAGCGGAACTTTTACGATGGCAAGCGGGGGAAGTATTATCACTGCGCATGCCAGTGGTCTTTCAACTACCGCAGCAACAGGATCTATCCAGGTTACGGGTACAAAAACCTATAATACCGGGAACTATACCTATAATGGTTCATCCGCACAAGTTACCGGTAACGGACCATCAATAGCTACTACCCTGACAATAAACAATGCTGCTGGAGTTAGTCTGTCTTCCGGCCTCACCGTTAATACAACTCTTTCCGTGCTAAGTGGCACGTTTACTCTTAACAATACTCTTGATGTTTCGGCTGGGGGACTTGTTTCTGTTGCAGGCGGATCTATAAGTTCTGGTGGTTATTTAACTTTAAAATGTAATGCCGCAGCTACTGCCAATGTAGGCCCTTTGTTAAACGGAGCGTCAATTACCGGTAATGTTAATGTAGAATCCTATTATACAGGAGGTGTTTCATCTTACCGGGGCACCAGGGCACTATCTTCTCCGATCAATGAATCCGGACTGTCAACAAAGATTTATGCTCAATTAAAATCAAATATGATCATAACTGGCCCAGGCGGTACAGCTAATGGTTTTGATGCAGGAGGTACAGCGAGTCCGGAGGCCATTACCTTAACAAAATATTATGAGCCTGCAACACTGGCACAATCTCAGTTTACACCTGTAGCAAGCATAACAGAATCTTTTCTTCCCGGGTACGGTGTATTTTTATTCTATCGTGGTAACAGAGATAATTATTCCGGAAAGCTGAATGCGCCTTTTGCAACGCCGGAGAATAATGTTGTTACTTATACCGGACCTATTAACTCTGGTGAAATTTCTGTTAATCTTTCATTTACAAATAATGCTGGCGAAAGTGCTTATAATGGATATAACTTAATTGGTAATCCGTATCCTGCAATAATCAATTGGGATAATGTGACAAAAAATAATGTTACGAGTGAGTTGAAAATTGTAAAGCCAGGTGGGGGCTTTGCTAGTTATTTAGTTGTTGATGGCGTTGGTATTTCGACAAATACCACAGGGGATTTGCGCTATATTATGCCGGGACAAGGTTTTTATGCCAGAGCGCAGACAACCGGGGCTTCGGTAACTTTTACAGAAAATTCCAAATCTGTCTCAAGTAGTCCTGTTAGGCTTTTGTCTGCCCCTGTTACCTCCCCTATGCTGGGAAATTCGTTAATCAGTAATGCTGTGCCCCAGGTGTTTAAAAAAACTTCCTTTAAACTGTTAAGGCTAAAGATGCAGAATGCAAAAAATACAGAAGAAGCGGTGGTTGTTTTTAAAGCGGGAAAAAGCTCCGAAGCACTAAATGATGATGCTTTATTTATGGGAGGGACTTCTATATCTCTTAGTACCTTGTCAAGCGATAACCAAAAGCTTGCCATCAATCTCATGCCTGATATTGCTGAGGTTTCTGAACTAAAGCTAAGTGTAAGCGCTGCTTCAGATGACGCAGTGAAGCTAACTTTTACTGATCTCAGCATGGCTGATAATTTTGATGTTTTTTTAGTGGATAAATATTTAAACGACACTATTCCTTTACAAACGTCCTCTGAGTATGATTTTGCAATAAATAAGAAAGATACTTCAACATTTGGTAATAATCGTCTAAAATTGCTATTCAAGCCCATCGAGAGGGTTGTAGTACCGCTTACCCGGATAGAGTTAGAAGCAAAGAAGATAGCAAAGGGCGTAGCTTTAGAATGGGCTACAACATCTGATGGAAATACTTGCAGATTCGAAATAGAGTGGAGCGACGATAATGTTAATTTTAGCTTACTTGCTAAGGTAAACGGGGATTCTACTAATGTTAACTCAAGATATTCCTTCTTACATCAAAACCCTTTATCTGGTGATAACTATTATAGGATAAAACAGATAAATAGTGATGGAGGTTCTCTCTATTCGGAAACAGCAATATTAGATTATCCTGCGCTTGAGGAATACAAAGTTTCTATATATCCCAATCCTGCTACTGATATTATAAATATCAGCACGAGTAATCGAACGAGCGCGTTTTCTGTAATAATATACGATCTGCAAGGCACGGAATTATTTAGACGTACCTATTCAAAAGGTCAAAAGATTCAGGAAAATGTGAGTGCTTTAACAAACGGCTTGTATATTATTCATATCATTGATGTGAATAATAATATTATTAGCAAGGACAGGTTTATTAAAAGATAAAATTGGGAGCAATGCGTTTGTATCAATCAGCAGGAAGGTAGTTATACAAGATTAAATCTGATTCTTCCTTAATCGAGTAAATAGCATTGTTATGTAAAAGGATAATTCTATTGCTTATGCTTAATAATGGTTGGTATAAATGATCAGTAAGGATGATCCCCTTTGTTTGAGCTGAAGTCCTTATCGATTGTTGCAAGAGTTCTATTTGAAGGGGTGATATTCCTGAAAATGGTTCATCTAATAATGCATAGGATCCAGGTTGACTTAAAACCCACAAGCATTCTAAAAACTTTTGTTCTCCTCCGGATAAATTTCTGTATTCAGTTTCACTTATTTTTGAGAGATAGTCTCCTATTTCATCGGTGACTAATTTGGGTGAGATCTCTTTGATTAACACGCATACTTTATAGAAAGGGGGGAGGAAACTTTCTTGAGGAAGGTATGCTATATTTCGTTTCGAAAACCCACTCTTCACTCTTATATGATTGATTCTTAAATGTATAACGTCTGCTTTTAAAGAGCCAAAGATGATTTTCAGTAAAGTGGATTTTCCCGAACCGTTTCTTCCTAACAACCCTACAATTTCGCCTGGTTGGCAGCTTAAATAACAACCTGATAAAATACTTCTGTTTCCATAGCTGAAAGTGACACTATCAATTTCAAGCATAATGAACAATTAACGCAGTAATGAACATCATAACACTAAATGCTATAAAATCGATTGTTGAAGCTAGTGCAAATAGTTTTTTTAACGAGAAACCAAGGTTTTGGTAATAATAGGAGTGTTTTCTGAACTTCTCAAAATTAAGAAAGGTAATCGCCGGTAACAGGCAATATTTTGTAATGATTGCTGCGGAGACATGATCGGTTAAGACAAAAACTACAGTTGAAAGAATACTTGAAAGAATAAATCCGGCACCATACAGGCGAGAATACGAATAGATTATACTCATTCAGCAAGGTATAAAACCTTCCATCAACAACAAAATAGCTAATAAAAAAAGGCTCACATCTAATGCAAGCCTTTTCCCAATCCTTAAAAGATTTATCTATCCAAGATAAGATTTTAAAATCTTACTTCTTGATGTATGACGTAGACGTTGTAATGCTTTATCTTTAATTTGTCTTACACGCTCGCGGGTAAGATTAAATTTCTCTCCGATTTCTTCAAGAGATAAAGGATGATTGCTTCCTAATCCAAAGAAAAGAACGATAATCTCGCGCTCACGTTCTGTAAGCGTTTGCAATGAACGTTTAATTTCTTCTGATAACGATTCATCAATTAAATTGCTATCAGTGCTTTGTTCGCCATTTTCCAATACATCCAATAATGTATTTTCTTCGCCCTGAACAAATGGTGCATCCATAGAAACATGACGACCTGAGTTACTTAATGTATCAGATATTTTGTCAACAGTAGTTTCTAAAGTGTCGGCCAATTCTTCGGGAGACGGCTCGCGTTCGTATTCTTGTTCAAGCTTTGAAAAAGCCTTACTGATTTTACTTAAAGAACCTACCTGGTTTAATGGTAAACGAACAATACGCGATTGTTCAGCAATAGCTTGCAAAATTGACTGACGAATCCACCATACAGCGTATGAAATGAATTTGAAACCTTTTGTTTCATCGAAACGTTTTGCAGCTTTAATTAAACCAAGGTTGCCTTCGTTGATAAGATCGCCTAATGTTAGGCCCTGATTTTGATATTGTTTTGCAACAGAAACTACAAATCGTAAGTTTGTTTTTGTTAAGCGTTCTAAAGCCGCCTGATCGCCTTCGCGAATTTTTTGAGCAAGAATTACTTCTTCTTCGGCAGTGATTAAGTCTACTTTACCAATTTCGTGTAAGTATTTGTCGAGAGATTGCGACTCACGATTGGTAATGGATTGTGTTATTTTGAGTTGTCTCATTTAAAGTACGATACCCCTTTCTTAAAGCGTGTGCAAAGTTAAAAACTTTTATAAGCTTTTAACGGTAAATAAGTAGAAAAGTTGTAATAAAATTTATTATAAAATCAAAGCCTTTGTTAACAAAAATCGTTCCAGTTGAACTTAAAAGACAGATTTTGTGAAAATGTTATGACAAACCTAAAGTTTTAGATCTCGGCGCGTCCGGCCTGGGTTTTCTTTAAACGAAAAAAGATTCGGACGCGTTTTATTTGCATTTCTGCAAAACAGTAATATAACGCTTGCAAAAGATTGTTAGTATATCTGCGAATTAAATATCGCTGAGGCTGAAGGTTTCCCCCAAGCGTATTCCTTTTTCTGTTTGAATTAATGTGCAACATTCGTTGATAGCGTCATGTTCCAAAAAGAGAATATAATCATTTTCAAAAGCTTCGTTTAATATTTCCTTTTTCTCGTCCATCGATTTTAAAGGGAATACATCGTATCCTGCAACATATGGGATCGGGATATGAGCAGCAGTTGGAATCAAATCGGCTGCATACAGGATAGTTTTGTTTTGATAGGTAATTTGAGGCAGCATCATAGCATCCGTATGCCCGTATGTGAAGCGGACACTGATATTTGGTGTTAATTCAGACTGAGCGGGACTGATGAATTCTAACTGTCCGCTTTCCTGTATCGGGATTATGTTTTCCTTTAAGAAAGAGGCTTTTTCTCTTTCGTTGGGAAGAATAGCCCAGTCCCAATGTTGTTGATTGCTCCAATACGTAGCATTCCTGAAAGTAGGGACTAAGTTTTCTCCGTTTCTTTCTATCGCTCCGCCCACGTGATCCAGATGCAGGTGGGTAAGAAATACATCTGTTATGTCCTCTTTTGAAAATCCGTAGTTTGCCAGCGACTTTTCCAGCGAATCCTCTCCATGTAAATAGTAATAATTTAAAAATTTTTCACTCTGCTTATTGCCTATTCCTGTGTCTACCAGTATTAACCGGCCTTCATCTTCTATCAGGAGAGAACGCATGGCGAAAGTGCAAAGATTATTCTCGTCGGCCGGAATGGTCTTATTCCATATTGATTTAGGTACCACGCCGAACATAGCACCTCCATCTAATTTAAATAAGCCGGTTTCTATGGAGTAAAGGTTCATTTTTTTATGTGCAAATGTGCAGGTGTGAAAATAAGCAAATGTCTGCATAATGCTTTATAAATGTGCAAATATGAAGATGAGCAAATGTGTGCGTGGTGCTTTATTTAATGTGCAGATGTGCGAATGTGGAGATGAGTAAATATCTGCATGG